>JANRIM010000166.1:0-41336 GCA_033764865.1 Hyphomonadaceae bacterium
GCGATGAAGCGCAGCGCGTGCAGCGCGATGGCCGCCTCGATCAGGTTGTGGGCAATCCACATGCCGCGGGCGCCCGGCCCGGGCGGGAACAGCCACCCGGCAACGCCCATCATCGTCAGCACCGCCACCGGCGTGAAGGCGCCCGGCGTCAGGCGCCTGTCCTCGAACAAGACGCTCAGGAACAGCCACGCGTAGCCGACGCCCGCCACCGAGAGCAGCCATATGGGCCCATAGAGAACCGCGGCGGCGGTGCGCAGCACGTCCGACGAATTGAGCGCGTAGGCGATGGCGGAGGCGGCGAACAGCGCGCCCGCCACCCGCGCCGCCGCGCTCGACGGCCCGCGTGCGAGCGCGGTTCCCATCGCGGCCAGGCTGCCGATGGCGATGCCGCGGAAGAACAGGTCGGCGAGGAGGGGCGTCATGGCGTCCCGCGGACGGGCGGGCCCGCTACTTCGCGCTGGCGGCGGCGCTCGGGCGCGCCTTCACCCGGTCGTACCACGCGGCGATGTGGGCGTTGGCCGGATCGAACGGCTGGCCGACGGCGACGCCGAAGTCGAGCGTGCAGAACAGCAGGATGTCGGCCAGCGTGAAGCGGTCGCCGGCCACGAACGTCTTGCCCGCCATCAGCCCGTCGAGCCAGGCGATCTTGTCCTGCGCGATCGCCTTCAGGTCGGCGGCGGCCTGCGGGATCAGGCGCATGCGGTTCTGGAAGATCGGCTGGCCCTCCGCGTAGCGGAACCCGTTCAGCATCGGCTCGGTGATGTTGAGGTCGATCCGGCGCGTCCACATACGCGTCATGGCGCGCTCCTCGGGCGTGGCGCCGATGAGCGTCGGCGTGGGGAACTTCTCCTCGAGGTATTCGCAGATGGCCGTCACTTCCGCGAGGCAGCGGCCGTCGTCGAGTTCGAGCGTCGGCGTCTGGCCAGACGGGTTGCGCTTCAGGTGTGCGTCCTGGCGGTTCTCGCCGGCGAGCAGGTCCACCTGCACCCGCGGCAGGTCGACGCCCTTCTCGGCCAGGAACATGGTCACGATCCGCGGATTCGGGCCGATGGAGTCGTAGAGTTTCATGTGGGTCGCCTCTCCCTGGGCGGGCACCCTGCCGGTCCCTGACCATGGCGGCAAGACACGGCGAGCCCAGAGGGAGATTCTGCGGCGGGGCGGGTGGTAGAGAGGCGCCATGAGCCCCTCCCGCCCCGAGATCACAGCGGCCCTCGCCCGCGGCGTCCAGCGCCTGCTGGCAGACCGCGGCTATGCGCCGGTGCTGGAGCTGACGCTGGGCAATGGCCGGCGCGCGGACGTGGCGGGGCTGTCGCCGAGGGGCGAGATCGTCATCGTGGAGACCAAATCCGGCGTCGAGGACTTCGTGGTCGACTTCAAATGGCCGGACTACCGGGACTATTGCGACGCGTTCTACTTCGCGGTGACGCTGGAGTTTCCCCAGGCGCTGATCCCGGCGGACGTGGGGCTCATCGTGGCGGACGGGTTCGGCGGGGAGATCCTGCGCGAGCCGGCGCGCCATCCGCTGGTCTCGGCGCGCCGCAAGGCGGTGACGCTGCAGTTCGCCCGCGTCGCGGCGCTGCGGCTGCTGGGGGCCGGCGGCGGCTGATGCGCGACCCTCTCTCCGCGCCGGCGGAGACATGAAACATTCATCGGAATTTGTTGGTGAATTGGCGCGCTGCCCCTGCGGCGCAGGCGTGAATCACTCTACAAGGCGCCATCCGAAGGAGGCCTTGACCCATGTCCGATCGTGAAATCCGCAGTGTCGTTCTCGTCACCAAGCTCGATCGCGCCGCCATCGACGCCGAGATCGCCGAGAGCGGCATGGCCTTCATCGACCTGCCGCAGTCGGAATCGTGCAAGTTCAAGGGCGTTTCCGGAGACCTCCTGTTCTGGGCCGCCGAAGTTGAAATCGACGAAGTCGACGACTGAGCGGCCTTACTTGGCGGCCGCCAGAGCCGCCTTGAACGCCTCGTGGCGGGCCCCGTAGCGTTTCGCTATGGGAGTCCGCACAGCTTCGGGCGCGCGATCAGGATCTCCCGCATCGAACGGCGGGGCTGGATCGTACTCGATCGCGAGCTGGATGGATTGCGCCACCGCATCGCCCGCGATCTCCCCCGCGAGCGTGAGCGCGAAATCGATCCCGGCCGTGACGCCGCCGCCGGTGAACGTGTCGCCGTCGCGCACCACGCGCGCCCGCTCCGGGATGGCGCCCACCAACGGCAGCAGGTCGTGGTAGGCCCAGTGCGTGGTGGCGCGCTTGCCCCGCAGCAGCCCGGCGGCGCCGAGAATGAACGCCCCCGTGCACACGCTCGTCACGTAGCGCGCCCGCCCGCCCATCCGGCGCACGAACGCCATCGTCTCCGCATCGGCCATGGCGGCGTCCACGCCGAACCCGCCGGGCACGCACAGCACATCGAGGAGCGGGCACTCCGCGAACGTGGTCGTCGGCACGAGCGACAGACCGCAGTCCGACGGGACGGGATCGCGTGTCTTCGCCGCAATATGGGTGACGCCGCCGGGCAAGCGGTGCAGCACCTGCAATGGCCCGGTGAAGTCAAGCTGCGTGACATCGGGAAAGAGGAGGAAGCCGATCTGCATGCGCCGTCTATAGCGCAAGCGCGCCGCCCCCAACAACGCGGCGTGCATAGGCTTGCCCTCGGGGCCGCGTCCGCTTTCGGCCAGCGGCGCCGGCGGGCGCGCGATAGCGTGGGGCCATGTTCCAGGTCACGCCGTTGCCCACCGCCGTCGTCTTGACGGCCCTCGCCCGCCTCGCGGAAGGCGATCCCACCGTCCAGCGCCGCACCGTCACCGCGCCGCTCTCCGCGCCGTGCCGGCACTGCCTGCGCGACGGCGAGCCCGGGGAGGCGATGCTGCTGTTCGCCCACACGCCGTTCGACAGGCGCACCCCCTACACGGAGACGGGGCCCGTGTTCGCGCACGAGCGCTGCAAGGCGGCGGTACTCGGGCGGGGCGTGCTGCCGCCGGTCACGCACGCGCGCGGGCAGGTGATGCTGCGCGCCTACGGTGTCGATGGCGCCATCCATACCGGCCGCATCGTTGAGACGTCGGCGTTGGCGGACGTGCTCCAGTCGCTGTTCGCGTTGCCCGAGATCGCGTACGCGCACGTCCGCAGCGCCTCTAACGGCTGTTTCACCTATCGCGTCGACCGCGCGGGCGCATAGGCGCCGTCACACGCCCTCGGCGAGGTCGGCGAAGCCCGCGTCGCGCAGCAGCGCGCCGCTGTCGGTCCACAGCGCGGCGCAGGCCGCATCGTCCCGCGCCAGCGTCGACGGCGCGACCTCCGTCAGGCGGTGGCGGCGCATGCTGAAGTAGGCGCCGCGCGCGCCGGCGAAGGCGGGATCGACGGCGAGTGTGGCCAGCGCCGCGCCGGAAATCGCGGGCCGCGTCACGTTCTCGCCGCGCACCACGAGCCCCATGACATGGCGGAACACGAACTGCGCCGCGGGCCCGTAGTCCCGCGCCAGACCGGTGCCCGGATTGAAGCCGGGATCGAACGTCGCGACCGACACATCGGGCCGCCCTGGCGCGAGCCGCCGCGCCAGTTCGCGGCCCGTCATCACGTTGCAGAGCTTGGAGGCGCAGTAGGCCCTGCGGCCCGCCATGCCCGCCGCCGCATCGCGCTGGGGATCGTTTTCCGGGAACGCGAGGCGCCGGGCGTCCGCGTGGAAGGGCGGCGGCATGCCGGTCTTGGCCTCCGGGTCGTGGACGCCGCTGGCGGTCAGCACCACGCGGCCGTGGGGCGCGAGGCCCGGCGCCAGCCTGTGCAGCAGCGCGAGGTGCGCGAGATGGTTGGTGGCGAACGTAACCTCGAAACCCTGCGCCGTGCGCTGGTCCGACACCACCTGGATGCCCGCGTTGAAGAGCAGGACGTCCGCCCCGGCGCCGGCGGCGTCGGCGAACGCCCGCACGGAAGCGAGGTCCCCGAGGTCGAGCGGGAGAAACGTAGCGCCGCGGCGGAGATCGGCCGGCGCCCGCGCCGGGTCGCGCGCGCCCACTGTCAGCGCATGCCCGGCCTTCAGCAGCGCCCGCGCCGCCACAAGCCCGATCCCCGACGTGCCCCCGGTCATCACGATCCGCATGTTCGCCTCTATATTGGTTGGTTGACCAACCTAAGGCGTGCGGGTGAATGTTTCAAGGCCCGCGCGAGCGGCCGACGGCGTCCACCAGGAGCCGGGCCGCGCCCTCCAGCGGGAACGCGGGGTCGGTCAGGGCGGCCAGCATGTACCCGTCGAATGCGGCCTTGAGCGCGCGGGCCGTCAGGCGGTCGTGATCGGTGGGGACGTCCCGGCCGGCGGCGGCGGCCAGCGTGAGCGCGGTCTCCTCCACGGCGGCGTCCGTCAGCGTGCGGAGCACGACCGCCAGCGCCGGGTGCGTCAGCGCGCGCGCGGCGAACGCGAGACGCACGCGGAAGAAATCCGCGTCCACGGTCGCGGCGGCGCGCGCGTCCGCGAAGAAGGCGTCGAGCAGGGCTTCGCCGCTGTGTTTCGCCCGCCGCGCGCGCGAGACCTCCACGTACTCCTCAAGCCCGCGCCGCAGCGCGGCCTCCATCAGCGCCTCCTTGCAGGGGAAGTGGTAGTGCATGAGGCCCGGCGTGACGCCCGCCTCCGCCGCGATGGACTTGACGCTCGCGGCCTCCAGCCCCTCGCGCGCGACGACCCTGAAGGCGGCGTCGATCAGACGGTCGCGGGTGGAGGGCTCCGACACTTACCGCGGCGCGCGTTTGGCCAGGATGCGTTGCAGCGTTCGGCGGTGCATGTTCAGGCGGCGTGCAGTTTCGCTGACGTTGTGGCCGCACAGTTCGTACACGCGCTGGATGTGCTCCCAGCGCACGCGGTCGGCGCTCATCGGATTGTCCGGCGGGGCGGCCTTGTCGTTGGGCAGCGCGAGCAGCGCCTTCACCACGTCGTCGGGATCGGCGGGCTTGGCCAGATAGTCGAGCGCGCCGGCCTTCACCGCAGCCACGGCGGTGGCGATGTTGCCGTAGCCCGTGAGCATGACGACCTTGCAGTCGGCCCGGCGCTTGTGCAGCTCCTCCACCACCGAGAGGCCGGTGCCGTCCTCCAGCCGCAGGTCGAGCACGGCGTACTGGGGCGGCGTGTTGCGGGCGATCTCGATGGCTTCGGTCACGGAGCCCACCATCGTCACGTCGAAGCCGCGCCCGCCCAGCGCACGGCCAAGCCGCGTGCGGAACGGCGCGTCGTCGTCGAGGATCAGCATCGTCTTGTCGCCGGGGAGATCGATCAGTTCGGCGTCCGACATGGGACATGTCCTTTTTGGGGTGTGCGCCGCCGGGGAGGCGCGTGCGCACGGTTTTCGGTCAGATATGCACTCATACGCGCTTTGTCACGAATTGGTCGTCCCTAACGGAAGGGGGGGCGCCTCGATAGCGGCGCGTGGCCACGTGGCGCGCACCACCGCGCCCATTTTCGGCGGCGTGCGGTTGCGGGCCTCCACCCGCGCGCCCGTGCGCTCCAGCAACGTCTTGGCGATGAAGAAGCCGAGGCCCAGGCCCCCGCCCGCGTCCCCGGGCGCGCGCTCGCTTACATAGGGTTCGCCCAGCCGCGCCAGCACCGATTGCGGGAATCCCGGGCCGTCGTCGCGCACCACGATCTCGATCTCGTCGGCGGTCCACCGCGCGGCCACGTCCACCGTGCCTGCGGCGAAGCCCACGGCGTTCTCCACGATGTTGCCGAGCCCGTGGATGATCTCCGGCGAGCGGGCGAGCTCGGGCGCGCGCGATCCGTCGGCGGCGGGCTCCACGTGCAGGTGGATCTCGGCGCCGAGGCCGCGATGGCGGTCGCACACGTCGTCAAGCAGCGTTTCCAGCGTCAGGCGCGCGTGCACGGCGTCACCCTCCTCCTTGCGGCTGGAGAGCTGCTTGAGGATGCTGCGGCACCGTTCGCTCTGCGACACCAGCAACTGCACGTCCTCCAGCAGCGGGGAGTCCCTGAACGCGGGATCCTTGCCGAGCGTGCGCTCCATCTCCTTCGCCACGAGGTGGATGGTGGCCAGCGGCGTGCCCAGCTCGTGCGCGGCGGCGGCGGCGAGGCCGCCCAGCGCGGAGAGTTTCTGTTCGCGCGCCAGAACCGTCTGCACTTCCGCGAGCGCGGCGCTCAGCCGCTCTTCCTCCGCGGCGACCCGCCACGCGTAGACGCTGGTGAAGCCCAGGCCGATGAGCACGGCGGCGGCGAGGCCGAACTGGTAGATCTCCGGCGGTGCGTAGCTTTCTCCCGGTCGCCACGGCAGCGGCAGGCGCCACAGCGCGATCACGCCGACGCAGACGTAGGTGAGCACCGCCAGCGCCACCGTCACCGCCGGCCGCAGCACGATGGCCGATACCGCCACCGGCGCGATGAACAGCATCAGGAACGGGTTGGCCACGCCGCCCGTCAGCGCCAGCAGCACCGCCAGCTGGACGACGTCGTAGGCCAGTTGCGCCGCCGCCTCCCAGTCCGCCACCACGCCCTGGCTGGGGCGCGCCACCATGAGGAAGATGTTGACCCACGCGCTCACGGCGATCACGCCCAGCGCCGCAGCCATCGGCACGTCGAAGCCCAGCCCGTAGCGGACGTAGACCACCGCCGCGGTCTGTCCCGCCACGGCCAGCCAGCGCAGCAGGACCAGCGTCCGCAGCTGCACGCGGCCGGGCCCCGCCCACGATTCCGGTGGCTGGGGAAGGAAGGACGGCCGCGGCCTCATAGTCAAAGTTCCCGTTGCGCTGGCAATTTCTGTCACAATACATGCGTTCCGCGCGGGGGGCGCATGGAACGGGCATGACCTATCCTATCGACGAGATCGATGGGCTCAGCGAACGGCTGAGCGCGTCGCTTCACCGCGCCGGCGTCAAGACCACCCGGGACCTGCTGGACCGCGGCGCCAAGGCCGAAAGCCGCCCCGCGCTGGCCCGCATCCTCGGCGTCGCCGAGGCGGAGCTGGAGCGCGCCGTGCAGATGGCCGATCTGCTGCGCATCAAGGGCGTGGCGCGGCGGTTCGCGCCGCTGGTGCATGCCGCAGGCGCGCGCTCCGTGTCGGCGGTGGCGGCGCAGCAGGCAGGGAGGCTCTACACCGCCATCGTGGCGGCGAAATCACGGGTGGCGGGCGCAAGCCGCCTGCCCACGCAAGAGGATGTGGCGCGGTGGATCGAGGACGCCGCCATCCTGCAACCGATCGTCACGTAACGGGGCCGGCGGGTCGACAGCGCGCCGCACGCGGCCTAGATCGCGCCCATGATCTGTTATCGCCTGATCGCGGCGACCGCCGCGGCGCTTGTCGCCGGATGCGCGCAGACCGCCGCGCCGCCCGTGCCGAAAACCTGCGCCGTGAGCGGCATCGACCGGGTCGGCGGGCCGGTGACGCTGGTGGACTCCACGGGCGCCGCCGTCACGCAGGCCGCCTTCGCCGACAAGCCCACGCTGCTTTACTTCGGCTTCGCCAACTGCCCCGACATCTGCCCCACGTCGCTGGTGACCGCCGCCGCCGCGCTCGGCGCCCGCAAACCCGACGCGCCGCCCCTCAACGTGGCGCTCGTCACGCTTGATCCCGAACGCGACACGCCCGAGCAGATGGCGCGCTACGTGGCCAACGACGCCTTTCCCCCGGGACTTGTGGGCCTGACGGGGACGGCCGAGCAGATCGACGCCGCCAAGGCCGCCTTCAAGGTCTACGGCCAGCGCCGGGAGGATCCGGGGTCTGCGGCCGATTACGTGATCGACCACTCCTCGCTGTTCTACCTGATGGACGCCGACTGGAAGCCCGCCGCGGTGTTCCCAAGCGACCTCGCGCCCGAGGCGATGGCCGCCTGCATCGATCACGCGCTCGCGGAGTAACGCGCCGGGCGCCGTTCCGCGGGGGCATGTGCGCCGCGCGCGAAAACGCTTTGCGCCCCATGGTTAACCGGCGTCTCCTCATGCGGCGGGCCCAGCGTGCGTCAGGGAACCTTCCGGCGCCCCGGGCGTGCTTAACGGGTTTGCAACAGGTATTGCGCACACCTAAACACGTGCGGGATTTGGCGGCGCAGCACGCGCCGGGGCCGGGAACGCGATGCTCTACTCGATCTACGAAATGACTCACCTGGCCGTGGCGCCCATGCGGGCGGCGGCCATGGCGCAGTCGGCGCTGCTGCGGTCGCCGCTCAACCCCGTCAGCGACGCGGGCTGGGTGAAATCCATGACCGCGGCCACGGACGTCTTCGAATCCGTCACGCGCCGCTACCGCAAGCCGGACTGGCAGCTGCCCTCCACGCGCGTGAACGCGGTGGAGGTGGATGTGACGCCGCGCACCGTCTGGTCCTCCACGTGGTGCAACCTCGTGCACTTCGAACGCGACGGCGTGCAGCTGCACCGCGCGCGGGGCGACCGCGTCGATCCCGCCGTGCTGCTGGTGGCGCCGCTGTCGGGCCACTACGCCACGCTGCTGCGCGGCACGGTGGAGGCGTTCCTGCCGGATCACGAGGTGTTCATCACCGATTGGGCGGACGCGCGGATGGCGCCGGTGTTCGCCGGTCGCTTCGATTTCAACGACTTCATCGACCACATCATGGTGATGCTGCGCCAGATCGGGCCCGGCGCGCACGTGGTGGGCGTATGTCAGCCGGGGCCGGCGGTGCTCGCCGCCGTGGCGCTGATGTCGGAGGACGGCGACGAGTGCCTCCCCGCGGGCATGACGTTCATGGGCTCGCCCATCGACGCGCGCAAATCCCCCACCGTGCCCAACAAGCTCGCCGAGGAACGTCCGTTCTCGTGGTTCGAGCAGAACATGATCCACACGGTGCCGCCCATGTATCCCGGCGCGTTCCGGCGCGTGTATCCGGGCTTCGTGCAGCTGGCCAGTTTCATGGGGATGAACTGGTCTTCGCACGTTGACGCCCATTACGACTACTTCAAGAATCTCACCAAGGGCGATGACGACAGCGCCGAGAAGCATCGCCGGTTCTACGATGAGTACCTCTCCGTCCTCGATCTCACCGAGGAGTTCTACCTCCAGACCATCCGCGACGTGTTCCAGGAGCATCTGCTGCCGCGCGGCCTGCTCAAGCACCGCGGCCGCACCGTGAGCCCGGACTCGATCCGCCGCGTGGCGCTGATGACGGTGGAAGGGGAGTTCGACGACATCTCCGGCATCGGCCAGACGCAGGCCGCGCACGATCTGTGCGGCAACATCCCCGTGGCCATGCGCATCGATCACCTGCAAGCGGGCGTGGGCCATTACGGCGTGTTCAACGGCAGCCGCTTCCGCACCGAGATCTATCCGCGCATGCGCGAGTTCATACGCACCCATCAGACCACGCGGGCCCCGTCACGACGGCGCCTGCGCGCCAAGGCGGACGCGGCCTAGCCGGATGGCTGCGCGCGCCGCCAAATCGCCCGCTGCGCGTCCACCGACGCGGTCGCCGGCGCGACCCGCAGCAAAGACGGCGCCCAAGCCTTCGCCCGCGTTGCCCCAGTCCATCGAGTTGATCGACGGGCGCATCGTGCCGTTGCGGGTGATCGTCAATCCGCGCGCGCGCCACATCAGCCTTCGGCTCGACTCCGCCCGGCGCGAGGCTGTGGCGGTGGCGCCCAGCCAGCGGCTCGCGCCCAAGGCGGCGGCCTTCGCGATCGATCGCGCGGGCTGGATCCAGGCGCATCTCGCCCGCCTGCCCATCGCCATCCCGCTGACGCCCGGCGCTGTCATCCCGCTGCGCGGCGCGCCGCACAGGCTGGTGATGACGAAGGGCCGTGCGCCCGCGCGCATCGAAGGGGGGGCTTCGCCGCAGATCGTCATCGGCGCGCCCGACGCGGAGACGTTCGCCGCGCGTGCGCGCCGCTTCCTCGCCGCGGAGGCCAAGCGTGACCTGACGGCGGCGGTGGCGATGCACGCCCGCACGCTCAAGGTGGCGTGGAAAAGCATCACCGTGAAGGACACCACGAGCCGCTGGGGCTCCTGCAACAGCGACGGCGCGCTGTGTTTCTCCTGGCGCGTCGTGCTGGCCCCGCCGGCGATCCTCAACTACCTCGCCGCGCACGAGACAGCGCACCTGCGTGAGCTCAATCACTCCAAGCGCTTCTGGGCGCATGTGGCGCGCTGCATGCCGGAGTTCGAGAAGGCCGAGGCCTGGTTGCGCAAGCACGGCGCAAGCCTTCACGCCGTAGGCCCCAAAACCCCCTCGCTCTGACGCCGTCGCCCGCGTGCGGGCGGTGCAAACGCCTTAGCCTTCCGGCCCGTCGAGGCTCGGCGCCTGCTCCGAAGCGGGGACGGATCCGTTGGGGATCAGCAGCGGCGCGCCCACGGGTTGCACCGCGCCCGGCACGGCGTTGGGATCGGTGGCGGCGGTGATGCTCGGTTCAGGCAGGTAGTCTTCCGGCTTCGGCATCAGGAGCGGCGTGGGCGGCGCATCGCGCAGCGCCACGACCATGTAGTCCCGCCAGATCTGGGCGGGGATGGAGCCGCCGGTGACCTTCTTCGTGGTCTGGAAATTGTCGTTGCCGACCCATACGCCCGTGGTGATGCCGGACGTGAAGCCCACGAACCACGCGTCGCGGTAATCGTTGCCCGTGCCGGTCTTGCCGCCGATCTGGCGGCCCTGGATGCGGGCGCGGGTGCCGGTGCCGGCCTCCACGACGCGGCTCATCAGGTAGTTCATGGAGCGCAGGGTGCGGTCGTCGATCACGCGCTCGGCGGATGCCTCGGTGGGGCGCCACGTCCAGATCGTGTTCCCGCTGGCGCGACGCACGCGGGCCACGCCGTGCGGCTCGATGCGGAAGCCTCCGCTGGCCATCGCGCCGTACGCCTGCGTCATCTCGATGAGGGGCAGCTCCTGTGCGCCGAGCGCCAGCGAGCGGTAGTTGTGCAGGCGGGTGCGCACGCCGAGGCGGCGCGCGGTGTCGATGATGGCGTCCCCGCCCACTTCGTTGGCGACCTTGATGGCCACCATGTTCATGGACTTGGCGAACGCCTGCGCCAGCGTGGCCGGACCGAAGTATTCGTCCTCGTAGTTGCCCGGCGCCCAGTCGCCGATCACCACCGGCTCGTCCACGCGCACGGTGTAGGGCGAGAACTCGGGACGCTCCATCGCGGCCATGTAGATGAAATACTTGAACGAGGAGCCCGGCTGGCGGCGCGCCTGGGTGGTGCGGTTGAACTGGCTGTCGGTGTAGCTGCGCCCGCCCACCATCGCTCGCACGCCGCCCTGCGCATCGAGCGACAACAGCGCGCCCTGGCTCACGCCCATCTTGGCGCCCTGGTCGTCCAGTTCCGTCACCATGGCCCGCTCGGCGGCGCGCTGGGCTTCGAGGTCGAGCGTCGTCTCCACGATGAAATCGTCGCGCTGGTCGCTGATGATCTGGTTCAGCAGCGGGTCGATCCAGTCACGGAAGTAGCCCAGGTTGCCGCCGGGGTTGCGCCGGCTGATGGGCAGGCTTGCGGCGGCGGCGGCGTCGCGCTCGGCCTGGGTGATGAACTCCTCGGCCACCATGGCGTTCAGCACCACCAGCGCGCGGGCCTTGGCGGACGTGTCCTCGATGGCGGGGTTCATGCGCGACGGCGCCTTGAGCAGCCCCGCCAGCAGCGCGGACTCTCCAAGCGAAAGCTCCCGCGCCGGCTTGTCGAAATAGCGCTCGGAGGCCGCCTCGATGCCCCACGCCCCGGCGCCGAAGTAGACCCGGGAGAGGTAGAGCGCGAGGATCTCCTCCTTGGTGAACTTGCTCTCCAGCCACAGCGCCATGGCCACCTCTTGCGCCTTGCGGCGGAAGGTGCGCTCGTTGGTGAGGAAGAGGTTTTTCGCCAGCTGCTGGGTGAGGGTGGACCCGCCCTGCACCACGCGGCCGGAGCGGAAGTTCTGGAACACCGCCCGCGTCAGCCCTTCCACGTCCACCCCGGGGTGGTCGTAGAAACGGCGATCCTCGATGGCGATGACGGCTTCGGCCACGTGCTCGGGCAAGGTGTCGAGCGCCACCGGCGGGGCGTTCTGGGCGCCTTCGCGCAACAGCACGCGGCCGTACCGATCCTGGAAGGTGATGGAGGGGCTCTGGCGCGCCTCCCACAGGTCGTCAGTGGAGGGCATCCCCCACGTGACGTAGACGAAGAAGCCCACCACGGCCGCCATCAGGCCGCCGAAACTCCACCCCGCCACGGCGGCGAGGCTGCCCCACGTGAACGGGCGCGCGGCCCGCGGCGCGCCGGGCGGCCTCGGCCTGGTCGCCGCCACCGCCCGTTCGCGCATGGTCACGCCGAAGGCGCGGGCATTCTCCGCGACGAGCCTGACGCTCGCGCGGGTCAGCCGGGCGGTGAACCGCCCCATGTCCGTCGCGAGGGAGGTCGCGCGTCGCCACGTATCCGCCGTCGCACCGGCCGCCGCCGCCAGCGCGGCGCGAGCGCGGTCCGCCAGCGCGGGGGCTTGCGCCGACGCGTCCAGACGCCACTCGCCATCGTCCGCCGCGCCCGCAGGAGCGGCAGGGTCCGGCGCGCGGACGCCCGGCGAGGGATCCTGCGGCGCAGCGCCCTTGGCGCCGCCCGGGGAATCCTCCTCCGGGATATCAGTCGGGTCAGCCACCCGGATCCCCTTAGCGATTCGTTACGACACGCAGTTTACGGCCCTCGCGCCCGGGGGGAAAGCGGGTCCTGCTGCAGACGCCCCGATGCTCACGGGTGCGTTACCTCAGGCCTTGGGGCGCTTGCCGCAGCGGCGCGCGATCTCCATATTCCCGACAACGCCCGACTTCCAGATTCGGGTGCAAGGAGGCAGTTCCCATGAATGACTATCTGCGACAGCAGGCGGGGTCGATCCCGGCCGGTCGCGCGGACATGGCGGTGGACGCCGGCCTGAGGTCTTTCATGCTGGGCGTCTACAACAAGATGGCGCTCGGCCTGGTGATCTCTGCGGCGCTGGCCTATGCGGCCGCCACGATCGAGCCGCTGCGCGCGCTGATCTTCGGCACCCCGCTGATGTACGTGGTGATGTTCGGCCCGCTGGCGATCCTGCTGGTGTCGATGTTCACCATGAAGAACCCGTCCCCGACGGGCGCCAATCTGCTTTACTGGTCGCTGGTGTTCCTGATCGGCCTGGGCCTCGGCGCCACGCTGATGGTCTATGGCGCGCGCCCCGGCGGCATGATGGACATCGCCAAGGCGTTCTTCATCACCTCGGCGGCGTTCGGCGCGCTCAGCCTGTGGGGCTACACCACGAAGAAGGACCTGTCCGGCTGGGGCACGTTCCTGATCATGGGCATGTTCGGCCTGATCCTCGCGTCGATCGTGAACATGTTCATGCAGTCGTCGGCGTTCTCGTTCCTGATCAGCGTCGTGGGCGTGCTGCTGTTCTCGGCGATCACCGCCTGGGAAACGCAGTCCCTCAAGTACCAGTACTACCAGGTGGCGGGCGACGCCCGCTCGATGGCGGTGGCGACGACGTACGGGGCGCTGAACCTGTACATCACCTTCATCAACCTGTTCCGCATGATCCTCTCGCTGATCTCCTCGCGGGAATAGGCGGGCGGTAAGCCTGACAAGCAGGACGCCCCGGTCTCATGACCGGGGCGTTTTGTTTTGTCTCGGGCGCTCCTGCCTGGCCGATCCTAGTCGTCGGCCACGAGCGCGAATCGCTTGCGGTCGAAAAATCGCAGCACGGCCGCCAGGTCGTGGCCGCGCTTCAGCACCAGGCCATGCCCGGAGAGCAGCGACCACTCCCCCTGCTTGCGCGCCAGTTCCGGCTTCTTTTCAATCATGTAGAGAGGCGACTCACTGGCGCGCCGATAGATGGAGAACAGCGCCCGGTCCGCCAGGCCGTCCATCGCGTAGTCCCGCCATTCGCCGGCCGCGACGCCGCGCCCGTAGGCGGACAGGATCAGAAGGAGTTCCCGCCGGGCGAAGAAAACCTTCGGCTGCGGCAGGGAGTGCGCAAGATCTGTGGATGACGTTGGCGCCAAAGGTGAGCCTTTTCAATGACCTGACAATTACTCACAGCCCGCGATGGTATTTTGGGCGAAGATTACGAATTTCTGCCTTGAACCCGCCTTGGGCCCGGGTGAACGTAGCGTCGGTCGGTTGATCGGGGAATGGCCTTGTCGGTCAGATTCCATCAGCCCCCCCAGCCCCCTGACAGGCGGCGCTAAACTCTGAGCAACCGACCAACCGGAAAGCCGGCCCGCAAGGGTCGGCTTTCTTGCTTTAGGGTTTCGTGGTTCCTCGCGCCCAAGGCGCAGGGTCACAGGCGATGACCCAAGCAGGCGATGACCCAAGACAGCGGGAGGCGACGGGCATGGGCGACCGGCTGGCAGGCAGGACGGCGATCGTCACGGGGGCCGCATCGGGCATCGGCGCAGCCAGCGCGCGCCTGTTCGCTGCGGAAGGCGCGCACGTTGTGGCGGTGGACCGGCCAGGGGCCTTCGTCGACGCGCCGCCGGCGGGCGTGGTGGCGCTGGAGGCGGACGTCACCGGCGCGGACGCGCCCGAGACCATCGTGGCTGCGGCCATGGCGACGGGACGCCTCGACATCCTGTTCAACAACGCCGGCGTCGCCGGCGCCGTGCTGGCGGCCAACCTAACGGACGCGGAGTGGGACCGGGTGTTCGACGTGAACATCCGCGCCGTCTTCCGGCTCTGCCGCGCGGCGATTTCGCATCTCGTGCAGTCCCCCGCGGGCCGCATCATCTCCACGGCCTCGGTGATGGCGGAGGGCACGGACTACGGTCTGGCGGCGTACTGCGCCTCCAAGGCGGGCGTGGCGGGTCTCACGCGCACGCTGGCGCTGGAACTGGGCAAGCACGGCGTCACCGCCAACTACCTGATGCCCGGCGCCATCCGCACCGGCATGACGGGCCCACTCTGGGACGCGCGCCCGGACGTCGCCGACATCTGGGCGAAGAAGGCGGTGCTGCGGCGGCTGGGGGAACCCATCGACCTCGCGCGCGCGGCGTTGTTCCTGGCCTCCGACGACGCGGGCTTCGTGACGGGCCAGGGGCTGGCGGTGGATGGCGGGCTGACGCTCAGGGTGTGACAGGCGCCGCTGCGTCGCAGCGCCCTCCGCCCCCATGACAACGCCGCCGACACCCTATAGACACCCGCCGCTCACAGGGATTCCGAGGACGACATGCTGCTGCAGGTCGAAGGCTTGCGGAAAAGCTTCGGTCGCCGCGTCGCCGTGGACGACGTCAGCTTTTCCATCGACGTCGGCGAGGTGGTGGGCTTTCTGGGCCCCAACGGCGCCGGCAAGACCACCACGATGCGGATGATCGCCGGCTATCTGGAGCCGGACGAAGGCACGGCGAAGATTTTCAATATCGACGTCGCCCAGGACCGCCGTCGCGCGCAGGAGCGCGTGGGCTATCTGCCCGAGGGCGCGCCGCTCTACGGCGAGATGACGCCGTGGACGTTCCTGCGCTTCATCGCCGAGGCCCGCGGCATGGACAAGGACGCCGCCCGCCACGCCGTCACGCGCGCCGCGCAGGATGCGCGCCTCGGCGAGGCCATCGAACGCCCGATCGAGACGCTCTCGAAGGGCTATCGCCGTCGCGTGGGCCTGGCGGCCGCGCTGGTGCACGATCCGCTGCTGCTGATCCTCGACGAACCCACCGACGGCCTCGACCCCAACCAGCGCCAGGCCGTGCGCGATCTCATCCGCCGCCTCGGCGGCGAACGCGGCGTGATCCTCTCCACCCACAGCCTTGAGGAGGTGGAGGCGGTGTGCACGCGTGCGATCGTGATCCATCGCGGACGCAAGGTGGCCGATACGTCGCCGAAGGCGCTGTCCGAGCAGTACGGCGGTCTCGACGCCGCCTTCCGCACGCTCACGGGTGGGGAGGAGGGGCTGTGAACCCGCAGGTGAAGAACCAGATCAAGAGCCTCGCCGCCGTCTACCGGCGCGAGCTGCTCGCCTACCTCACCACGCCGCTCGCGTACGTGTTCGTGGCGGTGTTTCTCATCGCCATCGGCACGTTCACGTTCCAGGTCGGCGCCTTCTTCGATCAGGGCCGCGCCGATCTCTCCAGCTTCTTTGCGTTCCATCCCTGGCTGTTCATGGTGTTCCTGCCGGCGATCGCCATGCGGTTGTGGTCGGACGAGGCGCGCAGCGGCGCCATCGAGATCCTCATGACGCTGCCCGCCCCCACCTGGGCGCTGGTGCTCGGCAAGTTCTTCGCGGCATGGACCGTGGCGGCCATCGCGCTGGCGCTCACCACGCCGCTGTGGATCACGGTGAACTTCCTCGGCGATCCGGACAACGCGGCGATCTTCGTGGGCTATTTCGCCAGCCTGCTGATGGCAGGCGCCTACATCGCCATCGGGGCCGCGCTCTCGGCGTTGACGGCCACGCAGGTGGTGGCGTTCGTGCTGGCGGTGCTGGTGTCTTTCGTGCTCACCGCGCTGGGCCTGCCGCTGGTGCTCAACTTCATGAAGGGCCTGATCGGCGGCGGCACGGCGGAGGCGCTGGCGAACCTCTCCATCTTGCTCCACTTCGACGCCGCCCAGCGCGGCGTGATCGATCTGCGCTCGGTCTACTATTTCGTGTCGCTGATGGCGCTGGCGCTCGCGGGCGCCACGCTCGCCGTCGATTCCCGGCGGGGAGGCTGATCCATGTCCGCCCGTCGGTACGCCCTCGTCGTCTTCGCCGCCCTGGTGGTGATCTTCCTCGCCAGCAACGTCATCGTGTCCAGCTGGTTCGCCGGCGCGCGGCTCGATCTCACGGAGAACCGGCTCTACTCCATCTCCAAGGGCACGCGCGACACGCTGCGCGAGCTGAACGAGCCGATCACGCTTACGTTCTACTATTCGCGCGACGCGGCCGCGCCCTATCCGCAGGTGCGCACCTACGGCGCGCGCGTGCGGGAGCTTTTGCAGACCTACCAACGCCGGTCCGGCGGCAAGGTGCGGGTGGTGGAGGTCGATCCCGTCCGCTTCACCGACGCCGAGGACGAGGCCGTAGCCGCCGGCCTCCAGCCGCTGAACCCGGAAGCCGGCGCCGATCCCATCTTTCTCGGCATCACCGGCGCCAACGCCGTCGACGAGAAGGTGACGATCCCCCAGCTGTCCTGGGACCGCGAGCCCTTCCTTGAGTACGAGCTGACGCGCCTCATCGCGGAACTGCAAAGCACCGGGCGACCGAAGGTGGGGCTGATCACTGCGCTGGGGTGGAACCCGTCCCTCACCGGCGGCGATCCGCGCATGGCCGCGCAGTCCGGCCAGCCGTTCGTGGTCGGTGAGCTGGCGCGACTTGTGGAGATCGAGAAGCTCGCCCCCGATTTCACCGGCATCGGCCCCGAGATCGACGTGTTGGCCATCGTCCACCCGTGGGCGCTGACGGAGCAGCAGCTTTACGAGATCGACCAGTTCATGATGCGCAAGGGCCGTGCGTTCGTGGCGGTGGACCCCGCCGCCATCATGACCGAGGGCGCGCCCAATCCGTTCGGCATGCCCCAGGACGCGGCGCCGTCGTCCTCGAACCTGGCGCCGATCCTTGAGAAGTGGGGCGTGGCGGTCAGCGCCGACGCGGTCATCGACCGCATCCACGCGCTGCCGATCCAGGCCATGGGGCCGAACGGCCAACCCATGGTGATGCCGCAGCCGTTGTTCTTCGAAGTGCCGGCGGACCGGCTCAACCGCGAGGATCTCGTCACCGCCGCGCTGGCGCGCGGGATCAACGTCGGCGCGCCGGGCGCGATCACGTGGACCAGCGCGCCGGGCGTCGAGGTCACGCCGCTGGCGCGCACCTCCGGCGACACGATGCGCATTCCCGCCGCCCAGGCCACGAGCCGGCCCGACCCCGCCACGCTTTTGCAGCAGTACGTGGGCAGCGCCCGGCAGGAGACGCTCGCGGTGCGCATCGCCGGCACGCTGCCCTCCGCGTTCGGCGCGCAGCGCCCTGGCACGATCGCCGCGGCGCCGGACGCCCCGCACCTTGCACAGTCCGCCGAACCCGCCACGGTCATCCTCGTCAGCGACGTCGATTTCCTGAACGACAATTTCTACCTCTCGGGCCAGCAGCGGCAGGCGCTGGTGGACAACGCTTCCCTGCTGCTGAACGCCATCGACCAGCTGGGCGGATCCACCGCGCTGCTGTCGCTGCGGTCCCGCGCGCCCAGCCTGCGGCGCATGACGGTGGTGGAGGGCATCCGCAACGACGCGCAGGCGCGCATGGTGGAGACCCAGGCCGTGCTGCAGGGCGAACTCGCCGCCGCCGAGCAAGGTCTGCAGGAGCTGGAGGCCAAGGGCCAGGGCTCTGGCTTCTTCGCCGGCGATCTGGGGGCGGAACTCACGGCGGAGGAGCGCGCGCGGATCGAGGACTTCCGCGCCAAGGCGCTGGAGCTGCGCAAGCAGCTGCGCGCGGTCGAGCGGGGCTTCCGCACCGATCTCGATCGGCTGGAGGGCTGGCTCATCCTCCTCAACGTGTGGCTCGCGCCGCTGCTGGTTATCGGCGCAGGCGTCTTCTGGATCCTGCGGCGGCAGCGTCGGGCGGCGGGCTCGTCCGTGCTCGCCGTGTCCTCACCCAAGACCGGGGCTGCCCCATGACCACCGAATTGGCCCAGGGCCGGGCGCGTCGCGCAGGCTGGATTGCCGGGCTGGCCGCGGCGCTCGCGGGCGTCGCCATCGTCACCGTGGCCATCCAGGCCCGCGGCCGCGACGCCGACGCCGTAGCGGGCCCTGTGCTGCCCGGCTTCGCCGAACGCGTGCGCGACGCCGCCAGGATCACGGTCGCCACCGCCGAGGCGCGCTACGAGATCCAGCGCACGCAGAAAGGCTGGGCGCTGAAGGATCGCGGTAATTTCCCTGTGCGCCGCGAGGTGCTGGCCCAGTTCACCGACGGCCTGCGGTCGCTCGCCTACGTGCGTCCGATGACGCGCGATCCCGACCGCCACGACCGCCTCGGCCTCGGCGATCCCGCGCAGGGCGGATCGGGCGTGCTGGTGCAGGTGGAGGACAGCCAGGGCGCACGGCTGGCGGACCTCATCATCGGCCAGGAGGCGGGCGGCGCGCTGTTCCTGCGCAAGCCCGGCGAGGACCAGACCTGGCAGGTGCGGGGCGAGATGCCGCCGCTGCGGGACGTGGCCCGATGGCTTGACCTCGCGCCGCTGGCGCTTGACGCCGCCCGCATCGCCGGCGCCGAGGTGCAGCCGCCCACCGGGCCGGCCTACGCCGTGGCCCGCGCCAATGAGAGCGCAAGCTTCGCCCTGGCCGCGCCCTACGACGCCCTGCCCGTCCTGTCGCCCGGCGACGTCGCCGATGCAGCGCTGATGCTGTCCCAGCTGACGCCCGTCGACGTCCGGCCCGCGGCCGCTGTCCCGGGCCCGCCGCGGGCGCGATCGCGGCTGCGCACGTTCGACGGTCTGCTCATCGAGGCGGAAATGTTCGAGGAGCCGGGCGGGCGGTACTGGATCAAGCTGATCGCGCGGGCGGAGCAGCCGGCGATGGAGGCGGAGGCGGCAGGCGTCAATGCGCGCGTCGGCCCGTGGGCGTATGGCGTGTCGGAAGCGCAGTTCCAGGACGCCGCGCCGCCACTGTCCGTGCTTGCGGGGCGACCGGAGTCCGCGCCGCAGAAGCAGTAAGGCCCGCTATTCCCGGGCCGCCTTTTCCCACTTGCGCAGGTTCAGCGCCGCGCGCACGGCCAGCGCAACGAACGTCGCCACCGCCAGCGCGTAGCAAGGCCAGATGTAGGGCCAGTGCCGGTCCGCCATCAGGTGGGTGAGGGCCTCTATCATGCCGCGCGCGCCCGCCGCTGCGCATTGGCGCTGGCCCGGCGGCGGAACACGTCGGCGCGCATGCCCGCCATCAGGAGCGCCGCGAACGCCGCGAGATAGGCGCCCGCCATCACCAGCAACGGCTGCATCATCGAGGGGTCCATCGCCGATCCGCCGGCGCGAAGGATGCTCGCCGGCTGGTGGAGGCTGTTCCACCAGTCCACGGAGAATTTCACGATGGGAATGTTGATGAAGCCGGCGAGGCACAGGATCGCCGCCAGCCGCGCCGCGCGCGCCTCATCTTCGATCGCCCCCCAAAGCGCCATGTAGCCCACGTAGGTCAGGAACAGCACCAGCATGGAGGTGAGCCGCGCATCCCATTCCCACCAGGTGCCCCATGTGGGCGCGCCCCAGAACGAGCCGGTGATGAGGCACAGCGCGGCGTAGGCGGCGCCCACGGGCGCGGCGGCGCGGGCGGCCACGTCGGCCAGCGCGTGGCGCCACACAAGGCCCGCAAAGCTCGCCACCGCCATGAACGTGTAGATGCCCAGCGCCCACCACGCGGCGGGCACGTGGATGAACATGATGCGCGCGCTCTCGCCCTGGCGGAAGTCCGCCGGCGCGTAGAGCAGGCCCCACGGCAGGCCGATCGCAAACAGCACGACGGCGAGCGCCGTCGCGATGGGAAGGCCCCACGCGGAGAGCCGCATGAAGCGGTCCGGATTGGCGAAGTACGCAAACATGGTCTCTGGCCTAGTTTACGAGACGTGCTGCCGCAACGCGGCGGCTGCGCCGATGGGACCCAACGCCGCAAAGAACAACGTCGCCGCGCACAGGTAGGAGAAGGCGTCGGTGAACAGGCCCTCCTCGGCGGCGCGGGCGGCGGCGGCGGCCCCGAAGATGATCGGCGGGGCGAAGAACGGCAGCACCAGGATGGCGATCAGCACGCCGCCCCGCCGCACCCCCGCCGCCAAAGCCGCGCCGAACAAGCCGGCCCCGATGAACGCCGCCAGCCCCACCAGCAGCCCCAGCGCCACCAGCGGCGCCGCCGACGGCGGCGTCTGCATCGCCAGCGCCATGGGCATGGCCGCCAGCGCCAGCGGCGCGCCGATGGCGACCCAAAGCGCCGCGCCTTTGGCGGCCACCAGCAGCTCAAGCGGGGCTTCGGAGAGCATCAGCTGATCCAGGCTGCCATCCTCAAGATCCGCCTGGAACAACCGCTCCAGCACCATCAGCACCGCCAGCGCGGCGGTCAGCCACAGCAGGGGCGGCCCGATGAGCGCCAACGTCTCCTGATCGGGCCCGGCGGTCAGCGGCACCAGCATGGTGGCGCCCACAAAGAACCCGAGCGGCGCCGCCGCCCCGCCGCCGGCGGCCCAGGCCAGCGCAAGATCGCGGCGGAAGACGGCGAACAGCGCGCCCGTCATGAAGGGGTGCCCAGCGCAACGGTCTGGGTCGGCGCGCCCAGCGGCTCGTGCACCGCCGCGACCACAATGCCCCCGTCGGCGCAGTGGTCGGCGATGAGGCGTTCCAGCAGCGCCTTGCCGGCGGCGTCGAGGGAGGCGGCGGGCTCGTCCAGCAGCCAGAGCGGCCGCGGGGACGCCAGCAGACGCGCCAGCGCCAGGCGGCGCCCCTGGCCCGCCGACAGCGTGCGCGCGGGCAGGTCCGCGACCCGACCCAGGCCGACGCGCTCCAGTACGGCGTCGGCGGCCTCGCCGCCCAGCAGGTCGGCCCAGAAGCGCAGATGCGCGCGGGCGTCGAGCGGGGCCTTAAGTCCGTCGCGATGGCCAAGAAAGTGGAGGCGGGTTTCGCGGTCCTCGTCGCCAAACGCTATGGTCCCGGCGCTGGGCCGCAGGAAGCCCGCGATGGCGCGCAGGAGGCTGGTCTTGCCGGCGCCGTTGGGGCCGGTCAGCGCGACGTGCGCGCCGGGCGGCGCCTCCAGGCGCAAGCCCTCGAACAGCCGCCAGCCGCCACGCTCGAGGGCCAGGTCAGTGATGGTCAGCTGCACGCGCGGTTGTCCTCGGGAGGGTGATCGGGCGCGCCGCTGTATCCCGTCAAGCGCCGGCGACGTACAGTTGAGAGCGGCTTGCAGGAACCGCAAAGAAAATCCCGCCTGCGAAGGATGGTCAATTGAACCGCGCCGCGCGCCCGCGTATCTCAGGATTGCCGCGCGCGCCGGTCCGATTCCGGCAAGGGGCGCCCCCCGCCGCGCTTGCGATCCCTCATCCCTTTCTCAAGGACGATCGCTGATGTCATCGCTCGATTCATTCAAGGCCCGCCGCGAACTCTCCGTGGGGGGCAGGACGTACGTCTACTATTCGCTGGAAGCGGCCTCGAAGAACGGCCTGGGCGATATCTCGCGCCTGCCGGTTTCGCTGAAGGTGCTGCTGGAGAACCTGCTGCGCAAGGAAGACGGCTGGGCGATCCGCAAGGAGGACATCGAGGCCGTCGCCGGCTGGCTCGCCAATAAGGGCAAGGACGAGCACGAGATCGGCTTCACGCCGGCCCGCGTGCTGATGCAGGACTTCACCGGCGTGCCCGCTGTGGTGGATCTCGCCGCGATGCGTGACGCCTCGCTGGCGCTCAAGAGCGATCCGAAGAAGGTCAACCCGCTGGTGCCGGTGGATCTCGTGATCGACCACTCGGTGATGGTGGACGTGTTCGGCGCCGCCGACGCATACGCCCGCAACGTCGACCTTGAGTACAAGCGCAATCTGGAGCGCTACCAGTTCCTGCGCTGGGGCGCGACGGCGTTCGACAATTTCCGCGTCGTGCCGCCGGGCACGGGCATCTGCCACCAGGTGAACCTCGAATATCTCGGCCAGACCGTGTGGACGGCGCAGGACGGCGCCGACACCGTCGCCTATCCCGACAGCGTCGTCGGCACCGACAGCCACACCACGATGATCAACGGCCTCGCCGTGCTGGGCTGGGGCGTGGGCGGCATCGAGGCGGAGGCGGCCATGCTGGGCCAGCCCATCTCGATGCTCATCCCCGAGGTCATCGGCTTCAGGCTGAACGGCAAGCTGCCCGCGGGCGCCACCGCCACCGATCTGGTGCTCACCGTCACCCAGATGCTGCGCCGCAAGGGCGTGGTGGGCAAGTTCGTGGAGTTCTTCGGCCCGGGTCTCGCATCGATGACGCTGGAGGATCGCGCCACCATCGCCAACATGGCCCCCGAGTACGGCGCCACCTGCGGCTTCTTCCCCATCGACGGCGAGACCGTGAACTTCCTGCGCACCACCGGCCGCAAGCCGGAGCGCGTGGCGCTCGTGGAGGCCTACGCAAGGGCCAACATGATGTGGCTGCCGGATCTGCCGGAGCCCATGTTCACCGACACGCTGGAGCTCGATCTCGCCACCGTCGTGCCCTCGCTCGCCGGCCCGAAGCGCCCGCAGGACCGCGTGGCGCTCACCAGCGTGGCGCAGGAATTCGTCGACGGACTGGAGAAGGAGTTCGGCGTCGCCGCCGACAAACGCGCTGCGTCCCAGCCCGTGGCGAACCGCAACTTTGCGCTCAAGCACGGCTCGGTGGTGATCGCGGCGATCACCAGCTGCACCAACACCTCCAATCCCTCGGTGATGCTCGGCGCCGGCCTGCTGGCGCGCAACGCGGTCAAGCGCGGGCTCTCCGTGAAGCCGTGGGTCAAGACGTCGCTCGCCCCCGGCTCGCAGGTGGTGACGGATTATCTGCTCAAGGCCGGCGTGCAGGATGATCTCGACGCGCTGGGGTTCAATCTCGTGGGCTATGGCTGCACCACGTGCATCGGCAACTCGGGCCCCCTCGCGGACGAGATCACGGCGGCCATCAAGGAAGGCGATATCGTCGCCGGCGCCGTGCTTTCGGGAAACCGAAACTTCGAAGGCCGGGTCAATCCCGATACGCGGGCGAACTACCTCGCCTCGCCGCCGCTCGTGGTGGCTTACGCGATCGCAGGCGACCTCTCGATCGACCTGACGAAGGACCCCATCGGCACGGGGTCGGACGGCAAGCCCGTGTACCTCTCCGAAATCTGGCCCTCCTCGCAGGAGATCGCCGACACGATCCGCCACGCCGTGACGCCGGAGATGTTCGCCAGCCGCTACGCCGACGTCTTCGATGGCGACAAGCACTGGCAGGCCATCGGGGTGACCGGGGGGCAGACCTATGCGTGGGACAACAAGAGCACCTACGTGCAGAACCCGCCGTATTTCGAGGGCATGTCCATGACGCCCTCGCCGCCCACGGACGTCAAATCCGCCCGCGTGCTTGCGCTGTTCGGGGATTCCATCACCACCGACCACATCTCGCCCGCCGGCGACATCAAGGCGGCTTCGCCCGCCGGCGCCTACCTGCAGCAGCACGGCGTCTCGAAGCTCGACTTCAACTCCTACGGCGCGCGGCGCGGCAATCACGAAGTGATGATGCGCGGCACGTTCGCCAACATCCGCATCAAGAACGGCATGACCCCCGGCGTCGAAGGCGGCGTGACCAAGCACTTCCCGAGCGGGGACGTGCTGCCGATCTATGACGCCGCCATGAAGTATCTCGCCGCCCAGCAGCCGCTGGTCATCTTCGCCGGCAAGGAATATGGCACCGGCTCCTCGCGGGACTGGGCGGCCAAGGGCACGCGCCTGCTGGGCGTGCGGGCGGTGATCGCAGAGAGCTTCGAGCGCATCCACCGTTCAAACCTCATCGGCATGGGCGTGCTGCCGTTGCAACTCCAGGACGGGGCCACCTGGAAGTCCCTCGGCCTCGTCGGCGACGAGCTGGTGTCCATTGCCGACGTCGCCGCGATCAAGCCGCGGCAGACGGTGGCCGTACAGATCGTGCGGGCCGACGGTTCGACGCTCACGGCGCCCACGTTGTGCCGTATCGATACCGAGAACGAGCTCGACTACTTCAGGAACGGGGGCATCCTGCACTACGTCCTGCGCAACCTCGCAAAGGCGGCCTGACGACGAAGAAACCCCTCCTCCCGCGCCCGGGAGGAGGGTAGGTTTCGGCCATGACCCAGACGCTCCCGCCCAACTTCGCCCAGGCCATCCCCGACGGAGAGGATCGCGTGCGCGACGTCTGCGGCACCTGCGGCTTCATCAACTACGTGAACCCGAAAATCGTGGTCGGGGCCGTGATCACGTGGGAGGACAAGATCCTGCTCGCCCGCCGCGCCATCGCGCCGCGGGTCGGGTTCTGGACGCTGCCCGCCGGCTTCATGGAGGAGCGCGAGACCGCGGAGGAAGGCGCCATGCGGGAGGCGATGGAGGAGGCCACCGCCCGGATCGAGATCGAGGCGCTCCTCGGGTGCTACTCCGTGCCGAGGATCAGCCAGGTGCAGCTCATGTATCGCGCCCGTCTGCTCGATCCGGCCGTCGCGCCGGGGCCGGAGAGCACGGACGTGAAGCTCGTGACCTGGGACGCCATCCCGTGGGATGAGCTGGCGTTTCCGTCGGTGGTGTGGGCGCTGCGGGACTTCCGGGCATGGCAGGGCGGCGCCATGGGGCCTTTCTCCACGCCGGAAGGCGGCGTCTACCGCTGACCCGCGCCGCCCGGCTGCGGGGTTACTTCCCGTCCTTGGGCATGTGCTTCATCAGCAGCGGCATGTTGGCGAGCATGAACAGGAACGTCAGCGGCATCACGCCCAGCACCTTGAAGTTGGCCCAGAACGCTTCCGAATACGTCCGCCACACATACTCGTTCAGGCCGGCCAGGAAGATGAAGAACAACCCCCAGCGCAGGGCGAACGTGGTCCACACGGCGTCCGGCAGCGTCGGAAACGCGCCCTTGAACAACATTTTCCAGACGTTCTGTTTCACAGCCAGGCCCCCGAGAATGACGCCAGCGTAGAGCAGGTTGACGATCGTCGGCTTGATCTTGATGAACAGCGCGTCCTGCAACATCAGCGTCAGACCGCCAAAAACGGTGACGATAACCGCAGTGACGATCAGCATCGGCGGCAGCCGCTTCTGCACCAGCCACGCGTAGCCCACAGCCAGAAGCGTCGCGACGAGGAACACGCCGGTGGCGAGGAAGATTTCCTGCCCCTTCGGCACGAACCGGCCGCCGAGGTTGTAGGTCAGCATGAACACGATCACGGGCCCGAGATCGACGAGCAGTTGCGCGGTCCCGCCCTTTGGGGCCTCCTTCGTCTGTTCTGCTACGGGCGTGTCGGTCATGGGTTTTCTCTCACACCGGCAAGGGCGCGGGCATAAGTACGCGCGTTGAACGGTTGCAGATCGTCTGCGGTTTCGCCCACGCCAATGAAGTGGATCGGGAGCGCGTGGTTCTCCGCGATCGCGACCAGCACGCCCCCCTTGGCGGTGCCGTCCAGCTTGGTCATGACGAGGCCGGTGACATTGGCCGTGGTGCGGAAGGCTTCCGTCTGGGAGAGCGCGTTCTGGCCCACTGTCGCGTCCAGCACGAGCAGCGTCTCGTGCGGGGCGTCCTCGTCCAGCTTGCGGATCGCGCGCAGGATCTTGTCCAGTTCGCCCATCAGCTCGGCGCGGTTCTGCAGGCGGCCGGCGGTGTCGATCAGGACCACGTCGGCGTTCTCCGCCTTGCCCTTCTGCACCGCCTCGAACGCCACGCCGGCCGCGTCCGCGCCCTGGCCGCGCGCCACGAAGATCGCGCCGGATCGGTCCGCCCACACCCCCAGCTGCTCGATGGCGGCGGCGCGGAACGTGTCGGCCGCGCCGACAACCACCTTCGCGCCGCTGCGCGACAGCAGATAGCAGAGCTTGCCGATGGTGGTCGTCTTGCCCGAGCCGTTGACGCCCACCACCAGCACGATGCGCGGGCGAGGGCCGTCGGTCAGATCCAGCGGCCGTTCCCGCGGCGCCATCACCGTGGCTATGGCGTCGGCCAGCGCGGTGCGGATCTCGGCATCGTCGATTTCCTTGTTGAAGCGGCCCTCGCGCATCAGCCCCACGATCCGCGCGGCCGCCTGCGGGCCCATGTCGGCGCGGATCAACAGCTCTTCCAGGTCGTCGAGCGTGGCCTGGTCGAGCGTCTTCTTCGTGAACACGCCGGTGACGTCGTCAGCCAGTTTTGCGGAGGACTTCGCCAGTCCGCTCCACAGCCGGCCCAGCATGTCGGCGGGCGCAGGGTCTGGCGCGGCCTTCGGCGCGGGCGCTGCGTCCTTTTTCTTGCCGAAGCCCCAGATGCTCACGTGATGGTTCCGATCATGGCTTGCCCGTCGTGGCGCCCAAGCGTGACGCGCACGGCGGCGCCGGCAGTGGGCGGCTCGCCAACGCCCGTCAGTCGTACAGGCGTGAAATCCCCCAGCCGCGCGCGGCCCGGTTCTTCCACCAGCGCCGTCGCCTCACGACCCACCCATCGATCCAGGTGCCGTGCAAGCGCTGCGGCCCCCGCGTCGCGCAGGCGCGCGGCGCGCGCCTTGATGAGGGCTCCCTCGACTGCGGGCATGCGGGCCGCGGGCGTGCCGGTGCGCGCACTGAACGGAAAAGCGTGCACGTAGGACAGCTCGCAGTCGTCGATGAGCGCCAGGGTCGCCGCGAAGTGCTCCTCCGTTTCAGTGGGAAAGCCCGCGATCAGATCGGCACCGAGGGCGATCGACGGCCGCGCGGCCTTCAGGCGCGCGCACAGCGCCACCGCCGCAGCCCGATCATGCCGCCGCTTCATGCGCTTGAGGATCAGGTCGTGGCCGTGCTGCAGGGACAAATGCAGGTGCGGCGCGATGCGCGGCTCCGTGGTGACGAGATCGAACAGCAACGGGTCCATCTCTATGGCGTCCAGCGAGGACAGCCGCAGCATCGCAAGGTCCGGCACGAGCTTCAGAAGGCGCGCCACCAGATTGCCCAGCGGCGGCGTCCCCGGCAGATCGCCGCCCCACGACGTGAGATCGACGCCCGTCAGCACCACCTCGGGGCACCCGCGCGCCACCAACGCCGCCACTTGCTCCACCACCGCCCCCGCCGGCACGCTGCGCGCATTTCCGCGCCCATAGGGGATGACGCAGAACGTGCATCGGTGATCGCAGCCGTTCTGCACCTGAACGTATGCGCGGGTGCGGGAGGAATAGGCGTCCACGAGGTGCGGCGCGTGCTCGCGCACGGCCATGATGTCTGCGACGCGCACACGCTCCGCGCCGTCGGGCGCGAAGGCGTCGCGCGTCAGCTTCTCGGCGTTGCCGATCACGCGATCCACTTCGGGCATTGCGGCGAAGGCGTCCGGGTCGATCTGCGCGGCGCAGCCGGTGACGATGAGCGTAGCGGTCGGACGGTCGCGCCGCGCGCGCCGGATCGCCTGACGGGCCTGGCGCACGGCTTCGCCCGTCACAGCGCAGGTATTGACGATGACCGCGTCCCGAAGGCCGGCGCTGCGCGCCAACGCTTGCATGGCGTCGCTCTCGGCCGCGTTGAGCCGGCAGCCCATCGTGACGAGCGTGACCGCGTCGTCCCGGGCGGCGCTTTCGGATGCGGGAGCGTCGATCATGAGTGGCCGGAGGTGCGCGCGGCGCGGGCCGCCGTCAAGGCCGGGGCGCGCGCAGCAGCCAGATGTCCTGGCCAAGAGCGGCCGCCACATCGGGACGGTGGGTCACCTCGGCGAAGTGCGGCGCGAAGAGGGCGCGGGCGCCGTCCGGATTCAGGTAGAAGGCGAACACCCTGCTGCCCTGTTTTCCGCCGCCCAACGCCACGGCTTCGCCACGGCGGTACCGGGCTTGGTCGGCCGGCGGCAGCGCTGCGGCCGAGGATTCGGTATGCAGCGTCAGCGCGGCCACGCCGTCCGGCTTGAGCAGACGCGCGATCTCCGCCACCCAGGCCCGGCACGCGGCGGCATCCAGATGCGTCAGGATGGAGACGCCGTAGATCGCATCGAAACTGCCGGCGGGGTACGACGCGGGCGGGGCCGGCGCGATGGTGCGGAACGCGATGGCGGGCAGCGCACCGGCTGCCCACGCGATGGCCGCGCCATTGGGATCGCAGCCCGAAAGCTTCGCGTCCGGGACCAGCTGCGCCAGCGGCGCGAGGATGCGCGCGGGTCCGCAGCCCCACTCCAGGATATGCGCGGCCGGCGGCAGCGGCTGCAGGACGTCGGCGATGATTGCGGCGTGCGCGCGCCCGCTGCGGTCAAACTCCGCCAGCGAGGCGTAGGTCTGGATCTCGTAGATGAGACGGGGATCGGGTGTGGGCCGCCCCGGATGGGCTGCGCGGAACGCAGCGTTCTCGCGGCGCGCCTTCCAGGCCGCCCAGGCGCCGGCCGCCCGGTCCGCCACGCCGGCCAGACGCGCTGCGCGAAGGCCGCGCACCAGCGTCCGCCGGAGCGACATGGGGCGGTCTAGGCTTCGGCGCTATCAGCCGCGGGCGCGGCCTCGCCGCCGTCGATGCCCTCGCTGCGGGCGCCGCCTGCGCGTTCGCTGATGCGGGCGGATTTCCCACGACGGTCGCGCAGGTAGTAGAGCTTCGCGCGGCGCACCTTGCCGCGGCGAACCACTTCGATGGAGTCCACCGACGGGGAGTACAGCGGGAACACGCGCTCCACGCCCTCGCCGAAGGAAATCTTGCGGACCGTGAAGTTGGCGTTCAGCCCGCCGCCGGCGCGGGCGATGCAGACGCCCTCATACGCCTGGACCCGCTCCCGTTCGCCTTCCTTGATCTTGACGTTCACCCGCACGGTGTCGCCGGGATCGAAAGAGGGGATCTTCTTGCCCACCAGGACGCGGGCGGCTTCTTCGTGTTCGAGGGTCTGGATCAGGTTCATGGGCCACATACGCGCCAAACCAGGGCCGGCGCGTCCAAAAGGAATTCCGCAGGAAAGCGGGGCGTATAGCGTCACCGGGGCCGCGCGTCTACGGGCGGCGCGCGAATTTGGCCGCCATATCCGGGCCGCAGTGGCATGGGAGTTGGGGATCATGGCCAACCCGTTTGTCGTCGCCGTCATCAACGCCTTCAAGGGCAAGCTTCCCAAGCCGGGGCCCGCCGATGCGGATGCGCCGGCGTCGCCGAAGGAGCCGCCGGCGGGCAATGACGCTCCGAAGGACCGGCGCTAGCTCGGTTTGCGGCGCGCCCAGAGGTCCGGCCGACGTTCCTGCGTCAGCCGTTCCCGCGCCGCGCGCCGCCAAGCGGCCACCGCCGCGTGGTCCCCGCCGAGGAGCACGGACGGTGTGGGTCGGCCCTCCCAGTCGCGGGGCTTTGTGTACTGGGGCTGTTCCAGCAGGTCGTCCTCGAAGCTCTCGTCCTGGGCGGACGCCTCATTGCCCAGCACGCCTGGCAGAAGGCGCGCCGTGGCCTCCAGGATCAGTTGGGCCGCCACCTCACCGCCCATCAGGACGGCGTCGCCAACGCATACCTCCTCCAGGCCCCGCGCCTCGATCACCCGCTCGTCGAGCCCTTCGAACCGCCCGCAGAAGACGATGAGGCCTGGCCCCGCCGCCCACGTCCGCACCATCGCCTGCGTCAGGGGCCGGCCCCGCGGTGACGGGAACAGAACGGGTCTGCCCGCCGGAACGACGCTGTCGAGCGCTGCGGCGGCGACGTCCGGCCGCATCACAAGGCCCGCCCCGCCGCCGGCGGGCGCGTCATCGACCTTGCGGTGGGGGCCGTCGCCGAAGGCCCGAATGTCGACCGTCTCGAGCGACCAGCGTCCCTCCGCGAGCGCCTTGCCGAGCAGCGAGACGCCCAGCACCCCCGGAAACGCCTCGGGGAAGAGGGTGAGGACCGTGGCTGTGAAGGTCATGCGTCGTCACGCTCCGACGCCGGCATGGCGATCAGCCGCCGCCCTGCAAGGTCCACGAGAGGCACCTCGGCGCGGGAAAAGGTCACGAAGCGGACGCCGCCTTCGGGCGTTCGCAGCTCGAGGACGTCGCCCGCCCCGAAATCGTGCACCGCGTGGACGACGCCCAGAGCTGCGCCGTCTGGCGTTTCGGCCCGGCAGCCGATCAGATCGACGTGGTAGTACTCCTCCTCGTCCGCCGGCGGCAGCACGGCGCGGGGCACATGCAGCGGCGTGCCGCGGGCGGCCTCAGCGGCGTCGCGATCGCGGATTTCCGGGCCTGTCACCGCCAGTCCGTCCTTGATCGGTCGCCAGCGCTTGGGCGTCAGCACGCGCTGGCCGGCGGCGTCGAACAGCGGTCCGTAGGAGACCACGCCCTCCGGCGCGGCCGTAAAACTGCGCACCCGCACCTCGCCCCGCACCCCGAACGCGCCGACGATCGCGCCGACGAGGACGAGCGTGGCGGGGTCAGTCCGATCCAATCTTATTCAGCCGGCGTTTCGGCGGCGGCGGCCTCTGCGGCGGCGCGCTCGGCCATCTTCTTGCCGGGCTGGGCCTTGTTGGGGTTGTTGCGCGCGTCGCGCTTCTTGATGCCCGCCACGTCGAGCATGCGGGCCACGCGGTCGGTGGGCAGGGCGCCCTTGGCGAGCCACTCGGTGATGCGTTCTGCTTTCAGCACCACGCGCTTTTCGTCGGTGGACGGCAGAACCGGATTGTAGGTGCCCACCTTCTCGATGAACTTCCCGTCGCGTGGGCTGCGGCTGTCGGCCACGACGATGGAGTAGAACGGCTTCTTCTTGGCGCCGCCACGGGCCAGACGGATTTTCAGGGACATAAGCTCTCTCTTTCTTTTCGTGCTTTGCGTGGGTTTTCGTCAGTCTTTTTTCTTGGATCCCGGCAGGCCTGGAAGCCCACCCGGCAAGCCGGGCAGTCCGCCGGGCAGGCCCGGTAGACCACCGCCTTGGTTCATCTGCGCCTGCATGGCCTTCATCTGCTCCGGCGACGGCATGCGCATGCCACCGGGCATGCCGCCGCCCTGCTGGCCGGCCATCGCCGCCAGCGCGCCCGGCATCTTTCCCTTGCCCATGGATTTCACCATGTCGGCCATGTTGCGGTGCATTTTCAGCAGGCGGTTCACCTCCGCCACATCGACGCCGGCGCCCTTGGCGATGCGGCGGCGGCGCGAGGCGTTGAGCAGATCGGGCTTCTCCCGCTCCGCCTTCGTCATCGAGCGGATCACCGCGATCTGGCGGCGGACCTGACCGTCGTCGAGGTTGGCGCCTTCCATCTGCTTCTTCATCTTGCCGACGCCGGGCAGCATGCCGAGCATGCCCTTGAGGCCGCCCAGCGCCAGCATCTGTCCCAGCTGCTTTTCCAGATCGTCGAGGCCGAACTGGCCCTTCTGGAGGCGTTTGGCGAGCTTCTCGGCGTCGTCGCGGTCCACCTGCTGGGCCGCCTTCTCCACCAGGGAGACGATGTCGCCCTGACCGAGGATGCGGCCGGCCACGCGGCGCGCGTCGAACGCTTCAAGCCCGTCGGGCTTTTCCGAGACCCCGAGAAACTTGATCGGCAGGCCCGTGACGGCGCGCATGGAGAGCGCCGCGCCGCCGCGCCCGTCGCCGTCGGCGCGGGTCAGCACGAGGCCCGTGAGCGGAAGGCGCTCGTGGAAGCGCCTGGCCGTCTCCACGGCGTCCTGACCGGTGAGGCTGTCGGCCACCAGCAGCGTCTCGCCCGGTCGCGCGATGGCGGCGATCTCCGCCGCCTCGGCCATCATTTCCTCGTCGATGCTCGTGCGGCCGGCGGTGTCCAGGATGAGCACGTCGTGCCCGCCCAGCTTCGCCGCCTGCAGCGCACGGCGCGTAATCTCCGTCGGCGGTTGGCCGGGCACGATGGGCAAGACGTCGACGCCGATGTTGCGTCCCAGGATCGCCAGCTGCTCCATCGCCGCGGGGCGACGTACGTCGAGAGAGGCCATCAGCACGCGGCGCTTGTCGAGGGACTTGAGCCGAAGCGCGAGCTTGCCCGACGTGGTGGTTTTGCCGGAGCCCTGAAGGCCGGCCATCATGATCACGTTCGGCGGCTCGCCATCGATGCGCAGGCCTTCCGGGCCGTCGCTTCCGCCCAGCGTCTCCACCAGCGCGTCGTGCACCAGCTTCACGATCATCTGGCCGGGCGTGACGGAGCGGATCACCGCCTCGCCGATCGCCTCGGCGCGCACGCCGGCGATAAAGTCCTTGACCACCGGCAGCGCAACGTCCGCCTCCAGCAGCGCCACGCGGACTTCGCGCAGGGCGGCGTCCACGTCCGCCTCCGACAGCGCGCCACGACCCGTGAGGCGGTCGAACACCCCCGTCAGGCGATCTGTCAGCGCTTCGAACATCCATCCTCCCGGGGGCCTGAGGCGAGGGTCGCCGGCCATAACGCAAAATGCCCCGCCGGACGTACACGTCGGGCGGGGGCCGCCTCCAAGGCGGGAGCGGCTTCCTAGGGCGAGGGCGGGGCGTGCGTCAACCCGGTGGCGACGTGTTCACCGATGGCGAGCGAAGACGTGAGGCCTGGGCTCTCGATGCCGAACAGCGCAACGACCCCGTCCACGCTGCGCTCGATGACGAAATCGCCCTGCGGTTCGCCCGGTCCGTGCAGCTTGGGGCGAATGCCCGCATAGTCCGGGGTCAGCGCGCCCGCCGGCAGGCCGGGCCAGAAGCGCCGGACGTAGTCTTCGAACCCCGCCGCCCGCGCGGGATCGACCGCATAGTCTTCCGCCGCCACGAACTCCAGATCCGGGCCGAAACGGGCCTGGCCACCCAGATCGCGTCGATAGTGAATACCCAAGGCGCCCGGAATGGGCGGTGGGTAGACGAGGCGCTTGAACGGGGCGCGTCCCGCCAGCGTGAAGTAACTGCCCTTGCCGAGATGAAGCGGCGGGATCCGCTGTGCGGGAAATCCGTCCACCAGCGCCGCGCACGCCTGCGCCTGAAGCCCCGCCGCGATCACCAGCGTCCGCACGGTGATGGTGGCCGGGTCCGTCCCGCCGACGCGGACGCGCACGCCGCCGGGCTTGGGCTCAGCACCCAGGAAGGGCGAATTCAGCACCACCGCGCCGCCGCGGTCTTCGATCTCGCCCACCAGCGCGTCCATGTAGCCGTGCGCGTCGAACACGCCGCTTTCGGTGGAGTGGAGCGCGCCGACGGCCCGCAGCGCGGGCTCAAGCGCCAGCGTCTGGCGCGCGTCGAGCCGCGTCACGCCCTCCACGTCGTTGTCCTCCCCGCGGGCGGCCAGCGCCGCGATGGCGGGCAACTCGCTGTCCTGTGTCGCGACGATGAGCTTTCCGCAGCGATCGAAGGCCACGTTGTGCGCCGCGAGGAACGCGTACAGTCGGCGGCGGCCGTCCACGCACAGGCGCGCCTTCAGGGAGCCCGGCGGATAGTGAAGGCCCGCGTGGATGACCTCCGAATTGCGCGACGACACCCCGGCCCCGACACGCCCCGCACGCTCGATCACCACGACGCTTTGGCCCCGGCGCGCCAGTGCGTAGCCGCAGGCCAGCCCCACCGCGCCGGCGCCGACGATGCATGTCTCGAAATCGTTCGGGCTTGTCCCAGTCATGGCGTTCACCGGTACCGCAGTTCGCCGCGCCGGTCTTTGGTGTGAAGGATGGTTAAGTGAGGCTTCTCGCAGCGGCATTGCTTCTGGTTGGCGCCGCGACGCCCGCGGCGGCGGCCCCGGACTCTGCGCTGGATGTGGCGCAGCTGCGCGCCTGCGCCCTGGCGGCGGGGATCGACAATCCCCGGCAGGCGGAGCTGTGCGAGGCGCCCCTGCTGGCGCAGTGCGATGGAGACTACGCGCGCTGCTACGATCGGCTGCTCGGCGCCTGGGAAGCGCTGATGGCGGCAAGCCTTGAAGACCTTGCGCGCAAGGGTGTGCTGGAACGGGACGACGCGGCGGACCTGCGCGCCTCCCAGCGGGCGTGGGCGCGGTTTCGCAGCGAGGACTGCGCGTTCTATTCCGCCGTGTGGCCCGGCGCGCGCCCGCCGTACCAGCGCGCTGCGTGCCGCCACCGCATGACACGCGAACGCGCCACCATCCTCACAGTCCGGCTGGAGGCGGCCCGGCGGCTTCGCGATGTCACGCGGACTCCGCCCGCAGCACCGCCGCAGCCGCGTTCACAGCCGCGCCAATCCTGAGACCGGCGACGATGTGCGTGGCGGGCCAGCCACGCCGACGCAGCTCCTGTTCGTGCGCGTCGAGGCACGCGCCGCAGCCATGGACGGCCGACACGACCAGCGACCAGAACTCGAAGTCCGCTTTGTCCACGCCGGGATTGGCCAGCAGGCCCATGCGCAGGCCGGTCCGCATGGCGGCGTACTCTGTGTTCTCCATCAAATGGACCGCGCGGAAGTACACGTTGTTCATCGCCATCAAGGCTGCGGCAGTTTTGGCGGCGGCGATCGCCGCCGGCGTGAGCATGGCTTCGGCGTCGGCGGCCGTCGCGCGGATCAGCGCGCCCTCGCCTGTGGCGTGCGCCGCCGCCAGCAGCGCGCCCCACTTTTGCTGGTCGCTCAGGTGCGTGTCCCTGACGACGGCGGACAGGGTGATGCGGATGTCGCGGGCATAGTCGGGCAGCGCGCCGCGGAGGGCTTCAAGGGACATGGCGGTCTCCCGCGCCTGCGACATCGCCGCGCAAGCGCACGCGGCGCGCCGTCGACGGCGCATGCGTCACTTATCTATGGCAATCTGCCGCCGCATAGAGTGATCCTATGGAAGACCGTCTCCCCAGTTCCGCATGGCCGACGCTCCGGCAGCTCCAGTTCCTCGCGGCGCTCGATGCGTCGGGCTCGTTCGTGCGCGCCGCCGAGGCGGTCGGGGTGGCGCAGCCCACGCTGTCGGCAGGCATCAAGGAGCTGGAAAGCGTGTTGGGGACCGTGCTGGTGGAACGGGGGCGGACGGGCGCGGTGCTGACGCCCGCCGGGGAAGAGGCGGCGAGGCGGGCCGTGGAGGCGCTCGCGCACGTGGAGGAACTCGTGCGCGCCGTCCGTCGCGCCGGCGGGCCGTTGTCGGGCCCGTTCCGGCTGGGCGCCATACCCACCATCGCGCCTTTTCTCCTGCCGCAGGCGCTGAAGGCGCTGCGCGCCCGGTTCCCGGACCTCAAGCTCGTGCTGCGGGAGGAGGTGAGCAGCCGGCTGGTGGACGCATTGCGGGCCCGCACGCTGGACGCCGCGATCATCGCGCTGCCCTACGAGGCCGCGGGCATCGAGACGGAGGCCATCGCCGACGACGAATTCCTGCTTGTGACCCAACCCAACCATCCGCTGTCCGGCCTGAAGACCATCACGCCGGCGGATCTCGCGGGGGAGGACATCCTGTTGCTGGAGGACGGCCATTGCCTGCGCGATCACGCGCTCTCGGTGTGCCGGGCGCCCCAGAGCCGCGCAGCGGCGTCGGTGGGCGCGACAAGCCTGCATACGCTGGTGCAGATGGTGGCCGGCGGCATGGGGGTGACGCTGCTGCCCAAACTGGCGGCGGACAACGGCGTGGCGTTGGGCGCGGCGGTCAGCACCATGCCCTTCGCCCGCCCGCTGGTGGGCCGCACCATAGGGATCGCGTGGCGTTCGGGCGGGTCGCGGGCCGAAGACGCGCGCCTGATCGCAGAGACGCTGCGGGCGGACGCCGCCCGCGCTGCGGGGCTCAGCCCTCGTCCAGATCCGGCCGGTTGATCCGGCGGGCCAGGCTCGGCAGGCGCAGCACCAGCCAGAGCGCAGCCCAGATGTTGCCCAGGAAGAACAGCGGGACAGACCAAAGCGCCGCGGAAAGCCACGACCGCTCCGCCAGGAAGATGATCACCGCGAACAGGACGAAGCCGATGTAGAGGTCCGCCAGGGTCACGACGCCCCACGGCAACGTCGTGATCACCCCCACCTGGTTGAGGAAGGTGCCGTGCAGGTCGCCCCCGGCGAAGGAGGCCCACAGGATGGCCGCCAGCAGCAACAGCCCCAGCACGCCGACGACGAGACGCAAACCGATCATGAGCCGGTTCTTAGCGGTGCGCGCGGCGCGGGGCCATAGGGTGGGCTGCGGCCGGCCTCCTAGACCTGCGTTGCGGGGAGGGGCGCGCCCTCGTCGGCCGGTCCGTCCTCCAGTTCACCTTCCCACTTCGCGGCCACGGCGGACGCCACGGCGTTGCCCACCACGTTGGTGGCGCTGCGGCCCATGTCGAGGAACTGGTCGATGGCGAAGATGAGCAGCAGGCCCTCGCCGGGGATGCCGAACGTCGGCAGCGTGGCCGCGATCACCACCAGGGACGCGCGGGGCACGCCGGCGATGCCCTTGGACGTCACCATCAGGATGCCCAGCATGGTGACGATCTGCATGACCGACAGCTCGATGCCGTAAATCTGCGCGATGAACAGCGTCGCGAACGTGCAGTACATCATCGAGCCGTCGAGGTTGAACGAATAGCCCAACGGCAGCACGAAGCCGGAAATCCGGCGCGGCACGCCGAACTTGCGGAGCGCCTCGATCGTGCGGGGGAAGGCGGCCTCCGAACTGGACGTGGAGAACGCCAGCAGGATGGGTTCGCGCAAGCCCGCCACGAGCCGCACGACGCGGGGACCGATGACGAAGAACCCCGCCACCGCCAGCAGCGCCCACAGGACCCCGAGGGAGACGTAGAACGAGCCCACGAACTTGCCGTACGTCAGAAGGATGGCCAGGCCATGTTCGGCGATGGCGGCTGCGATCGCTCCGAACACCGCGATGGGCGCCACCAGCATCACGTAGCCCGTCACCTTGAGCATCACCTCCACGATCTGCTCCACCACGTGGGTCAGCAGCCGCGCCTTCTCCCCCAACGCCGCGATGGCGACGCCGACGAAGATGGAGAACACCACGATCTGGAGGATCTCGTTGCGCGCCATCGCATCTGCGATGGACGTGGGGACCACGTGGGTGATGAAGTCCCGCAGATTGAGGGACGAGGCCTTCACCGCGACCTCGGCGTCTTCCGGCGGCAGGGGCAGGTTGAGCCCGGAGCCAGGTTGGAACAGCGTCACCATCACCACGCCCAGCGTGAGCGAAACGGCGGAGGCGCCGATGAACCAGATCAGCGTGCGACCGCCGATGCGCCCCACGCGCTCGGCGGAACCCATGTGAGCGATGCCGGCGACCAGCGTGGAAAAGACCAGCGGCGCGATGATCATCTTGATCAGCCGCAGGAACACGTCGGTGGCGATCTTCAGGTACGGGACGACCTCGGCCACCTGCGCGGCGGGCAGCTGCGTGTTGATCAACCACCCCGACACCACGCCAAGGATCATCGCGGCGAGAATGTAGAGCGAGAAGTTACGCGACATGAGGCCTCCGGTCCGCGGGCGATGCTAGGACCATCTCAATCCACCAGCCGCTCGTGCAGGTACACGAACTCCAACGCCCGTCGGCGCGCGGCTTCCTGGAGATTGGCCGCGGCGGAGTGTCCGCCGTCGATGTTCTCGTAGTAGTAGAACGGCGCGCCCGCCGCCTCGAGCCTTGCCGCCATCTTGCGGGCATGGGCGGGGTGGACGCGGTCGTCCTTGGTGGACGTTACGAAGAAGGGCGTTACGGGCGCCACCGCTTCCGGCCGCATGTTCTGGTAGGGCGACAGTTTCGCCAGCCATGCCCTTTCTTCGGGGTGCGTGGGCTTGCCGGTCTCGTCGAGTCTGGGGTCGCCGTACTCGTCCACCCAGGATGCGCCGGCCAGCATGTTGGCGTCGGCGTAGCCCAGCATGTCCAGCAGGGGCACCTGCACCACCGCCGCGCGGAAAAGGTCAGGCCGCTGCGTGAGCATGACGCCCATCAGCAGACCGCCGTTGGATCCGCCCATGATGCCGAGGCGCCGCGGGCTGGTGATCTTGCGCGCGATCAGGTCCTCCGCCACGGCGATGAAATCGTCGTACACCACCTGCCGCTTGAGCTTGAGCCCCGCCTGGTGCCATGCGGGGCCGAATTCGCCGCCGCCGCGAATGTTGGCCAGCACGTAGACGCCGCCACGCTCCAGCCAGAGCTTGCCGGTGACGGGCGAGTACGCCGGCGGCATCGAAACCTGGAAGCCGCCGTAGCCGTAGAGAAGCGTCGGTGCGGACCCGTCGTTGGGCGCGTCGCGCTTGCGCACCACGAAATAGGGAACCTTGGTACCGTCCTTGCTGGTGGCTTCGAACTGTTCGGAGATCATCCCGTCCGCGTCGAACAGCGCGGGCATGGACTGCACCGCCCGGGCCGAACCCGTCCGTGAATCGAGGGCGTAGAGCGTGTCCGGCTGCAGGAAGTCCTTGAAGACGGCGAAGGCCGTCGTCTCCCCGCTCGATGCGCCCGCGAACGCGATCGCGCCGTTGGGGGGCATCGACACCTGACTCTCTAGCCAGTTCCGGCCGTCCCAGGCGTAGCGCAGGATGCGGCCGCGCACGTTTTGCGTGCCGGCGACCAGGATCGAGTCCCGCGTGACGGCGACGCCTTCGATGGAATCGCGCGGTCCGGGGCCGTAGAGCAGCTTGACCGAGGGGGCCTGTCCCGTGGCGGCTTCAAGCGTCGAGGACAGCAGGGCGCCTTGCGGGTAGGCGGTAGCGCCGCCCGGCGGCGTCCACGCTTCTTCGATGGTGAAGATCAGCTCGCCCTTGTGCAGTCCTTGCACCGTGGCGCGGGATGGCAGGGTGATCTTCGCGGCGCTCGCGTCGGAAAGCAGGTAGGTGTTGGCGGTGAAGAAGGTGACGCCCTGCGTCGCCGTCACGATGTGCGTACCGTCCTCGGATTCCATGTCGCCCACGAACACGCCGACGTCGGAGACTGCGCCGCGATAGACCTCGACGGCCGCCGTCAGAGGCTGGCCGCGTTTCAGCATCTTGACCACGAAGGGATAACCCGACTCCGTCAGCGTGCCGGGCCCCCAATCGGTGGCGATGTAGAGCGTGTCCCGGTCCTTCCAGGCGGCGCTCGATTTCGCCTCCGGCAGCGTGAAACCATCCGCCACGAAGGTCTTTGCAGCGGTGTCGAACTCCCGCAGCACGGCGGCGTCCTTGCCGCCGTTGGACAGCGAGATGAGGCACCGCGCGCCGCCGCGCGGCTCGCATTCCGCGCCCTTGAACACCCAGTTGGCGTTCTCCGCCGTGGAGAGGGCGTCCACGTCGAGCAGCGTCTCCCAGGCGGGCTTGCCCGCCGCGTACGCCTCCAGCCGCGATCGGCGCCATAGGCCGCGCACGTTGGCGGCGTCCTGCCAGAAATTGTACACCCAGCCGTCGCGCACATTGCCCAGAGGCAGCCGGTCCTTGTTGTTGACGATGGCCAGCGCCTCCGCGCGCAGGGGGGCGAAGCGGGGATCCGCCTCAAGCTTGCCGAGGGAGCGGGCGTTTTGCGCGCGCACCCAGTCGAGCGCCTTCTGCCCCTCCACCTCTTCCATGTAGGCGTAGGGATCGCGGGTCTGGCTGGTCATGAGAGTGGCGCACGCGGCTGTGAAGGCGGCGAACGCCGCCGCGGCGAGGGGAAGCAAGACGCGCATGGGGATGCTCCCGGAGGCGGTCATTGTCGGTCAGCGCGCACCTAAGCGGATCGGCGCGGGAAGGGAAAGCCCCGGCCCGGCCCGGCGCGGGAGGGTGGCGGCTTGGGGCACGCCGGGGGTACGAATCGGCAAGGCTTGCCCTATATCTCTGCGCTCGCCCCTTTGCGGCCCGTCCCGGGCCGGCGTCCGGATCCGCCCATGCGCTTCTTCAAGATGAACGGCTGCGGCAACGATTTCGTGATCTTCGACGCCCGCGCGCACGGCGCGCTGCAGTTGTCCAAGGAGCAGGCCCGCGCCATCGCCGACCGGGAGCAAGGCGTGGGTTGTGACCAGGTGATCGCTATTGAGCGGTCGATCCGCGGCGACGCCTTCATGCGCATCTGGAACCACGACGGCGGGGAAGTGGCCGCATGCGGCAACGCCGCCCGCTGCGTCGCCGCCATCCTGCTCGACGAGGTCGGCGGCGACGGACCGGTGAAGATCGAGACGCTGGCGGGCCTTCTGAAGGCGGAGCGCACGACACTCGGCCAGTATACGGTGGACATGGGCTCTCCGCTGCTGAAGTGGGAGGAAATCCCGATCGCGCGCGCGATGGACACCGTCCGGCTCGACTATGCGCTGGAGGCGGGTCTCTTCCGGCTCTCCGGGCCCGGCGCGTGCAACATGGGCAACCCGCACGTGGTGTTTTTCCTCGACGACCTGAAGCCTGCGCCCATCGCCGTCCTGGGGCCGCAGGTGGAGACCGATCCCTTCTTCCCGGAGGGGGTGAACGTGGGCTTCGCGCAGGTGCTGTCTCCCGCGCGCATCCGGCTGCGGGTGTGGGAGCGCGGCGCAGGGCTCACGAAGGCGTGCGGCACAGGGGCTTGCGCGGCGGTCGTCGCCGCCCATCGCGCAGGCCTCACGGGCCGCACCGTCACCGTCGAACTCGACGGCGGCGAACTCGCCATCGACTGGCGCGACAGCGACGACCGCGTGCTGATGACCGGCCCTGTGGAGCTGGAGCGGACAGGGGATTTGCTCGGCGCGGGTTAGCGATGGCCGTACAGCAGTTTTGGCGATGTACGGACGGCCCTGAAAACGACCCCAAAACTGTACAGACAACGGACTTCGTGGACCGACCGGTCGCCGTCGTCGCGCGGTCGCGCAGGACGCACTCTTTACGCGGGAAAGTCAGCCTCCAAAGACTGGATCAGCCGCCTTCGGTGCGCGGGAGCCGCGCCGCCGAGGAGCAGAAGCAGGCGGGCGACGGGCCGGTAGGGCGCGACGGCCAGATCCAGCGCCGCCGGGGTTATCCCCGCAAGCCGCGCGTAGGCCGCCTGCAGACTGGCGTTGACCGCCCGGGGTCGTTCCGGATCGGCCACAGTCTCCGGCGCAAGCTCGGCGAGGGCGACATGCGCCGCTGCGAGGTCGAGGACGCCCGGCGCGCGCATGGCGGCGATCCA
>JANRIM010000044.1:0-6390 GCA_033764865.1 Hyphomonadaceae bacterium
GAGTTCGATCCTCCTCGGGTCCACCAGTTTCAGCCGTCCGGCCCTGCCCGATCGCGACGGACCGCCCGTTTCCGCCGACAAATCGACGAACCGCCTCCTGCGCGCGACCAACGCCATGCCGATGGACCGCGATTGCCCTTAGCCTCCGCCCGTCGCGGCAGGGGCATGATGCAGGGTCCACAGGTCAGCCCGGAAATTCCCGAACGGACGCTCGCGCGCGACCGGATGCGCGATTTCATCCTCCTCCAGGTGATTTTCTGGACCGCCTACCTTGTGATCCGCACCGTGGCGGCGCTCCAGGGGCGGCCCGAGTACGCGTGGAGCTACATGCCCAGCCGCATCGCGCTGGTGCTGGCGGGCGCCGGCGCAACGACGCTCATCCACATGGCGCTCTCGCGGTTCGAGCACTGGTCGACGCTCCAGCGTCTTTGGCTGGCGTTGGGGTTGTGCACGTTCATGCTGTTTCCGATGAATTCGCTGGAGCGGTCGTTTGCCCTGCTGGCGGGGGCGGCGCCCGCGCAGATCACCTTCATCGGCTACGTGCTCAACTTCGGCTGGGTGCTGTTCATGTGGGCGGGATACTACTTCGCCCAGGACCACGCCCATCGCGCGCGCCGGCAGGGCGTGGAGCTGGTCCGCGCGCAGGCCGCCGCGCACCAGGCGCAGATCAAGATGCTGCGCTACCAGCTCAATCCGCACTTCCTGTTCAACACGCTCAACGCCATTTCCACGCTCGTGCTGGAGCACCGCAACGCCGACGCCGAGCGCATGATCCTGCGGCTGTCACGCTTCATGCGCCACACCATCGACACCGACCCCGAGCAGTTCGCCCGGCTTGACGAGGAGGCGCGCACGCAACTGCTCTACCTCGAAATCGAAGCCGCCCGCTTCGGCGACCGCCTGCGCGTGGACTGCGACATTCCCCCCGATCTGGGCGACTGTCTCGTGCCCAGCCTGCTGCTCCAGCCCATCGTGGAAAACTGCATCAAGCACGCCATAAGCCCCTCCACGTCGGGGGGAACCGTGCGCATCAGCGCACGCGCCGCCGCCGACAGGCTGAAACTGTCCGTGGAGGACGATGGGCCTGGACTGGGCGCAGGCGCGCCCCACCCCGCCAGCATCGGCGTCCGCAACACGCGCGAGCGGCTGCGCTCCATCTATGGCGACGACGCCTCCGTGCGGTTCCACCCACGCGACACCGGCGGGCTGTGCGTGGCGTTCGATCTTCCCATCCATCGGACGAACGCCGCCTGACGCAAAACCGAGCGCCCCGTCGTGCGGTCGCCACAGTCCATCGACGCGGACGCGCACCGGGGGGCGGGCGCGTGCATGACCGTCCTCGACGTGTTTCGCACGTCCAATCCGTAGACTGAATCAACGCGCGCGACGCCCCGAATCGTCGCGCGCTTTTTTTTCTCGAAGGCTCAGGACGTGGCGGGACGCTGCTGGCCGTGGAGGTCGCGCAGCACAAGGTGCATGTACGCCCGGCCCACCGGCGTCTCCGCCCCGCTCGCCATGCGGACCACAAGGCCCCCGGACGGGGTGCGGCGCACGGCGGCCACCCGCGCGCGGCGGACGAGCACGGAGCGGTGGATACGCGCCCATTCCGCCGGATCGAGCTGGCTCTCCAGGCCCGCCATCGTGGCGCGCAGCAGATGGCTGCGCGGGCCGCAGTAAAGGCGCATGTAGTCCCGCTCGGCTTCGATCCACTCGATGTTCTCGACGGGAATGCGCAGCCACTGGCCACGATCCTTGATCCAGAACTCCTTCTCGAACCGCTTCTCCGGCGCCGTGCGGGTCTCGGCGCGCAGCACCTGCACCACCTCCGTCAGCTCTTGCATGCGCGACTGCGCCGTGCGCGCCTCACGGGCGGCGCGCGCGCGCTGAAGCGCCGCGGCTAGCCGGTCGAACTCCACGGGTTTGAGCAGGTAGTCGATGGCGCGCGCTTCGAACGCCCGGACGGCGAAGTGGTCGAAAGCCGTGACGAACACGATGTGCGGCCCGGCCTCCTCTAGCGCCGCCGCCACCTCGAACCCGTCCAGCATGGGCATCTTGATATCCAGCAGGACAACGTCCGGCGCCTTGTCGCGGATCGCGGCGACCGCCTCTTCCCCGTCGCGCGCGAAGCCGGCGAAGCGCACGTCCGGCATCTGGGCGATGGCCAGTTGCAGGCGCCGGCGCGCCAGCGGCTCGTCGTCGGCGATCAGCACGGACATGGGGCTTGCATGCGCGTTCATGGACGCTGAGCCCCCGGTTGGAGCGCGCCGCCGCCGGCCGCCGCCGCCGGCGCGCGGTCGGTCGCGAGGGGCGGGCCCCGCTCCAGCGGCATGTCCAGCTCCACAAGGACGCCGCCGCCCCGCAGCCCTTTCAGGATGCGCATTTCCGCGGCTCCGCCATACATGGTGGCCAGCCGTTCACGCGTGTTGCGCCAGCCCACGCCCGCCCGGGCGCCGAGGGATGGCGGGAGGCCCGGACCGTCGTCCTCCACCGTGAGGATCAGCCTGCCATTCTCGGCGCGTCCACCGAGCCACAGGTGCGCCTCGCCCGTCTTCGGCGCGATGGCGTACTTGATGGCGTTCTCCACGATGGGCTGCAACAACAGGCTGGGCACAAGGCAATCGCCCAGATCGCCCGGCAGGTCGCAATGGCAGTGGAGCCTGTCGCCGAAGCGCGTCCCCTCGATGATCAGGTACTCCCGCTGCATCGCCGCCTCCGCGCTGAGCGACGACTTCTGCACCGCGTCGGCGTCGACGGTGTGGCGCAGGAAGCGCGAGAGCCGCAGCAGCATCTTTTCGGCCTCCGCGTTGCGGCGATCGAGCACGAGCGTGGAGATGGCGTTCAAGGTGTTGAAGAGGAAATGCGGATTGAGCTGGTAGCGCAGCATGTTGAGCTGGGCCTGGTTGGCCTGCGCCATGGCGATCGCGGTGCGCTCCCGCTCGGCCTGGAGGTCCATCGTCGCCATCAGCGCGATGTAGGCGCCCGTGAACGCCATGAAGATCCAGGCGAACTGCAGCAGATACATGACGAACGCCTCGTGCGGCGCCACCGCCGACGTCCCCACCGGCCACGCATAGAAGAGCGCGGCGTTGGCCATGCAGAAGACGATCCAGGCCAGCGCCGTGCAGCCCGCCGTCACCAGCGCCCGGCGGGCGAGCGGCCCGTCCACCGACATGACGATGAAGTGCGTGACCACCGACAGGCCGATCCCGACGGAGATGGCCGCAAGGCGGCGCACCAGCAGCTGGAGCTGCGCCGCGATCGGCTCCATGGCCATCACCGCCGACGCATGCGCCAGATAGCCCAGCCAGAACGCCGCCGCGAGGATGAGGCCGGCGCGCCGCATGGAGGGAGGCGGCTTGGCGCCGGACACATCGCCCGGCGCGTCGACGGCGACGGCGCGTCGACGCGCCCTGGACGATGGCGCACCCGACACTGGCGCACCGGACTTCGGCGCCCCGGAGGATGGACCGTGATCGTCGATGATGGCCACCTGAGACACTCCCCGACGACAAGTATAGCCGGCCGCCAGATGCGTCGAACGCCGTTTGTCGCATGACGGGGGCGCCTTGTCGCAAACGGCGACCGTATGTTCCCACGCCGAGGGCGCAGCTGCACCTGCCCGACGCCTCGCGGGCGAAACCGGCGGCGGCGCGTCCGGAACAGGGCCCGGGAACCGGGCCGCCCCGGTCAGACCTTGCGGATTTGGACCGCCAGATCGCCCTCGTCCACTTCGAGGGTCTCCGTGTGGTCAGGCGCCTCCAACGCGCCGACCGTCACCGACTCCGCCAGCAACTCGCGCGCCAGCACATCGCCGTATCGGTCCACCAGCGCCGCCGCCGCAAAGCCCGTGAGCCCGAGCGCGATCCGGTCCGACACCGCGAGCCGCGCCTTCTTGCGGGCGTCCTGCAGCTGGCGGAGCACGTCGCGCAGGCGGCCTTCCTCGATCAGATCTTCGTCGAGGGTCGTCTCCAGTGCGACCAGCAGGCCATCCTGCACGGAGGTGGCGTAACCGCCGCGGTCTGCGGCATCGAGCAGGAAATCCTCCGGCTCAAGCACCTCAGGTCCATCCAGGTCCAGCGTCACGGCCCGCCGGGCGAGCACGGCCTCCACCATCCGCGCCGCCTCGGCGGGGTCGCCCATGCGCGCGCGCAGGAGACCGAGCTTGGACTTCAGGCGCTTGCCGAGGGTGGCGAGATTGGGCCTGAGCGAATAGCTGACGAAATCCGCCGCCTCGTCAGGCCCCAGCGCGCGCACCTCCCGCACGTTGAGCTCCTCTGCGATCAAGCCGGCGTTTGCCTCGATCACGGCGCGATCCTCCGCGCGCGGGGCGCGAACGAAGGCGTGCTTGAGCGGCTGGCGCACCTTCAAGGCGGATTTCACGCGCGCCGAACGGCCAAGGGACACCGCATCCAGCACCAGCGTCATGGACGCGATAAGGGTCTCGTCGATGGCGTCGACATCGGCGACAGGCCAGTCGTCAAGGTGCACGCTGTCCCGCGCGCCGCCCGGCTGCGCCGGCGCGAGCGTGCGGTAGAGGTGTTCGGAGAAGAACGGCGCGATCGGGGCCATGAGCTTCACGATGGTGTTCAACGCGCGGTAGAGCACCTGGAAGGCGCTCTCGGCCTCGCCCTCGTCCACCCGCCCCCAGAACCGGCGCCGGTTGCGCCGCACGTACCAGTTTGAAAGGTCCCGATCGACGAACTCCGCGATGAAGCGCGTCGCCTCGGCGGCGTCGTAGGCCTCCATCGCGGCGGTCACGTCGACGATGAGCCGGTTGCGCTTGGCCTCCAGCCACCGGTCGATCTCGGGACGGTCCTTGAGCGCCTTCTCCGCGTTGAGGTCCGGCCTGGACAGGTTCGCGTACGCGACGAAGAACGCGAACACGTTCCAGAGCGTGAGAAACACCGGCATGTGCTGGCGGGCGATGTCCTCGCGCTTGAAGGCGAGATTCTTGCCGGGCGCCGCGGCCGCCAGGATGTACCAACGCAGCGGATCGCAGCCTTCACGGTCCAGCACGGCCCACGGATCGACCGTGTTACCGCGCGACTTCGACATCTTCTTGTCGTGCTCGTCGTTGATGAAGCCCTGGACGACGACGTTGCGGAACGCAGGCTCGTTGGGCGCAAGCTTCGCCAGCGGCCCCGCCGGCGTCTTAGTGTCGCCGGGATAGGTCAGCAGCGTGGCGATGGCGTGCAGCGAGTAGAACCAGCCGCGCGTCTGGTCCATCGCCTCGGAGATGAAGTCCGCCGGGAACTGGCTCTCGAACTCCGCGACGTTCTCGAACGGATAGTGCCACTGCGCGTAGGGCATGGCGCCGCTGTCGAACCAGACGTCGATGGTGTCGGGCACGCGGGTGTAGCGCTTGCCATCCTTCTCGAAGGTGATCGCGTCCACGTAGGGTCGGTGCAGGTCGAGCTTCGATTGATCCTTGCCGGTGAGCTTCGTCAGCTCCTCCACCGAGCCCACGCACACGTGGCTCTCGCCGTCCTCGCTCTGCCAGATCGGCAGCGGACAGCCCCAGAACCGTTCGCGGCTCAGGCCCCAGTCGATGTTGTTCTCCAGCCAGCGGCCGAAGCGACCGTCGCGCACGTGTTCGGGCTGCCAGTTGATGGCCTGGTTGTTGGCGATGAGGCGATCCTTTACCGCGGTGGTGCGCACATACCAGCTCGTCTTCGCGAGGAAGAGCAGCGGCGTGTCATCGCGCCAGCAGTGCGGATAGGCGTGCTTGATGCGTTCTGACTTGAAGATGCGCCCGCGCGCCTTCAGGTCCTTCACGATCTGCTTGTCGGCGGCCTTGAAGAACTGGCCCGTGTACGGCCCCGGCCCCTCGCCCGCGTCGAGCGGTTTCACTTCGGGCAGCATCAAGCCATCGCGCCCGCACGAGAACAGCACCGGAAGCCCGTGCTTCTCGCCCATCTCCAGGTCGCCGTAGGCGGTCGCGCTGTGCAGCACGCCGGAGCCCGCCGTGATGTCCACGTGATCGTCGATGATCACCGTGCGAAGCGCGCTGCCCACGTCCGCCGGCTCCTGCCCGCGCAGCACCGGCGCATACGAAACTCCCGCCAGACGCTCCTCCGGGAACGTGGCGACGATGGAGAACGTGCCTTCCGCGAAGATCGCGGGCGCCAGCACTTCGGCGACGACATAAAGCTCCCTGGCCGTCTCCGCCGGCGCGCCCCAGTACGCGGGCGCCTCCACCAGCGCGTATTGCGTCTCCGGCGCCACCGCGATCGCGCAGTTGGCGCCCAACGTCCAGGGCGTCGTCGTCCACGCCAGCAGGTTCACATCGCGCGTCTCGCCCGCGCCGATCACGCCACGCTTCTTCAGTTCGGCGGCATCCGCGATGAACTTCACCCAGGCGGAGGGATCGTCCACGTCCTCCTTCATGCC
>JANRIM010000008.1:0-6779 GCA_033764865.1 Hyphomonadaceae bacterium
CCAGGCGCCCAGCGAGGCGCTGAACCGGCTGCCGGGCGTGGCCATCCATCGCGGCTCCGGCGTCGAGAGCCTGCCGGCGATCCGCAGCCCCGTGCTCACGGGCGGCCAGGGCGCGGGCTCCTTCCTGATCCTGGAGGACGGTGTGCCGATCCGCGCGCCGGGATTCGCCAACATCAACGCGCTCTACGAGACGAGCCTTGAATTCGCCGACCGCGTGGAGGTGACGCGCGGGCCGGGCAGCGCGCTTTACGGCTCGAATGCGGTGCACGGGGTGGTGAACGTCGTGACGCCGGAGGGCGGCCGGGGCGGAGCGGTTTCGGCGTCGGCGGGATCTTTCGGCCGCGTCCACGCCACGGGCCTCGCTCACATCGGGACGGCTGCGGCGGGTGAGACCGGCGACGCAGGCGCCTCCCCGCGCGCGTTCGTGGGCCTGTCGTCGCGCCACGAGGACGGCTGGCGCGACGCCGCCGGCATCGACGAGCAACACGTGCTGCTCGGCGCGGACGGCGCCGTGGGCGGGTGGACGGTGCGGTCGCGCATCGCCGCGGTGGTGCTGGAGCAGGAGACCGCCGGCTTCGTGGAAGGCGCGAACGCGTACACGAACGAGACGCTGTCGCGCGCGAACGCCAATCCGGAGGCGTATCGCAACTCCACCGTGCTGCGCGGACAGGCGTCCCTGTCGCGGCGCTTTGGGGACTGGTCCCTCACGCTCACGCCATTCGCGCGGTTTGTGGACACGGATCTGCTGCAGCACTTTTTCCCGTCGCGCGCGCTGGAGGAGACCGACCAGGCCGGTGGCGGCGTTCAAAGCGCGCTCTATTGGGACCCGTCGCAAGAACTGGGCGTGATCGTGGGCGTCGACGTGGACCGCACTACCGGGACGCTGCGGGAGTTCCAGTCCCGGCCCACGCAGCCGGCGGGTTACACCCAGGGCCTGCACTATGACTACAGCGTCGACGCGACGGTGATCGCGGCCTACGCGCAGGCGAGCTGGGCGTTCGCCCCGGCGTGGCGGCTTGTGGCGGGCGTGCGGGGGGAGCGATCGACCTACGACTACGACAACCGCACCCAGGCCAACGACGTAGGCCGCTTCCGCCGCCCCGCCGATCGCACGGACGAGTTCGAGACCCTGACCCCGAAGCTGGGCGTCATCCACACGGTGGGCGAAAGCGGCTCCGCGTGGCTCAACCTCGCGCGCGGCGCCCGCGCGCCGCAGGTGACCGACCTCTACTCCCTTCAAACCCTGCAACAACCCGGCGACCAGAAGGCCGAGACCATCGACAGCGCCGAGGTGGGCTATCGCACCGCCATCGGCGCCGCGCGGGTGGAGGTGAGCCTCTATGCGATGGAGAAGAAGAACAGCGCCCTCCGCAACGCCGACGGTTTCACCGTGCCGTTCGCGCGCACGCGCCACCAGGGCGTCGAGATCGCCGGCGAGGCGCCGCTGGGCGATGCGCTGACGCTCTCCGGCTGGGCCACCTACGCCGAACACACCTACCGCTTCAGCGACGCCGTTTCGCGCGCGGGCGAGAGCGTCACCATCGGCGCCGACGTCGACAGCGCCCCCCGCCTCCTCTGGAACGCGCAGCTGACGTGGCGGCCCACGGCGGCGGTGCGGGCTGAACTCGCGTGGACGCACATGGGCCAATACCTCACCAACGCAGCGGGGACCCGCCGCTACCCCGGCCATGACGTGTTCGACGCGCGCATCGCCTGGACTGCAACCGGGGACGCCACGGTGTTTCTCGCAGTGCGCAATCTGGCCGACGTCCGCTATGCCGAGCGCGCCGACTTCGCCTTCGGCGTCGACCGCTACTTCCCCGCCGAGAGCCGGGCCGTCACCGTGGGCGTGCGCGCCAGGCTCTGATCAGTCCTGGTTCTCCAGCACGCCGCGTTCCTCGGCGAGATCCTCGTCCCGTGACAGCGCGTTGCCCGGATCCGCCGCGCGGTGGCGCGGCAGCACGATGTTGAGCAGCAGCAGTCCCACCGCCGCCGCCAGCAGCGATCCGCCCAGCACGCCGAACCGCACCGGCGCCTCCAGTTCGGGATGATCGGGGAACGCGAGTGCGCCGACGAAAAGGCTCATGGTGAAGCCGATGCCGGCCACAAGCGCCACCGCCGTCAGGTTGGGCCAGCTGCACGGGGGCTTCTGCCGCAACACCGCCGCGCCCAGCCACGTGAACAGCACGATGCCCAGCGGCTTGCCCAAGAGGAGGCCGAAGGCGATGCCGAGCGTCACCGGGTGCGCGAGAGCGGCGGCGACGCCGTCCCCCTCGACCGCCACGCCCGCGACGGCGAGCGCGAAGATCGGCATCACGCCCAGCTGCACCGGCGTCTTGAGCGCGTGTTCGGCGTCGATGAGCGGCGAGCCGCCATCCGGCCGGCGCATGGGCACGGCGATGGCAGTAAGCACGCCCGCGAGCGTCGGCGACACCCCGGTGCCCGCCATGGCGCCCCACAAGGCGACGCCGCCGACGGCGTACGGCCAAAGCTTCGTGACGCCGAAGCGGTTCATCGCCATCAGCGCGCCGAACAGCACAAGCGCGAGCGCGGCCGGCGCCATCGCGATGGCGCCGGAATAGAAGATGGCGATGACGAGGATCGCGCCGAGATCGTCGGCGATGGCGAGCGCCAGCAGGAACAGGCGCAGGCCCGACGGCACGCGCGGGCCCAGCAGCGACAGCACGCCGATGGCGAAGGCGATGTCGGTGGCCGTGGGGATGGCCCAGCCTTGCGCGTACTGCGGCCCGGCCGCGGGGTGCAGCACGGTGGCGACGAGCAGGTAGACCAGCGCCGGCGCCGCCATGCCGCCCAGGGCGCCCATGGCCGGTAGCGCCGCCTCCTTCGGATTACGGAACGGGCCTTCGATGCATTCGCGCTTCAGCTCCAGGCCCACGTAGAGGAAGAACACCGCCATCAGCGCGTTCTTGATCAGCTTGGCCAACGTGGTGGACGCCACGAAGCCCCCGACCGGGATATCGACGTTGGCGTTCAGCAGCGTGCGGAATGCGTCGCCGGCGATGCTGTTGTTGAGCAGGAATGAGAGCGCCGTGGCCGCCAGCAGCACGTAGCCTGGCGTCGCGTCGCGCGCATACCATTTCGTTTTCGTGGCCACGGGGTTCGATATCGCACGCTGGCTTGCCCGGCCACCAAAACCGGCCCGACGAAACGCACCTTTCATACGCAAGAGGGGCGGCCCTTGCGGACCGCCCCTCCCGTTCACGTCTTCGTGCTCGGCCCTGGCCGATATGGACGTCCTTAGAAGTCCATGTCGCCCATGCCGCCCATCCCGCCGGGCATGCCGCCGCCGGCGCCGCCCGCCGACTTCGGCTTGGGCGCTTCGGCGATCGTGGCTTCCGTCGTGATGATCAGGCCCGCGACCGAGGCGGCATCCTGCAGCGCCGTGCGCACGACCTTCACGGGATCGATGATGCCCGCCTTGATCATGTCCACGTACTCTTCCGTCTGGGCGTTGAAGCCGTGGTTGTCGTCCTTCGACTCCCGCAGCTTGCCCACCACGATCGAGCCTTCCACGCCGGCGTTCTCCGCGATCTGACGGATCGGGGCTTCCAGCGCCTTGCGCACGATGTTGATGCCGACGTTCTGGTCTTCGTTGTCGCCGGTGACGGAGAGCTTCTGCGCGGCGCGGAAGAGCGCCACGCCGCCGCCGGGAACGATGCCTTCTTCCACCGCAGCGCGGGTGGCGTTCAGCGCGTCGTCAACGCGGTCCTTGCGCTCCTTCACTTCCACTTCCGTGGCGCCGCCGACCTTGATCACGGCCACGCCGCCGGCGAGCTTCGCGAGACGCTCCTGCAGCTTTTCCTTGTCGTAGTCGGAGGTGGTTTCCTCGATCTGCGCGCGGATCTGGCTGACGCGGGCGGCGATGTCCTTCTTGTCGCCGTACCCGTCGACCACCGTGGTGTCATCCTTCTTGACGGCGACCTTCTTGGCCTTGCCGAGCATGTCGATGGTGACATTCTCCAGCTTGATGCCGAGATCTTCGCTGATCACCTGGCCGCCCGTAAGGATCGCGAGGTCCTCCAGCATCGCCTTGCGACGATCGCCGAAGCCCGGCGCCTTCACGGCCACGACCTTCAGGCCGCCGCGCAGCTTGTTCACCACGAGGGTGGCCAGCGCTTCGCCTTCCACGTCCTCGGCGATGATCAGCAGCGGACGGCCGTTCTGCACGATGGCTTCCAGGATCGGCAGCATTGGCTGCAGGCTGGAGAGCTTCTTCTCGAACAGCAGGATGAAGGGCTCTTCGAGAACGGCCTCCATCTTGTCGGCGTTGGTGATGAAGTAGGGCGAGAGATAGCCGCGGTCGAACTGCATGCCTTCGACCACTTCAAGCTCGGTCTCGAGCGACTTGGCTTCCTCAACCGTGATGACGCCTTCGTTGCCGACCTTGGCCATCGCGTCCGCGAGGAACTTGCCGATGTCCTTGTCGCCGTTGGCGGAGATCGTGCCGACCTGGGCGATCTCGTCGGAGCCCTTCACCTTGCGGGCGCGGCCCTTGAGGTCGTCCACGACGGCCAGCACGGCCTTTTCCACGCCGCGGCGCAGGTCCATCGGGTTGCGGCCGGCGGAGACCGCCTTCATGCCTTCGCGCACGATCGCTTGCGCCAGCACGGTGGCGGTGGTGGTGCCGTCGCCGGCTTCGTCGTTGGTCTTGGACGCCACTTCACGAATGAGCTGGGCGCCCATGTTCATGAACTTGTCTTCGAGTTCGATTTCCTTGGCGACCGTCACGCCGTCCTTCGTGGTGCGCGGCGCGCCGAAGGACTTTTCGATCACGACGTTGCGGCCCTTGGGGCCCAGCGTCACCTTCACGGCATTGGCGAGGATGTCGACGCCCGCCAGCATCCGTTCGCGCGCATCCGCGCCAAAATTCACGACTTTCGCAGCCATGGTGGTTCCTCTTTTCGATTGGGAGCGTGGACGCCTTCGCCCACGCGACGTTCATTGACGGCTCGCGGGCGGACGCCCGCGTTCCGGTGCGGCCTAGGCCGCCTTCTTGCCTTTGCCGGCGGCGGCTTCGATGACGCCGAGGACGTCGCTTTCCTTCATGATCAGGAGGTCCTCGCCGTCGACCTTCACTTCCGTGCCGGACCACTTGCCGAACAGGATGCGGTCGCCGACCTTCACGTCCATCTCGATCCGCTCGCCGTCTTCGTCACGGGCGCCGGGGCCGACGGCGACGACTTCGCCTTCCTGGGGCTTTTCCTGGGCGGTGTCGGGGATGATGATCCCGCCCTTGGTCTTTTCTTCTTCCTTCACGCGCTTCACGAGCACGCGATCACCGAGAGGCCGGAAATTCGCCAATTCACCCTCCTTGAGGTCAAGTTTGACCATATTTTGAGCTTTCGCAGTCGACGAGGCCCTGACCATCGGCTTGCCGGCGGTTTGGCACTCAGACCGCTCGACTGCTAACGGCGCGGAGATAGGCTGGTCCCCGGCCCCCGTCAACCCCCTGTTCGGCCCCCCGTCGGGCTCGCCGGCGGACGCCGAGAGGGCGGCGGCCGTGATTGCGTCCCCCGCGCGCGTTGCCTATCCGTTGGGGGCGAAGGGGATACCGCCATGACCGACCAGACCGCCCGGGACGCCGAAGCCAAGCTGCGCGCGCCGCGCACGGTGGCGGAGGCCGTGGCGTTGACGCTCGCGTTCGCGGTGTGCTTCGGCCTCTCCTTCGCGATCACGCCCCTGGTGGCGGGGCTCACGTTCGTGCCCGAGCACCTGCGCGGCTACATCAACAGCGCGCCCCTTGGCGCCCTGCCGGTGCTGAACACCGCCTTCAACGGCATGCTGGCGCGCGCGCGGGGCGGCGCGGGCGGGCCGGAGAGGACCGACCTGCCCTCCTGGTTCGTGACCGGCGCCATCGCCGGCGCATGCCTTGTGGCGTGGTACTGGTTCGCCGCCTTCCTCGGCAACTTCGCGGCCTCGCTGGCGGGGCTGAACGGCATGTTCGCCGCCGGCGTCGGCGCCGATCCCGCGGCGGTGGAAAACGCCGTGGAAGCGGCCGCCCGCCTCAACGCCACGGTCCTGACCCTGCTGGCGGCGATCCTCGCCGGGCGCATGCTCAACCGCTTCACCCGCCGCGGCGTGCTGGCGGCGCTGGCGTTCATGTCGGTGATCTATCTGGCGGTGAACTATGCGCTGGCGGTCTACTTCAACCCCGCCGAACTGCAGGAGCTCGTGCAGGATTCGATGGCCACCGCCGCCGGCGCGGCGGGCATGGTCGTGGGCTTCCTCTTGATCCCGGTGTCGATCTTCATCATGGCGGGCGTGGGCGTGCTCTATTCGCGGATCGGGCGGGAACGCTCCATGGGCCGCCTGCAGAACGCCGCCCGCCGCCTCAGCGACGAGGAGCGGCATCAACTGACGGAAAGCATCCTCAATCGCCCGACCCCGGGCTGAACCGGCCCGCCGCCGGACCGTCAGCGCGGACAGTCGGGATTGGCCGGGGCGGGCTCTTTCTGTTTGCCCTTGCCGAACATGCGACCCATCGCGCCGCCGACGGCCCCCGCGCCCGGGATGCCCGTGGCGGCCCCCAGCGCCGAGCCCACCGACGAGCCCGCCGCCTGCCCTGCGCTGGGCGGAGGACAGGCCGGCTGGCCGGCCACGGCTTGCGGCGCGCCCATCCCGCCCATGCTGGCGCCCAGCATCTGCATGGTGGCGGAGCGGTGGCGAATCTTCACCAGCCATTCCTGGTTCCACGGCGTGCGCGGATCAGCCGGACGCGGCGGGTGCACGATGGTCTGCTCCGGGCCGTAGGCGGTGAA
>JANRIM010000012.1:0-5773 GCA_033764865.1 Hyphomonadaceae bacterium
AGGCGGATGAACTGCAGGTCGCGGCCCACGTTCTGCTCAAGCTTCTGCACCACCGTCGCCGCATCCCAGCCGCGGATCGTGTCCGACACAAGCCGGGACACATCCGATCCGTGACGGGCCGCGAGGTCGACGATCAGCCCGCGCAGCCGTTCGTTCAGCGCATCGCGCACCACCGCGTCCTCCGTCAGCCCCTCGCCGAACCGGCGCAAGCCCCCCGCCACCCACGCCCGCAGGTGCGAGGTGGGGGACTGGATGTCGGCGCGCAGGCTGTCCTTGATCTGGGCCCACGCGGCGTCGATGGCCTGCGAGACAGCCGGATGCGTCAGCACCTCGCCCATCCACGTCTCCACGCGCCCATGCAGGACGGGATCGTTCTTCAGGTCGTCGGCGAACCGCGCCACGATCTCGTTGACGCGCGCGCGCAGGGGATGGTTGGGGTCGCGGGCGGCCTCGGTGAGGAGATCCTCGATGGCGCCGATCATCGCGTCGGACGCCTGCGCGTCCACCGTGAGGAAGCGCCACAGCCAGTTGGTGCGTCCGCGCACCTTGGCGCGGATCTGGTCGTGGTTCTGCTCCAGCCACTTCCAACCCTCCTCCAGCGCCGCGTCCAGCAGCGCCTGGTGGCGCCCCTGCGCGGCCAAAGCCTCGATCATGTTGCCGAGCGCGGGCGCGAGTTGGGCCGTGATGAAGTGCGTCGACGTCTGGCGGCGCAGGAAGTCGGCCACGGTGGCGTCGTCCAGCGTGTCGAGCACCGCCGGGATCGCGGAGACCACGCCATCGGCCAGCCGCGCCGACTGCCGCTCGTCGGCCAGCCACCGGCCCAGCCCGAGCGCCATGTCCTGGCCCCGCACCCGGCTCTCCACCAGATCGGGCGCGAGGAAGTTCTCCGCGATGAAGGAGCCCAGCGCATCGGCGATGCGGCCCTGGTTGCGCGGGATCACCGCCGTGTGGGGGATCGGCAGGCCCAGCGGCCGGCGGAAGATCGCGGTCACCGCAAACCAGTCCGCCAGCGCCCCCACCATCGCGGCCTCCGCGAAGGCGCGCACGTAGCCCCAGCCGGGATGCTCCCCGCCGAACGCGTGCGCCGCCGCGTAGAGCAGCGTCATCGCCACCAGCAGCCCGTTGGCCAGCCGGCGCATGCGCACGAGGCTGGAGGGATCGCCCGACGGCGGGACGCCGACCGCCGGGCGGGTATCGGTGAGGGGAGTGTCGGGCATGCGCTTTCCACCGTAGCGCCGATCGCGCGGCGGACGACAGGGCCAGCGGCCCCACGCCAACAACGACGCAGACGCTATATAGGGGCCATGAACGCCCCGACCGCCGATTCCGATCCGCTCCGGACCCCTGAACCCATGGCCCCCGAAACCCTCGTGGCGGCCTGGACCCGCACCCGCAACGCGCTCAAGGCCGCGGGCGTGTCCTCGCCGGTGCTGGACGCGCGCATGCTGGTGGAGGCGGCCACCGGCGTAAGCCGGCTCGACATCGTCACCGATCCGCATCGCCCCGTGACCGAGGAGGCGCGCGCCCGCCTGGCGGCGCTCACGGCGCGACGGGCCGCGCGGGAGCCGCTGGCCTACATCCTCGGGCGGCGGGAGTTCTGGACGCTCACGCTCGCGGTCGACCCCGCGGTGTTGTGCCCGCGGCCGGAGACCGAAGCGGTGGTGGAGGCCGCGCTCGCGGCGCTGCCGCCGGAGGCGCCGGCGCGGGTGCTGGATCTGGGCGTGGGGTCGGGCGCGATCCTGTTGGCGATCCTGAAGGACCGGCCCGCGGCGACCGGGGTGGGGATCGACGTGAGCCCGGACGCCCTCGCCGTGGCGCGGGCCAACGCCGCGGCGCTCGGTCTCGACGCGCGGCTGACGCTGCAGCAGGGATCGTGGGGCGAGGGGCTCTTGGAGCCCTTCGACGTGATCGTCGCCAACCCGCCGTACATCGCCACCGGGGTCATCGAGGGGCTCGAGCCGGAGGTGGCGCGGCACGAGCCGCGGCTGGCGCTCGACGGCGGCCCCGACGGGCTGGACGCCTACCGCCGCCTGCTGCCCGACGTCGCCCGGCTGCTGCGCCCCGGCGGGCGGTTCGCCATCGAGATCGGGCGGGGCCAGGATGGGGACGTGCTCGCCCTGGCGCGCGCGGCGGGGCTGGATCCGGAGGCCGTGCGCCCCGATCTCGGCGGCGTCGGGCGCGTGGTCGTCGGCCGGCGGCCGTAAACCATGGCGCGGGACTCCATGGCGCCGGGCCACATTGCGGAAAAACTGGTTGGCGCAGGCGACGTTGCGCGCTAGTTTTGTCCTCGCGGATTCCCGCCGCCAAGCGCCCTGAAGCCGGGTCGCCCCATTGGTCGGACGGGAGGAACCGCCGGCTCCGCGCAGTGTTCGTCAGTCGTGGGGCCCGTCAGCGAAGGTTCAGGCGGAGGGCGCCGCGCCCCTGGCGGCGGATCCCTTCACGCCCACCGGCGAAGACCCGACGAAACGCACGGCGAAGTTACGCACAAGCCACCACAGGAAGTGCACACCCAGGAAGTCCGGCGACTTCAACCGACACCAGAAGGCGTCGCCACCACGATCACCGCGCCCGCTCCAAGGCTGCTCGCCCGCCGGTCCCGCCGGCCCGTGGCGATGCCGAGGGCGCATACCCAAGACACCCAGGACGTGAAGAGCAGTTATCCACATGGGACCGAACATGAAGCACCAACAGCACCACCAGCGTCAGCGCGGCCGGGGCCGCAAGCCTGGCGGCGGCGGCGGCGGCGGTGGCGGCGGCCACAACGCCAACCGCTCTTTCGAGAGCACCGGGCCGGACATGAAGGTGCGCGGCAGCGCCTCCCACATCTACGAAAAATACCTCCAGCTGGCCCGGGACGCGAACTCAAGCGGCGATCGCGTGATGGCGGAAAGCTACCTGCAGCACGCCGAACACTACTTCCGCATCGTGCGCGCCATGCAGCCGGCCCAGCCGCCGCCGCAGTTCGAGCAGCGCTACGACCAGCGCTTCGGCCAGGAGCCGGAAGATGATTTCGGCGAGGACGGCGACGACGCCGAAGCCGGCGCCGACCGTCAGGGCGCCGACGTCGCCGCCGAGGGCGAACAGCCCGCCCACCCCCAACCCTACGCGCCCAGGGAACGGGATCGTGACCGCGATCGCGGGCCCCGCCCCGATGGTCCGCGCGCCGACGGCGAGGGCCCGCGCGAGGAGGGAGATGACTTCCGCCGCAACCGCCGCCGCCGGAACCGGTTCCGCGCCGACGGCGACGCGCCCGCCCGGGGCGACGCCGAGGGCGGGGAGTTCCGCGAGGACCGTCGACCCCTTCGCGAGCCGCGCGAGGAAGCCGTGGCCCGCGACGACGACCGCGTAGAGCGCGCGCCGCGCGAACCGCGGGAGCCGCGCCCGCCCCGTGAGCCGCGCCGGGACTCCGTCGAGCCGGTGGAGGGCTTCGCCGACAGCCCCAAGCCGGCTTTTCTCGCAGGCGAGTGAGGTTCTCCGTCGATGACCCCTTGTGTGACATTAACGTCACACCACTTCTTGCGGCAGAGACCGGGCCTTCCGGCTTCCCACTGAACCGCGGGAAACGTCATGGACCTCGAGAAGTTCACCGATCGCGCCAAAGGCTTCGTGCAGGCGGCGCAGACCATCGCCCTGCGCGAAACGCACCAGCAACTGGAGCCGCAGCATCTGCTGAAGGCCCTGCTGGACGATCGTGAGGGGCTTGCGGCCGGTCTGATCCGCGCCGGCGGCGGCGATCCCCTCAAGGCGCAAGCGGAAGCCAACGCCGCCGTCGCAACGCTCCCGCGGGTTCAGGGCGGCGGGGACAAACTGTTCATGGGGGCAAGCCTCGCCCGCGCGCTGGATGCGGCGGAGCAGGCTGCGGTCAAGGCCGGCGACACCGTCGTGACGGCCGAGCGCCTGTTGTTTGCGCTCTCGCTCGGAAAGGACCCCGCCGCCGAGGCGCTGAAGAAAGCCGGCGTCACGCCGCAGAAGATCGAGCAGGCCATCGTCGAGCTGCGCAAGGGCCGCGCGGCGCATTCGAGCGGGGCGGAAGACCAGTACGATGCGCTCAAGAAGTACGCCCGCGACCTGACGGAAGACGCCCGCAAGGGCAAGCTCGACCCCGTCATCGGCCGCGACGAGGAGATCCGGCGCACCATCCAGGTGCTGTCGCGGCGCACCAAGAACAATCCCGTGCTGATCGGCGAACCGGGCGTGGGCAAGACCGCCATCGCCGAGGGGCTGGCGCTGCGCATCGTCAACGGCGACGTGCCGGAGTCCCTGAAAAACAAGAAGCTGCTGGCGCTCGACATGGGCGCGCTCATCGCCGGCGCGAAGTATCGCGGGGAGTTCGAGGAGCGGCTGAAGGCGGTGCTGTCGGAGGTGACGGCGGCGGAAGGCGGCATCATCCTCTTCGTCGACGAGATGCATACCCTCGTCGGCGCGGGAAAATCCGAAGGGGCCATGGACGCCTCCAACCTGCTCAAGCCCGCGCTGGCGCGGGGCGAGCTGCATTGCGTCGGGGCCACGACGCTCGACGAGTACCGCAAGCACGTGGAGAAGGACGCGGCGCTCGCCCGTCGCTTCCAGCCGGTGTTCGTGGACGAGCCCACGGTGGAGGACACCATCTCCATCCTTCGCGGGCTGAAGGAAAAGTACGAGGTGCATCACGGCGTGCGCATCTCGGACGCGGCCATCGTCGCCTCCGCGCAGCTGTCGAACCGCTACATCACCGACCGCTTCCTGCCGGACAAGGCCATCGACCTGATGGACGAAGCCGCGTCGCGGCTGCGGATGCAGGTGGACTCCAAGCCGGAGGAGCTTGACGAGATCGACCGGCGGCTCATGCAGCTCAAGATCGAAAGCGCCGCGCTGAAGAAGGAAACCGATCCCGCGTCGAAGGACCGCCTCGCCAAGCTTGGCGACGAGATCGCCCGGCTTGAGGCGAAGTCCGCAGAGATCACCGCCGCGTGGAGCGCGGAGAAGAGCAAGCTCGCCGGCGCCACCAAGGCCAAGGAAGAGCTCGACCGCCTGCACGGCGAACTCGCCGACGCCCAGCGCCGCGGCGATTTCGCCCGCGCCGGCGAGATCAAGTACGGCCGGATTCCGGAACTGGAAAAGCAGATCGCGGCCGCGGAGTCCCAGGGCGGCGGACTGATGAAGGAGGTGGTGGACGCCGAGGCCATCGCCGGCGTCGTCTCGCGCTGGACCGGCGTGCCGGTGGAGAAGATGCTCGAAGGCGAGAAAGCCAAGCTCCTCGGCATGGAAGACCATCTGCGCGGCCGCGTGATCGGTCAGGAAGAAGCGCTGCGCGCGGTGTCCGACGCCGTGCGGCGCGCGCGCGCGGGCCTTCAGGATCCCAATCGCCCCATCGGCTCGTTCATGTTCCTCGGGCCGACAGGCGTGGGGAAGACCGAACTCACGAAGGCGCTCGCCGGCTTCCTGTTCGACGATGACGCCGCCATGACGCGCATCGACATGAGCGAGTACATGGAGAAGCACTCCGTCTCGCGTCTCATCGGCGCGCCCCCTGGCTACGTCGGCTATGAAGAAGGCGGCGCGCTCACCGAAGCGGTGCGCCGGCGTCCTTACCAGGTCGTGCTCTTCGACGAGATCGAGAAGGCGCACCCGGACGTGTTCAACGTGTTGCTGCAGGTGCTCGACGACGGGCGCCTCACGGACGGCCAGGGCCGCACGGTCGACTTCAAGAACGTCATCCTGATCATGACGTCGAACGCCGGCGCGCAGCATCTGGTGGAACAGCCCGAAGGGCAGGATGTCGATGCGGTGCGCG
>JANRIM010000027.1:0-19495 GCA_033764865.1 Hyphomonadaceae bacterium
CCGTCCCGCACCAGGGCGATGGGGCCGCCGGTGGCCGCCTCCGGGCCGACGTGACCGATGCAGAAGCCGCGCGTGGCGCCGGAGAAGCGGCCATCGGTGATCAGCGCCACCTTGTCTCCCATGCCTTGTCCGTAGAGGGCGGCCGTGGTGGACAACATCTCCCGCATGCCCGGCCCGCCGCGAGGACCTTCATAGCGGATCACCAACACTTCCCCTTCGCTGTACTGCCTGTTGGAGACGGCCGCGAAGCACGCCTCCTCGCCGTCGAACACGCGCGCAGGCCCGCGGAACGACGTGGACGGCAGACCCGCGATCTTCACGATGGCGCCATCCGGCGCGAGCGTGCCCCACAAGCCAACCACGCCGCCGTCGGGCGACAAGGGATCGCTCATGGGGCGGATCACGTCCTGATCGGTGCGCAGCGTCACGCCCTCGAGGTTTTCGCGCAGCGTCTTGCCGGTGACGGTCATGACGTCGCCATGCAAAAGGCCCGCGTCCAGCAGGACGCGCATCAGCGCCGGCATGCCGCCCGCCTCGCCCATGTGCTTGGCCACGTACTTCCCACCCGGCTGCAAATCCACGAGCCATGGCGTGCGCTTGAAGGTCTCCGCCATGTCCTTGAGCGTAAACCGCACGCCCGCCTCATGCGCCATCGCCGGCAGGTGGAGGCCGCCGTTGGTGGAGCCGCCCGTGGCGGCCACCACGATGGCGGCGTTCTCGAACGCTTCGCGGGTGCATATGTCGCGCGGGCGGATGTTCTTCTCGATCAGATCGACGACGGCGCGACCGCTGGCCTCGGCGTACGCGTCGCGCGATTCGTAGACCGCCGGCAGCGCCGCGGAGAGCGGCAACGCAAGCCCGATGGCTTCGCTCACGCAGGCCATCGTATTGGCGGTGTATTGGCCTCCGCACGCACCGTCGCCCGGGCAGGCGTGCCGCTCGAGGTCGCAGAGGTCCTCCAAGGACATCCTGCCCGCCGCGTGCGCACCGACGCCCTCGAAAAGGTCCCGGACGTTGACCTCACGACCACGCCAGGCGCCCGGCAGGATGGAGCCGCCGTAGAGAAAGACGCTGGGAACATTGAGCCGCAGCATCGCCATCATCATGCCCGGCAGGGATTTGTCGCAACCCGCGACGCCCACAAGCGCATCGTACGCGTGACCGCGCATGGTGAGTTCGACGGAGTCGGCGATGGCCTCCCGCGACGCGAGCGAGGACCGCATGCCCTCATGGCCCATGGCGATGCCGTCGGTGACGGTAATGGTGCAGAACTCGCGCGGCGTGGCGCCGGCGGCCTTCACCCCGGCCGACACGGCGTGCGCCTGGCGCATCAGCGCTGTGTTGCAGGGCGCGGCCTCATTCCAGCAGGAGGCGACGCCCACGAACGGCTGCTCGATCTCCTTGGTGCCGAGGCCCATGGCGTAGAGGTAGGACCGGTGCGGCGCCCGCTCCGGCCCCACGGTGGTGTGGCGGGAGGGGAGTTTGGATTTATCCCAGCGTCGGGTCATGGCGATGTGCTTTCCGGTTTGGATCAGGTGGCGGCCTTCAGGCGGTCAAGCGCGGCGGCGAGCTTGACGGCGGCGGCTTCGGTTTCCGCAAGACGCTCGCGCTGCTCCTCGACCACCTCTTCAGGCGCACGCTCGATGAATTGGGCGTTCGAGAGCTTGGCGCGGGTCTTTTCGGCCTCGCCGTTCAACCGCGCGATCTCCTTGCCGAGGCGGGCGATCTCTTCTGCGAAATCCACCACGCCTTCCAGCGGCAGCGCCACGACCGCCTCGTCGAGCACGAACGTCACGGCGCCCGGCGGCGGGGTCTCCGCGCTGGTGGAATACTCCAGCCGGGCCAGGCGATCGATGAGGTCCTGGTAGCGTTCGAGCCGCGCGGCGGTGTCCGGCTCCGCGCCCACGAGCAGCAGGGGAATGCGCGCCGCCGGCGGCACGTTCATCGCCGCACGCAGGGCCCGCGTCTCCGACACGAGCCGGATGATCCAGTCGATCTCGGCGTCGGCGTGCGCATCGACGAGGGTGTCCGGCAGGTCGGGCCACGGGTGGGACACCAGGAGCGAGCCCCGCTTGGGCCCCGTTTCCGAGAGTCGCTCCCACAACTCCTCGGTCATGAACGGCATGAACGGATGCAGCAGCATCAGGATGCGATCGAGCACCCAGGCCGCCGTGCGGCGCGTCTCGATCTTTGGCCCGTCCTCCTCGCCGGCCAGCAACGGCTTCACGAGTTCGAGGTACCAGTCGCAGAAGACGTTCCACACGAAGCGGTAGAGCGTGCCCGCGGCCTCATTGAACCGGAACGCCTCGATCTCACCGGTGACGACGGCGGCGGTGCGCGCAGTCTCGCCCACGATCCAGCGGTTCACGGTTTCCTTCGGCGCTGCGGGATCGAACGGCTCCCACCAGGCGCACTCGTTCATCTGGCAGAAGCGCGCGGCGTTCCAGAGCTTGGTGCCGAAATTCCGGTACCCCTCGATGCGCGGCTCGCTGAGCTTGATGTCCCGCCCCTGCGCCGCCATCGCCGCGAGCGTGAACCGCAGCGCATCGGCGCCGAACTTGTCCACCAGCGTCAGCGGATCGAGCACATTGCCCTTGGACTTCGACATCTTGGCGCCGCTCGCGTCGCGCACGAGGGCGTGGATGTACACGTCCCTGAACGGGACCTCCTTCATGAAGTGGAGGCCCAGCATCATCATCCGCGCGACCCAGAAAAAGATGATGTCGAACGCCGTGACGAGCGTTGCGGTGGGATAGAATTTTTTCAGCTCGGCGGTGCTTTCGGGCCAGCCGAGCGTGGAGAACGGCCACAGGCCCGAAGAGAACCATGTGTCGAGGACGTCCTCGTCCTGCACGAGTTTTTCCGCACGTCCGTAGTGCGCCTTCGCCGCCGCCAACGCGGCCGATTCAGTCTCCTCCACGAAGATCGTCCCGTCTGGCCCGTACCACGCGGGAATCCGGTGGCCCCACCAGAGCTGGCGCGAGACGCACCATGGCTCGATGTTGCGCATCCACTCGAAGTACGTCTTCTCCCACTGCCGGGGCGTGAAGACCGTGCGCCCCTCCTCCACCGCCTTGACGGCGGGAATGGCCAGTGTGGGCGCGTCCACGTACCACTGGTCCGTCAGCATCGGCTCAATCACGACGCCGGAGCGGTCGCCCATCGGCTGGGTGATCTTCTTGTCCTCGACGCGGTCAAGCAGCCCCAGGGCCTCGATGTCGGCGACAATGAGCCGCCGGGCCTCGAAGCGGTCGAGGCCGCGGTACTTCGCGGGCACATAGTCGGCGTCCATCATGCGCCCGCGCGTGTCCATGAGCGCATAGAGCGGCAGGTCGTGGCGGCGCGCGACGCGGTAATCGTTGAAGTCGTGCGCGCCGGTGATCTTGACCGCGCCGGAGCCGAAGTCGGGGTCGGGGTACTCGTCGGCGATGATGGGGATGAGGCGATCGGCCAGCGGCAGGCGCACGCGCTTGCCGACGATCGCAGCGTAGCGCTTGTCGCTTGGGTGCACCGCAACGGCGCCGTCCCCCAGCATCGTCTCGGGACGGGTGGTGGCGATGGCGATGTAGTCACGCGTCTCCCACGCCGTCGGCGCGCCGTCGGCGTCATGCGCGATGGGGAAGTCGTACGTCTCGCCGTTCTCCAGCGGATAGCGGAAGTGCCAGAAGTGACCGTTCACCTCAGTGTTCACCACTTCGAGGTCGGAGATGGCGGTCTCGAAATGCGGATCCCAGTTCACCAGCCGCTTGTCGCGATAGATGAGGCCCTCGCGATGCAGCTGAACGAACACCTTCCGGACGGCGGCCGACAGGCCTTCGTCCATCGTGAACCGTTCACGGCTCCAGTCCGCCGAGCAGCCGAGACGCTTCAGCTGTTGCAGGATCTGCCCGCCCGACTTGTCTTTCCACGCCCAGACCCGCTGCACGAATTCCTCGCGCCCCAGCGTGCGCCGGTCCGCGGCGCCGTCCTCGGCGAGTTGGCGCTCCACCACCATCTGCGTGGCGATGCCGGCGTGATCGAGCCCCGGCTGCCAAAGCGCCGCCTTGCCGCGCATCCGCTCAAAGCGGATCAGCACGTCCTGCAGGGTGTTGTTGAGCGCATGCCCGATGTGCAGCGTGCCCGTGACGTTGGGCGGCGGGATGACGATGCAGTAGGGGTCGGCTCCGGGCGTGGCGACGGGGGCGAACGCGTGGGCGCGCTCCCAGAGGGCGGCGATCCGCGCCTCGGCGGCCTTGGGATCGAAGGTAGTGTCGAGCATGGGACTTCATAGCGTCGCGCCGGCCACCGCGCGACCCCCCTCATCCCCGCGGCGGAGACCCGCCCGCGAAACCCGCGCCCTGGTCCCGCCGATCAGCGCGCGAGGCGCGAAATGCGGTCGAGTTCCGCTTCCACCTTCGCTTCCACGATGGTCGGCAGGTTCTGCTCCAGCCATTCGCGCAGCATCGGGCGAAGCAATTCCCGGACGACGCCTTCCAGCGTCTGTCCTTGTTGCTCGGCCAGCCGCAGCGACCCCGCGAGACGGGTGAACGAATGCGCCGCCGCGGAGACGACGGGCTCGGACATGATGGCGTCGGGATGCTGCGGCGCCGGTTGCGGCGCGGGGGCCGCGGCGCGCGGCGGCGGCGGCGCCGGGACGGGTTCGGGCGCGGCCTGTTCGTCGAACACCAGCAGATCGTCGTCGTCGGCGGGCGCGGGCGTAGGCGCAGGGGCGGGCGCCGCCGTCGCCGGCGCGGGCATGCTCAGCTCGAGCACCGGCTCCTGGCTCGGCGCCGCCGTACCGGCGTCGTCTTCGGAGATGATCCGCCTGATCGAGGCGAGGATCTCCTCCATGGAGGGTTCGGCCTGGGATTCCTGAAGCGCCATGATGGAGACATCCGTGAACTGAGTCGCGCCGTTGCGAACCTGCCGGATCGCCGCCCGCTCCTCTTCACAGTCCCCGGCGGGCGATCAGTCGTCGCGATCGCGCGCGGGTCTGGTGGAGAGAATCGTGAAGCTCACCGCGCGTCGATGGTCTTCCGGATCGTATAACGGCGCGTTAACGCCGAGCGTGCGCGCATCGAGCTTGCCGATCGACAACAGCAGCGCGTGGGCGGCTACGTAGGCGTCCCGCTCAGCGCCCACGAGGGCGAGCTGCGAATCGAGCAGCTCCTGCTGGGCGTTCAGCACGTCCAGCGTGGTGCGCAGGCCCACCTGCTGCTCCTGGTCCACGCCTTCGAGCGCGAGTTTGTTGGCCTTCACCTGCGCGCGCGACGCCTCCGTCACCCGCAGCGCGGCCGCGTAGTCGTTCCAGGCCGAGGTGGTCTGGCTCACCACGCCGCGACGGACCTCTTCCGTGCGGGCCTGCGCCAGCAGCACGCCGATCCGGGCCTGGCGGGTGCGTGAGCGCGCGAAACCGCCTTCAAACAGGGGAATGGTGATCTGCGCGGCGGCCGACTGCGTGTCGGACGTGACGCCCGGGATGTTCTGGTCGATGTCGCGCGCCATGCGGCCCACGATGGACAGCTGGGGCAGCAGGTCCGCGCGGGCGATGCGCACCTGCTGGCGGGCGGCGGCCTCGTTCTCCTTGAACAGGCGCAATTCCGGATTGAGATCGAGGGCGATGGCCACCGCCTCATCCAGTGTCGCGGGCAGCCCGACGGCGGCGGGCGCCGGCTCCAACGCGTTCGCGGGCTGGCCCACCACGCGCACGTAGTCCGCCAGCGAGGCCTCGTAGTTGGCGCGGGCGCCCGCCAGCCCAGCGAGGGCGCCGGACAAACGCGCCTCGGACTGGGCGACGTCCGTGCGCGTGATCTCGCCCACCTCGAAGCGGTCCTTGGAGGCCTGCAGCTGGCGCTCCAGCAGGCGCACGTTGTTTTCACGGATGCGAACGCTTTCGGCGTCACGCTGGACGGTGACGTAGGCGGAGATCACCTGCAGCAGCACCGATTGTTCGGTGGACCTGAGCCCCTCCTGCGCGCCGCGGATCTGGGCGTTGGCGAGCCCGATCTGCGCCAGCCGGCGGCCGCCCTCGAACAGCGACTGCGAGGCCGAGACGGACGCGCTCTGCGGCTCGATGGTGCTTTTGGTGCGCGTCGATCCGGCTGGGGCCTCAGTCTCGGTGATGCGCAGCTGGGTGGCGTACTCGCCACTGACGCCCACCTGGGGCAGGAAGCCCGCACGCGCCTGGGCGAAGCCTTCGTCGGCCTGGCGGGCCTCCTGGCGGGCGCCGTCGAGCGTCGGGTTCGTGCGGTAGGCGGCGGCCAGCGCATCGGCGAGCGTGTCGGCCATCGCCGGGGCCGGCGCGAGGCCGACAGCGAGCATCACGCTCCAGAATTTCCGCATTGTCGCCCGCCTCTTAAGCTCTTCACTGAATAATTTAGCATCCATTCAGCGTCTACGCCATGCGGCGTTCGATCTTTCTCCGCTCGCCGCCGCCGCCCCGGCGCACGCCTCAGAAGGAGAACGTGGGAACCGCCGCCAGGCCGGGGGCCACCGGCGGCGCGGCGTCGAAAACGACCCGATAGGCCGTGACGCCCCGGGCCTTGGTGTAGACGCGCGCGTGCCCCGCGGGGCCGTCGCGGACGATGACCCCCAGCCGGCCGCCCTCGGCGAGTTGCGTAAGCCACGCGTCGGGCACCACCTCGGCCGCGCCGTTCAGGATGATGACGTCGTAAGGCGCGAGATCGGGCCAGCCCGCCGCGATGTCGGTGGACGCCGTATGGGCGCCAGTGACGCCGCAGGCTCCGAAGGCCGCCACCGCGGCGAAATTGAGCGCCGAATCCGGCTCAAGCAGCACGGCGTCCTCGCAGATTTGCGCCAGGAGGGCCGTACCGTAGCCCGTGGCGCCGGCGATCTCGAGCGCCCGGTCCGTGCGCCGCGGCGCGACCGCCTGGAGCAGCTTGGCGAGGTCCCGGGGACGCAGCAGCGTCCGCCCGGGCGCCACCTCAAGCTCGGAGTCGGAATACGCCAGCAGCTTGCGCGCCGGCGGTGCGAAAGCCTCCCGCGGCAAGGCGCGCATGGCGGCCAGGATCGCGGGATCGGTCACGTCGGCGGTGCGGACCTGGGTCTCCACCATCAACTGGCGGGCGGCGGCGAAATCCATCGGCGAACTCGGTGCTTGGGCCTGAGCGCCGGCTGATACGCGGGTGCGCCGCGATCAACAAGACGGCGCCGCCGGACGCAGGGCGTCCCCCACCCTGCGCGGCCTGCATTGTCGCCAGCCCCCGCGCTTGCTATCTGCACAGCCCAACCCCCGGCGGGGCCTTCTGGCCAAGCCGATCCTTTGCGTCGCCCCTGGCGGCGAACGGGGCCACGTGGCGGAGGGGTTACGCAGCGGCCTGCAAAGCCGTGTACTCCGGTTCGAGTCCGGACGTGGCCTCCACCCCCCTTTAACCCGTTCATTATGCAACGAAATTTACCCTTCGTTCGCTTTTACCGAATCTTAAGGGGTTTGCGGGACAGTGCGGATGTCTTCCCTTGGAGACACCCCACCATACCCAACGCCTTCGGGGCCCCTCACGGGGCCCCCTTTTCTTTGCGGCGCACCGATCGGGCGCAACGGCCAGCGCATCCCCCTTTCGGACCACGCCCGATGTTGCTAGAGACCCCGCTCGCGCAAGCGATGGTCCTCGGTAGCTCAGTGGTAGAGCAACCGGCTGTTAACCGGTTGGTCGTAGGTTCGAATCCTACCCGGGGAGCCACTACTTTCGCCCAATTGCGGGGCGCTCCCTTTCTGCACGCGGCGCAACCGCCCGATGGCCCCATGATCGAGATCTACCAGCGCGATGCGACCGGCGAGGTCGGCAAGGTGATCGACTGCGCCATCGCGCTGACCCAGAAGGGCCTTGTCTGGATCGACCTGGACGATCCCACGGAAGCGGAGGAATTGCAGGTCGAGGCGGCGCTGGGCGTCGACGTGCTCACGGCGTTCGAACGGCGCGCCTACGAGGACTCCGCCCGGTTCTACGAGGAGAACGGCGCCCTCTACCTGACCGTGACCCTGCTCGCGCGGCGCGACGACGGGCCGTTCCGCGCCGACGCCGTCACCTTCATCCTTACCGACGCCGGCACGCTCGTCACCGTACGCCAGATCCATCCCCGCGCCTTCTCCATCGGCCAGGGGCGGTCCCTCGCGCGGATCACCCAGGCCCGTGGCGGCGGCGACGTGCTGATGGCCCTGCTGGATGCGTGCGTGGAGCGGATCGCCGACCTGCTGCAGGAGAACACCGCCGCGGCGAACGCGGTTTCCCAGGAGATCTTCAACGAGCGGCGCAACGCGGCGGCGGACGTCCGCGCGACGCTGCGCACGCTCGGCCGGCTGGGCACGCTCGCCGCGCTCAGCCACGACAGCCTTTCCTCGCTCCAGCGCGCGGCCACCTTCGCGGCGCTGCATGACGCGACGGTCTACGGCCTGGAACCGGCGCGGCTCACCGCCCTGCGGCGCGACACCGAACAGCTGGAGCGCGCCATCGAGGCGTTCCAGAGCCACCTCACCTTCCTCCAGGAGGCCATGCTGGGCCTTGTCGGCGCCGCCCAGAACAACACGCTGCGGGCGCTCTCGCTGGCCACCATCGCGTTCGTGCCGCCGACTCTGATCGCGTCCATCTTCGGGATGAATTTCACCGCCATGAGCTGGTTTCAGGCGTCCTGGGGGCCGCCCGCCGCCTTCCTCCTGATGCTGGGCGCGCCGGCGGCGCTGTTCGCCATCGCGAAGTGGCGGCGCTGGTTCTGAGGCGCTTGGGGGCCTCGCCGGGAACAGGTGCAGGGGCCGCGTCGTTGGGGCAACCAAAGGAGGCCCATCATGAAGATGCTTTTGTTCGTTGCGGCTGCGCCGCTCGTCCTCGGCGCCTGCGGCACGACCGTGAGCCAGCGCGCGCTTTCCGGGGCCGCCATTGGCGCGGGGACCGGGGCCGTGGCCGGCCCCATCGGCGTGGGCACGGGTGCCGTGGTGGGCGGGGCGGTGGCCGTCGTCACGCCGGCGGACAAGGTGAACCTCGGCAAGCCCGTCTGGGATCGGTGACGCGGGCCGGGGCCTGCGCCTGAAACGGACGCGGCGTTGACGAGACGGCCGTGGGCGATGCATGACGCCACGCCCATGGCCGCCCTTGAATTCACCCGCCGCTACGCGATGGCGCACCGGTTCCTGTCGGACGTGTCGCCGAAGTGCATGACGCCCCACGGCCACAACGAGACGGTTGTCGTGCGTCTCGCGCCGGCAAGCCCGTTCCAGTTCGGCGCGGGCAACATGGACGCGCCCTTCGAAGCCGCGAAGGGCCGCTGGAAGGCCTGGATCGACGACCACGTCGATCACGCGTTCATGCTGAACGCCGCAGACCCGCTCATCGGCTGGTTCCGCGCGCACGAGCCCGCCCGTCTGCCACGGCTGATGACCTTCGACGGCGACCCCACCACCGAGGCGCTCGCAGCCGTGTTCTGGCTGAAACTCGATGCGTTCCTCACGGCGGACGACCTGCCCTTTTCGGTGGCCGAAGTCCGCGTCGAGGAAACGCCCACCAACGCCGTGGTCCTCACCCGCGACGGGTTCGATCCGCACTCATGCGGGCTTCGCGCGTCGTGGCCGCACCGGCCCGACTTCTCGATCAACGATTTCTGACCCGCGCGCAGGTCTTGCGGGTCACCGCATGCGGTAGCGCACCGGCAGCGCCTTCAGGCCCGACACGAAGTTGGAGCGGGTCTTGCGCGGCGCGCCCGCCAGTTCGATCTCGTCGAGGCGCGGCAGCAGTTCCTGGAACAGCGCCCGGATTTCCATCCGCGCCAGATGCATGCCCAGGCACAGGTGCGCGCCGTAGCCGAACGCCACCTGACGCTTGACGTCCCGGTCCACGCGGAAGGCGAAGGGGTCCTCGAACACCTCCTCGTCGCGATTGCCGCTCGGGTAATGCAGGCAGAGCGCGTCGCCGGCGCGGATCGTCTTGCCGCGCAGCGTGTAGTCCTCGACCGCGGTCCGCATGAAGTGCTGCACGGGCGTGGACCAGCGCAGCATCTCCTCCACCGCGTTCGGCAACAGCGACATGTCCGCGCGGAGCTTGGCGAGTTCCGCCGGGTTGCGGATCAGCTGCAATAGGCCCGCCGACGTGGTGCTGGAGGTGGTGTCGTGGCCGGCGGTGGCGATGATCACGTAGTAGCTCATGGCCTCGCGATCGCCGATGGGCGCCCCGTCGATCATGCCGTTGGCGATCACGGAGGCCACGTCGTCCCTCGGATTGGCGCGCCGGTCCGCCGTCAGCGCCCCGAAGTACTGGAACAGCACCTGCGCGGTCTGGAACAGATCGACGGCGGGCCCCTCGGCGCCGGTATAGCTCGCACCCTGGGCGGCGCGGTCGGTCTCCTTCACGACGTCGGGATCGGCGGGGCCGAAGATTTCCTGCGTGAGCTTGAGCATGAAGGGCTCGTCCGAGGCGGGCACGCCGAGGATCTCCATGATCACGCGCAGCGGATACCAGACCGCCACCTCCTTCACGAAATCGCACTCGCCGCCGAGGTCGGCCATGCGGTCCACGTGGGCCTTGGCGATCTCGCCGATGCGGGCGTCGAGCTTCTTCAGGTTGGGCGGCATGAACCACCCCTGCGTGAGCGCGCGCAGCTTCATGTGCACCGGATCGTCGAGATCGACGAGCGTGCGGAACAGGTGGGTGTCGCCCGTCACGGACTTCACCCACTCCTCGCCTTCGATGGGCGAGAGGTAGGTGCGCAGCCGGTTGACGAAGACGTCGGCGCGCTTCTCCACCTCCAGGATGTCGGCGTGCTTGGTGATCGACCAGAACGGGCGGAAGCCCTGCGGCTCCATGAAGCGCACGGGATCGTCACGGCGCAGGATCGTGAACAGCGCGTGGATCTCGTCTTCTTCGGCGTAGAGGTCCGGATTGACGATCGCGTCGTCGATGCGGGCGCGGGAGTAGCCGGGGAATTTGGTGGACGCGCCGTCAGCCATGGTCTCGCTCCCTCGCCTGCACGATGGGCGCCGTCGGGGGCGCTTCTTCATCGAGCGCCAGCCTAGCGCATAGCGGCCACGGGGTCAGCGGCGCCGTTGCGTCAAGGCGCCCGGCCTAGACGGACAGCCAAAGCGACAGGATCACCGCGCCCATGAAAAACTCCACGCCCACCGCGACCCGGTGATATGGCGTGTCTGTTCCGTCGAGCGCCATGGACGCCACGCGCGCGAGCCCGGTCCCGATCCACATGAGGCCGCACACCGTGACCGCCCCGAGCGCAAGCCCGATCACCGGCGCACCGCCCAGCGCCGTCACGCCGAGGAGATGGGCGCCCACGAACACGAGCCCCGCCGCCTGCGAGGCGAGGAACAGGCCACCGAACGTGGCGCGAAATTCGGAGAAGCCCCCGGGGCCGTCCTCGCGCAGACGCACCAGCCGCGCCGCCCAGCGTGGATCGAGCAGGCCGTAAAGCCCGATCGCCGCGCCGAACGCGAGACCCGCCAACGAGAGCAACGCTGTCGCCATCGCGCCATGCGTCCCGGCCGGCGCCGAGCCGGCCGGGTCGCGCCTTGCCTAACGGGCGCCGGGCACGTGCAGACGGCCCTCGGCCTCCGCGCGCTCGCGCGCTTCCGTGCCGGCGTGCTTGCCGAGTTCGAGGCGGGCGATGGTTCGGCAGTGCACTTCATCGGGACCGTCCGCGAGGCGCAGCGTGCGCTGATGGGCGTACATGGACGCGAGGCCGAAGTCCTCGCTCACGCCGCCGCCGCCGTGCGCCTGGATGGCGTCGTCGATCACCTTCAGCGCGATGCGCGGGGCCGCCACCTTGATCATGGCGATCTCGGCGCGGGCCACCTTGTTGCCCACCGTGTCCATCATGTACGCGGCCTTCAGGCACAGGAGGCGCGTCATCTCGATGTCGATGCGCGCCTCTGCGATGCGCTGCTCCCAAACGGAGTGGTCGGACAAGAGCTTTCCGAACGCCTTGCGCGTCAGCAGGCGTTTGCACATCAACTCCAGCGCCCGCTCCGCCACGCCGATGGTGCGCATGCAGTGGTGGATGCGGCCGGGGCCAAGGCGCCCCTGCGCGATTTCGAAGCCGCGGCCTTCGCCCCAGATGATGTTCTCCGCCGGCACGCGGACGTCCTTCAGCTCCACCTCGAAGTGGCCGTGGGGCGCATCGTCGTAGCCGAACACGTGCAGCGGACGGATGAGCGTGACGCCCTTGGCGTCGAGCGGCACGAGGATCTGCGACTGCTGGGTGTAGGACTTCGCGTCGGGGTCGGTCTTGCCCATGACGATGGCGACCTTGCAGCGCGGAGCGCCCACGCCGGACGAACACCACTTGCGGCCGTTGATCACGTAGTCGTCGCCGTCGCGGCGGATTTCGGTCTGGATGTTGGTGGCGTCGGAGGAGGCCACCGCCGGCTCCGTCATCAGGAAGGCGGAGCGGATCTCGCCGTTCATCAACGGCTTCAGCCACTTGTCCTTCTGCGCGCGGGTGCCGTAGCGGTGCAGCACTTCCATGTTGCCGGTGTCGGGCGCCGAGCAGTTGAACACTTCCGAGGCGAAACCCACGCGGCCCAGCGTCTCCGCGATCGCGGAGTACGTGACGTTGGAGAGCCCCGGGCCCTCGAATTCGAACGTGTCGTCCACGTGCGCGGCGCCATGCGACGGCGGCATGAACATGTTCCAAAGGCCCTCGGCCTTGGCCTTCTTCTTCAGGTCCTCCACCACGGGGATGACCTTCCAGCGCTCCCCCGCCCGGTCCTGGGCCTGGTAGGTGGGAACGGCCGGGATGATGTGTTCGTCCATGAACTTCTGGACCCGACCGATCCAGTGCTTCGTGGTCTCGTCATGCTCGAAAATCATCGCGGCCTCTCCTCGGTCCGTTGCGTTTCCCTGATGTCCGCGCACGGTATCGGGGCTGTCTGGCGAGAGCAATCGCGCCGTGGCGGACAATCGGGTGGACGCAGCGTCATGCGGCGGCTACCTCGCGGCCATGCAGCTTGACCATATCGCCATGGTGGACGCCCACGTGCGGCTGGAGCCGCTGACCCCAGACCATCGCGAGCCCCTCCGCGGCCCGGCGATGGCCGATCCGGACACCTGGCGCTGGTGGCCCCGTGACGTGCCGGGCGCGGGGTGGGACGCCACGGTGGACTGGCAGCTCGCCGAGCAGGCCGCCGGCCGCTGGCTCCTCTACACGGTGTTCGCGCCCGATGGCCGCGCCGTCGGGCAATCCTGCTACCTCGCGCTGCGGCCCGAACACGCCAGCGTCGAGATCGGCGGCACATGGTATGGCCCCGATGCGCGCGGCGGCGCCATCAACCCCGCCAGCAAGCGGTTGCTGTTCGGCCACGCGTTCGCCTGCGGCGCAGAGCGGGTGGAGCAAAAGACCGATGCGCTCAACGCGCGCTCGCGCGCGGCGATGGAGAAGATGGGCGCAACGTTCGAGGGCGTCCACCGCCGCCACATGCGCCGCCCCGACGGGAGCTGGCGCGACACGGCCTGGTACTCCGTGATCCGGCCCGAGTGGCCGGCGGTGAAGGCGCGCCTCGACGCCCGGCTGGGCTGACACGGGCCTCAAGGGTCGTCGCCCGCTTCCGGCGGGGGCTCCGGCCCCGGTGCGTAGTCGAGGATGTCGCCGGGCTTGCAGTTGAGCGCAGAGCACAACCTGGCCAGCGTATCGAACCGCACGCCCTTCACCTTGCCGGTGCGCAGCAGCGACAGGTTCGCCTCCGTGATCCCGATCTCGGCGGCGAGTTCCTTCGCGCGCTTCTTGCGCAGGGCGAGCATCACATCGAGGCGGACGATGACGGGCACTGGTCAGATGATCTGGTCGGCGTCGGTCTTGATCTCGATCGCCAGCGCCCAGATCCGCCCGAACAACACCACTGCGCCGCCCAGCGCCGCCAGCACCAGCGCCCAGCCTTCCAGCGCAACGTCGAAGCCGCCGCGGCGCGCAACCCACGCCTGCAGCGTGGGCGCCATCACCACCGCCGCGAAGCCGCTCCAGCCCATGGCCTGACCGATCGCGCCGAGGCCGGCGGCGTTGGCGGCGCTGAACACATCGCCATCCGCCACGCGGCCGAACACGCGGTGCGCACTCCACAACGCGCCGAGCAGGATGATCATGGGAAGCGCGGCGATCGCGTTGTCGCGGACGTCGGTCGCGAACGGCGCCAGTCCGTGGCCGCTGCGCGCCAGCCGCAGGAGCGGGCCGACGAGGATATCCCCCACCACGCTCACCGCCGCGAGCACAAGCAGGATCAGCGCGATGGTCTGCGCCTCGCGGCCGCGCCGGCGGACGTCGCTTGCATCGATGGTCTCCGCGAAGGTCATCGGCCCGCCTCCCTAGACGATCTCGTCGTTTTCCGCCTTCAGCGCGGCGGCCACTTCCACGACGTTGCGCACCACGCGCGCGATCAGCGTCAGCATGAGGCCGAGGCCGGCGAGCGCGAGATACCCGGGGTCCCAGTCGGCGCGCATCATGGGCGATCCGCGCACCCACTCGATGAGCGTCGGCGCCACGAAGATGGCCAGGAACGCCGCCCACACCAGCGCGTCGCCGACGCGGCCGAGCAGCTGCATGGTGGCCGGGCCCCAGACCTCGCCCTTCGCGAGGCGGCCGAGATACACCCGCGTTTCCGCGAGCCCCCAGATGAGCGCGATGGCGGGCGTGGCCTCCAGCAGGTTGACCGCCGCCTCCCCCGCGCCCTCGAGTAGCGAATAGTCTGGGTCGCGCGCGTTGAAGATCATGGGCTCGAACAGGCCCCCGCCCGCCAGCACCAGCAGCGCGCCCACCAGCAGCGCCGTCGCCAGCGGCTCCAGCCGGCTGGCCTCCGCGGCGGCGCGGACGACCGCATCTTCCCATTTCCTATCCATGCGCGCCGCCCTTCATGTCGCTGCGGAAAAACTAATTATTGCCTGACAATAATTTGTCAAGCGGCGACGCCGGTATGGTTAAGGGTCTCGTAACGCGGAAAGCATGACATGATCGCTGCAAGAGATTCGCCGCCCATGCCCCTGATCACCCATGCACTCCTCTATGCGGGTTACGCGCTGCTCGCGCTGACCACGGGCCTTGCGCTGTCGCAGGTGGGCGGCGCCGACGCGGCGGGCGCGACGCTGGGGGCGCTCTCGCTGTTCTCCGCCTGCGCGGTGACGCATGCGGGGCTGTCGGCGGCGCATGCGTCGGGAGCCATCGGGCGTTCGGAGAAGAAGACGCGCATCGAGATCGAGAAGATCCGCCTCACCCAGCGCGAGGCCGTGGCGGAGATGGACGCCATCACCGAACGGCTCGACCGGCTGGACGCCGCCGTCACCGACATCGCCCACCGCCGCGTCGAGGCGCCCGCCCCGCAGCCCGAACTGAAGATGATCGACCAGATCGTCGACAAGCTGGGCCGCCAGATGGACCAGCGCCTCGACGAGATCGCCCGCGTCGCCGGCCCCGCGCAGGGCCCACGGTCGCCGGTGGGCGCCATCGACATCGTGCGCGAGGCGCTCGACGAGAACCGCGTGGAGCTGCACCTGCAACCCACCGTGGCGCTGCCGCAGCGGCGCACGGTGTTCTACGAGGGCTTCACGCGCCTGAAGGACGCCCACGGCCGCATCATCCTGCCGAAGGACTTCATGCCCGCCGCAGATCGCGCGGGCCTGATGCCGCTGATCGACAACATGCTCCTGTTCCGGTGCGTGCAAATTGTGAAGAAGCTGGCGCAGAAGGATCGCCGCGTCGGCATCTTCTGCAACCTCGCCCCGCGGGCGCTGTCGGACGAGGGGTTCTTCCCGCAGTTCATCGAGTTCCTCCGCGACCATCGCGAGATGGCGCCGTCGTTGATCTTCGAGATGCCGCAGGAGGCGTTCGAGGGCCGCAACGGCGTGGAGGCCCGCGCCATGGCCAAGCTCTCCGACCTCGGCTTCCGCTTCTCCATCGACCGCGTCACGCACATGGATGTGGACCTCGTGGACATGGAGCGCGCCGGCGTGCGCTTCTTCAAGGCGCCCGCGCAGCTGATCATCGAGCAGGTGGTGCAGCAGGGCGTGCGCCCGAAAAGCGCGATCACCCGCGAGATCGCCGCCAACGACGTGGCCGCCATCTTCGTGCGCTACGGCATCGACCTCATCGCCGAGCGCATCGAGGACGAGGCGTCGGTGGTGGACATCCTCGAACTCGAAATCCCCTACGCGCAGGGCCATCTGTTCGGCGCCCCGCGCGCCATCAAGGACAGCCTCATGGAGGAAACCGCCCCGCCCCCCGGCATGTTCGGCCGTGTGGCGGGCTGACGCGCGCGCAGGCGCCCGCTGAATCCAGCGGTCGTTCGCGCCCTCACCCGGACGCACCTTTGGCGGTCCAGGTTTTCCGTTTTTCGGGTACCGGCGCCCGGTCACGAAGAGTCTGCGAACGTGGCGCTGCTCAACGCCTGGCCCGCAATCACGGCCAGCAGCGCAATCAGCAGCGGCCCGAGTTGGCGAAACCCCGCTTCAAGTCTCGCGATCATCCGCGTGACGTGATGGTCGAGCGCATCGATCACGGCGTGCAGCCGGCTGACGCGACCCTTCAGGGTTCGCGACCGGAACCGGATGATGCGCGTCACGTGGCGCATGTCTGCGCTGCTGCGGCGGCGATGGAAGGACCCCGGCCTGACCGTGCGCGGGCCTGGAACATCCGCCCAACTCGCACGCGAGAGCGCGATCATGACGATCGCGCCGCGGAGGCCTTTCTCGGCGCGCTGCAGGTCCGCACGCACATGCCGGCGGAACGCGCGCGCAATTCGACCATCAACGTGTTCCGCGAGCCAGAGCATGACCTCACAGAGCCATACCCGCATGCTCGCGGCGACGGCGCGCCACTTTTCCGCATCGATGGGGGGTCTGGGTTGCACTGGCTCCGGTCTCCGTTCGGGGAGGCCTGAGTGTACGGGCGGCCTTACGCCGCAGAATTCGATTGTCGTCTTTTGTTGGCGCGCATGAGGTTGATGCGGTGAACGCGGCGGATAGCGCAGGTCGCCATCCCCGCACTTCGTTCCGCATTTTGCGGCGCCGTCGCGGTCAGCGCACGGGCTCTTCCGCTCCCAGCACCTTGAGATCGCCCATCGTCATGAACACCACCGGGCCTTCGGTGGGGCCGCGAGAGGCGCCCTGGGCGGCGTTCACCTTCATGGCCACGGCCGTCAGCCGCCAGGCTTCCGCCTCGCTCACCCGCACCTGCCGGCGGGTGAGTTCGCTCACGTCGTGGGCGTCGCCGAACCAGCGCGTGCGCTCCGCGTCGGCGCGGCAGCGGGTGTGGACGCTGGGATGGTCCCAGCCCCACGTGAACGTCTCGTTGCGGGGATTCCAGGAGCCGATGATCTGCACCGGCGCGCGCACCAGCGCGCCGTCCGCGCGCTCGAACTCGATGAGGCCCGCTTCCTGGTTCACGCGCCAGGTGGCGTCCGTCAGCTTCAGCCGGCGCGCCATCTCCCCCTGCCGGATGCGCAGGTCCGCCCACGCCTGGGCCCAGTAGAGATCGACGTCCACGTGCTCCCCCGTCCACGGCGCGACGGGGCCGCTGGCGGGTTCCGCAGGCCGGATGAGGTTGCGCATCCAGCGCATCAAGTGTCCTTCTTCGAACCGGTCAAAGCAGTGGATAACGCAATTCGCGCCGTTGGTGAACCGCCGGCTACGGCTCCTGGTTCCCGCCGTCTCCCGCAGGGCCGGGCCCCGGCTTCTTGCGCCCGCCACGGCCCACGACGAGCGCCTTCACCACCCCGCGCAGCGTGCGCACCTCCTGGCCGGTGAGCCTCGCCTTCAGGAACAGGTTGCGCAGGTTCTGGCGCACCAGCGGCGCCTTGTCCTCCGGATGGAAGAACCGGCCGTGGTCGAGTTCCACCTCCAGGTGGCCGAAGAAGCCCTCCAGCTCCGCGTGCGTGGCGGGGGGATCGCGGCTGTCGACGAACCAGGGCGGCGCATCGGCGCCCTGGCGGGCTTCCCCCAGCGCGAACGCCATGATCGCCACCGACGTGGCGAGGTTCACCGACGCAAATCCGGGATTGACCGGCAGCGTCACGATGGCCTCCGCGCGGGCGATGTCCTCGCTAAGCAGGCCCATGGCCTCCGCGCCGAACAGGATCACCGGCTTCTCGCCGGCGGCGATGGCGGCGGTGAGGTTGGCGGCGCATGCGCGCGGGCCCCAGACCGGCTTCTCCATGTGCCGGGGCCGCGCGGTGGCGGCGACCACCAGCGTGGCGTCGGCGATGGCGTCCTCCAGCGTCCATTCCAGGCGCGCGTCGTGCAGCACCTGGTCGGCGCCCGACGCCACGGCGAACGCCTTGGGATTGGGCCAGCGGTCGCGCGGCTCCACCAGGCGCAAGCCCGTCAGCCCGAAGTTCAGCATCACCCGCGCCACCGCGCCGATGTTCTCCCCCATCTGCGGCCGCACCAGACAGATCGCCGGCCACGGCGCGGTGACGGGGGCCGGCATGTCGCGGGCGCGCGTCATGATGAAATGACCGCAACGGTAGGCGTTTTCGCGGGCGCCCAGGGGGGCGTTCGCGCTACACAGCCGTGGGGTGCGACGGACGAGTTCAGCGGGAAGGCCATGAGCCAGGCGTTCATTTCCTATCACCGCGCGCAGCGCAAGCTCGCGCGCCTCATCGCCCACCGCATCGCGGCGGATGGGCACTCCGTGTGGTGGGACCGCGGCGAACGGCCGGGCGACGCATGGAGCGAGGCGGTGTCCACCGCGTTGGCCAACAGCGCGTGCGTGGTGGTGATCTGGTCGAAGCAGGCGGCGGCCTCGCCGTGGGTGCTGGGGGAAGCGACCGCAGGTTATGGCCGCGGCGCGCTGGTGTCGGTGTGCGCCGACCGCACGCAGCCGCCCTCGCCGTTCCACAAGGGCCCCGTCATCGACATGCAGGACTGGGAGGGCGCGGGCGACGAAGTGGCCTGGATCCGCCTGCGCGAGCCTGTCCGCGCGCGTCTCGACGCCGCCGAGAAGGCCGCCGTGGAAGGCGCGCCGCTGCCGCCCATGCCGCCGGGAACCCGGCCGCCCCCGATGACGCGGGTGGGGTTCTCCAGCGCCGACGCGCCGCCCCCGCCCCCCGCCTACGCCGAAAAACGCGGCGGCGGGGCCGGCGCGGTGATGACGCTGCTGCTCCTGGGCGGCGCGGCCGCGGCGGGGTGGACCTACCGGGACCCGATCAACGAGCAGCTGCTGGCGTGGCGGGAGGGCCTGTCGCCGGAGCGGAACCTGGCCGAAATCCCGCCGCAGCCGCCCGCCTTCGAGACGCCGCCAGCGCCCCTGTCCGCTGCGGCCCCGGCCGCCGTGGAGAGCCTGTCGGAGGCCGCCGCCACCGGCGAGGACGCCGCGCCCGAGGAAGCGCCCGCGCCGCCTGCGCCCCCGCCGAGGCCGGCGGTCCCGCCGGCGCCGGCCATGACCTACAGCTACGAAGCCTGGCGCGACAGCTACCGGCCGCCGCCGGTGCTGCGCGCGGCGCCGCCCCCGCCGCCGCGTTTTGCGGCGTAGGCGGGGGGCGGGGGGGGCGCCTCGGCGCTGGAGAACCCCACCCGCGTCATCGGGG
>JANRIM010000047.1:0-14654 GCA_033764865.1 Hyphomonadaceae bacterium
GATGTCGTTGGCGTTGGTGGCGATGAGGATGCGCCCGACCGGCGCGCCCATGGCGCGGGCCACATGGCCGGCGAAGGCGTCCCCGAAATTGCCGCTGGGCACGGCGAAATGCACGGGCCCGTCGCCGCCCAGCGCCTGCGAGGCGGCGATGTAATACGCCGTCTGCGCCACGATGCGCGCCCACGAGATCGAGTTCACGCCCGACAGCGACGCCCGGCGCGCAAACTCCCGATCCGCGAACAGCGCTTTCAGCAGCGCCTGGCAGTCGTCGAAGTCCCCGTCGATCAGGATCGGATGCACGTTGGCGGCGCCGGAGGCCGTCATGAAGCGCCGCTGCACGTCCGAGACGCGCCCCGCAGGCAGCATGACGAACAGATCAACGCGCGCAGCGCCCTTCAGCGCCTCCACCGCCGCCCCGCCGGTGTCGCCCGACGTGGCGCACACCACCGTCAGCCGCTGGTCCCGCTCCGCGAGCGCCCCGTCGTAGAGCGCGCCGATCAGCTGCATCGCCACGTCCTTGAACGCCAGCGACGGCCCGTGGAACAGCTCCATGAGCCAACGGGCGTCGCCGATCTGGCGCAGCGGCGTCGTGGCGGGATGGGCGAAGCGGGAGCCTGCGCCGAAGGCCCTGTCCGCCAGCGCGGCGGCGCCCGCGAAGCTGAAATCATCGCCCGCAAACAGGTAAAGCGCCTCCGCAGCGGCGCCGGCGAGGCCAAGCGCGCCGCGGTTCTCCCGCAGGTAAGGGCGCAGTGCAGGCCAGCGCTCAGGGACGTAGAGGCCGCCGTCGGGCGCCAGGCCCGCCAGCACCGCGTCGAGGAACGAGACTGGGGAGGCCGCGCCGCGGGTGGAGATGTAGCGCATGCTCAGGTCTTGGGCGTCCGGCGGATGGTGAGGCGGCCCTGGCGGGCGTGGAAGGCCAAGTAGACCCCCACAAGCGCCCCCGCCAGTCCCCACCAGGTGAGCGCGTAGCCGAGATGGCGGGCCGGCGGCAGCGGCTCGGCGCCCAACGCCCCGGCCGCGAACGGGTTGGGCGTCGCCTCCCCGGTGGGGCCGACGTAGGGGATCGCGACGTAGTAGGTCTCGGGGTCGGGCAGGCCGGCGGCGGCGGCCATGCCGGGGAGGTCGGCGGCGTACCAGAGCCGGGCGGCGGGATCGCTGCGGGCGGTGAAGGCGGACGCCCCCTTCGGCCGCACGATGACGCCGGACACCGCGCGCGCGCCCGCCAGCGCCCGACACGGCTCCAGCGTGCGCCAGTCGGGCGGGGCTGCGCCGGGCACGTAATCGCAGTCCACGAAAACGGTCCGCTCCCCGTAGCGGACGGGTTCGAAGACCCGCCAGCCGGGCGCGCCGTCACGCGCGCCGAACACCAGCTGCAGGCCCTCGGGGACGGCCTCGAAAGGCTCCAGGACGGCGGTGGCGGGCGGCGCCTCGGCGAGGAGGCGACGATCCTCGTAGCGGCGCCACTGCCAGTGGCCCAGCAGGATCAGGATGAGGAAAGCCGCGATGGAGAGGATGGTCATCACCGGCAGCGGGTTGAGCCGGACGCGCATCAGTCGGGCCCGCCTGCGCCGCCGTCCACGCGCCCTTCGCCGGCCTTGTGGGTCCATTGCAGGGTGAACAGCACGCCCTTCGCCACCGGCAGGAGCGCAAGCGACAAACCGAGTGTGAGCGCTGCTGCGAGCGCCGCGCTGGCCCAGACCGGCCAACCGTACGCGAGTTGCGCGACGAGCGCCGCGGGCACGACGAAGGCGCCCACGATCAGGATCACGAAGACGGTGGCGCCGTCGCCCACGTCGGCCATGGTGAAGTCTGCGCCGCAGGCGCGGCACGCTGGGGCGAGCTTGAGATACCCGGCGAACAGCCTGCCGTCGCCGCAGCGCGGACACCGGCCCAGGACGCCCGCCGTGAGCGCGGCGCCGACGGTCATGCCCGGATGCCCTCCCGCCCTGGGATGGGGCGGGAAGTCCACGCCGTCACGTCCCTAGCCGCCCATCGCGAGCGCGGGCGTCACGTAGACGAACGCGAACAGGAAGAGCCAGACCACGTCGACGAAGTGCCAGTACCAGGCGGCGGCCTCGAAGCCGAAGTGCTTCTGCGGCGTGAACTGGCCCGCCAGCAGACGGATGAGGCACACCGCGAGGAAGATCGTGCCGATGATCACGTGCACGCCGTGGAAGCCCGTGGCCATGAAGAACGTGGAGCCGTAGAGGTTGGCGCTGGTCTCCTCGCCCATGTTGCCGAAGGCGAAGCCCGCCTCGGGATATTCCAGCGCGAACTGCACGTAGGTGAACAGCACGCCGAGCGCGATGGTGAGGATGAGGCCGTTGCGCGCGCCGACGCGGTCGCCGTTCTGCAGCGCATGGTGCGCCCACGTCACCGTCGTGCCGGACAGCAGCAGGATCAGCGTGTTCATGAGCGGCAGGTGGAAGGGGTCGAACGTCTCGACGTTGGGCGGCGGCCAGTGGGCCCACGCCTTCATGGCCTCCGGGTCGCCGCCGATGATCCACGCGGAGCGCGCCTCGTGGAAGATGGCCATCTCGAAGTAGGCCCAGAACCAGGCCACGAAGAACATCACCTCGGAGGCGATGAACAGGATCATGCCGTAGCGGAGGTGGATGTCGACCACCTCGGTGTGGAAGCCCTGGCGGCCTTCCTTGATCACATCCCCCCACCACCCGATCATGGTGCCGATGACGCCGGCGAAGCCCACGCCGAGGAGGATCAGGTCGCCCTTGGCGAAGAGGCCGGTCTCGGCCTCCGTCAGGCCCTTCATGGCCACCACCGCGCCGATGGCCAGCACGAACAGCGACAGCGAGCCCACCACCGGCCAGGGGCTCGGGTTGACCAGGTGGTAGCTGTGCTTGACGTCGCCGTGGCTTGCCATGGGAATACCGGCCCCGAGGATCAAAAGATGGCGGCTTTTAGCCCGCGTCGCCGGGGGAGCCAAGCGGCCCCGGGCGCGGCGGATTGGCGGGGCCGTCCTACTCCGCCTTTTCGAAGTACGTGTAGCTGAGCGTGATCGTGTTGGTCTCGCGGGTGCCGCGGTTTTCCACGATGGCGGGGTCGATGTAGTAGAGCACCGGCAGCTGGGCGGTTTCGCCGGGGGCGAACACCCGATCCTGGAAGCAGAAGCACTGCAGCTTCTGGAAGTAGAGCCCGGTGGTGTGCGGGGTGACGTTGTAGGACGCCACCGCCTTCACGGGCCGATCCGAGATGTTCTTCACGGTGAAGAAGGCGAGCCCCGTCTCGCCGATGCGCAGGCGCGCGGTCTTGTCCTCCACGGTGAATTCGAGCGGCGTGGCGGGAGGGACGTTGGCGTCGAACCGGATGTCGATCATGCGGTCGAGGATCGCGGACGGCGCCTTGGTGGCCACCTGCGTGGCGCCGCCGAAGCCGGTGATCCGGCAGAACGCCGCATAGAGGGGCGCCGCCGACAGTGCGAGCCCCAGCATGCCGGCGACGATGCCGATGCAGATCGCCACCCACAGCGCCTGCTTGCGGGGCGGCTGTTTGCCGGGGAGCGCCGACGACGCCATCAGAACGACCTGTCCGCGATATTGCCCTGCAGGCGCACCAGCGTGATGACGAACACCAGCGCGACGAACGCCACGAGCGACAGCGCGATGATCAGGTTGCGCCGCTGGCGGGCCCGGATCTCGGCGTCGGTCACCACGCCACCCGGGCGTAAAGGCCCAGGCCGTGTTCGGCGATGAGCGCGGCGAAGATCACGAACAGGTAGAGGATGGAGAACACGAACAGGTTGCGCGCGGCGCGGTCGTCGGCGCGGCTGGCGTAGATGTCCCCCGCCGTCGCGGCGCCCTCCCCCGCATGGGAGCGCGCCACGCGCCACGCCAGCAAGACGAAGCCCGCGCCGCCTGCGCCCGCCACTGCCGCGTAGAGCCAGCCGCCGAGCCCCGTCGCCACCGGGGCCATGCCCAGGGGGGCCAGTAGCAGCGTGTAGACGAGGATCTGCGTCCGCGTGGCCCGCGGGCCGTCCGTCACCGGCAGCATCGGCACGCCGGCGGCGGCGTAATCGCCCTTCTGGTAAAGGGCCAGGGCCCAGAAGTGCGGCGGCGTCCACAGGAAGATGATGAGGACGAGGAGCAGCGGATCGAGGCCCAGCGCGCCGGCCTTGGCCGCCCACGCGACCGCCGGCGGCAAGGCGCCGGCGAGCCCGCCGATGACGATGTTGTGCGGCGTGCGCCGCTTGAGCCACATGGTGTAGATGAGGGCGTAGAAGGCGATGGTAAAGGCCAGCAGGCCCGCCGCCAGCGCGCCGCCCGCCAGCGCCATCAGCACCACCGACAGCACCGCCATCACGATGCCCAGCGCCAGCGCCTCCGGCGCGGCGACGCGGCCCGACGGGACGGGGCGCACGCGCGTGCGCCGCATCAGCGCGTCGATGTCGGCGTCGTACCACATGTTCAGCGCGCCGGCCGCGCCCGCGCCCGCCGCGATGGCGAAGATGCAGGCGAAGGCGAGCACGGGGCTGACGTCTCCCGGCGCCGCGAGCCAGCCCGCCAGCGCCGTGAACACCACAAGGCTCATCACCCGCGGCTTCATCAGCGCGATATAGTCCCCGGCGGTGGAGGGGCGGGCGATGTCGACGGCGAGGGTCAGGGTCGTGCTCCGGTGCGGCGCCCGCCTCCCCCGCGAGCGGCGGGAGGCGGGGGCTGCGGCATACGTCTAGTGCTGCTTTTCAGGCGTGATCACCGGCAGCTCGTTGAACTGGTGGAACGGCGGGGGCGAGGACAGCGTCCACTCCAGCGTCGTGGCGCCTTCGCCCCACGGGCTGGCGTTCTCCGCCGCCGTGAGCTTGCGCCGCCGCAGCACGAACGTGTCGAGCAGCATCACCAGGAAGATCAGCGTGCCGATCCCCGCGATGGCGTAGCCGACGCTCGAGACGTAGTTCCAGTAGGCGAAACCTTCCGGATAGTCGGCGTAGCGGCGCGGCATGCCCTGCAGGCCGAGGAAGTGCTGCGGGAAGAAGATGACGTTCACGCCCACGAACGTGACCCAGAAGTGCAGGCCGCCGAGGAAGCCCGAATACTTCAGGCCGCTCATCTTCGGCAGCCAGTAGTAGAAGCCCGCGAAGATCGCGAACACCGCCCCGAGCGAGAGCACGTAATGGAAGTGCGCCACGACATAGTACGTGTCGTGCAGCACCGTATCGACGCCGGAGTTGGCCAGCACCACGCCCGTGACGCCGCCGAGTGTGAACAGGAAGATGAACCCGATGGCCCACAGCATCGGCACCTTGAAGTCGATCGAGCCGCCCCACATCGTGGCGATCCAGCTGAAGATCTTGATGCCCGTGGGCACAGCGATGATCATGGTGGCGGCGACGAAGTAGGCCTCCAGCTCAAGGCCCATGCCCACCGTGTACATGTGGTGCGCCCACACGATGAAGCCGATCACGCCGATGGCCACCATGGCGTAGGCCATGCCCAGGTAGCCGAACACCGGCTTGCGCGAGAACGTGGACACGATCTGCGAGATCATCCCGAAGCCGGGCAGGATGAGGATGTACACCTCGGGGTGGCCGAAGAACCAGAACAGGTGCTGGTACATCACGGGGTCGCCCCCGCCCGCGGCGTTGAAGAAGTTGGTGCCGAAGTTTCGGTCCGTCAGCAGCATGGTGATGGCGCCCGCCAGCACCGGCAGAGACAGCAGCAGCAGCCAGACGGTGACGAGGATCGACCACACGAACAGCGGCATCCGGTGCAGCGTCATGCCCGGCGCGCGCATGTTGAAGATGGTGACGATGAAGTTGATCGCGCCCAGGATCGAGCTGATGCCCGCGATGTGCAGCGACAGGATCAGCAGGTCCATCGCCGGGCCGCCGTGCAGCGACTGGCTGGTGGACAGCGGGGCGTAGAGCGTCCAGCCGCCCCCGAAGCCCGTGCCCATGGAGCCGCCCGGCACGAACATTGACAGGCACGCCAGCGCGAACGACACCGGCAACAGCCAGAACGAGATGTTGTTCATGCGCGGGAACGCCATGTCCGGCGCGCCGATCATCAGCGGGACGAACCAGTTGCCGAACCCGCCGATCATCGCGGGCATGACCATGAAGAAGATCATGATCAGGCCGTGCATGGTGACGACGACGTTGTAGTTGTGCTCGTTGCCCGCCGTGAACAGGCCGCCCATGAGCGCCTGGTCGTTGAAGACCTGCAGGCCCGGCTCCGCCAGCTCCCAGCGGATCAGGCCCGACAGGAGGCCGCCCACCACCCCCGCGAAAATCGCGAAGATGAGGTACATCGTGCCGATGTCCTTGTGGTTGGTGGAGAACAGCCACCGGCGCGGATCGTAGGGGCTGGGCCGGTGATCGGCGTGGTCGTCGCCGTGAGCATCGGCGCCGTGGGCAGCATGTGGGGTCGCCATCGCGATCTTCCTCGTCAGTCTGTGGTCTCAGCCCGGCTGGCCGGCGGGCGCCGGCGCGGGCTGCACGTCATCGGCCGGCGCCGCCGCGGGCGCGGCTTCGGCCGGGGCTTCGGGGGCGGCGGCCAGTTGGCCTCCCTTGGAGGCGATCCAGGTGTCGAACGCCTCGCGGCTCACCGCCCGCACCTCGATCGGCATGAGCGAGTGGGCGATGCCGCACAGCTCCTGGCAGAAGCCGTAGTAGACGCCCTCCTCCTCCACCTTGAACCACGTCTCGTTGACGCGGCCGGGGACGGCGTCCTCCTTGATGCCGAAGGACGGGACGGAGAAGGCGTGGATTACGTCGTTCGACGTCACCAGCACGCGCACCACCGTGTTCACCGGCACGTACATCGGCTCGTCCACCGCCATGCGGTACGGCCGGCCCTGCGCCTGGGCGTCCTCCTCGCTGAGGGGGTTGGAGATGAATTCCACGTCCTGGTCGGGGTAGCTGTAGCCCCAGTTCCAGGTGTTGCCCGTGGCCTTGATGGTGAGCTCCGCCACCGGGATGCGTTCCTGCTTGAACAGCAGCGGGAACGAGAACGCCGAGATCACCACCAGGATGATCACCGGGACCACGGTCCAGACGACCTCGACGGTCATGTTGTGGGTGAATTTCTTCGGGGTCGGGTTCGACGCCTTGTTGTACCGGACCATCACCCACACCAGCAGCGCGAGCACGAACAGCGTCACCGCCGTGATGATCCAGAGCAACAGCGTGTGGAATTGATGGATGTCGCGGGCGATCTCTGTGGCCGCCGGCTGCAGGTCGATCCCGCCGTTCTCCGGCCCCACGACCTTCTGCGCCATCGCCGCGCCCACGGTGAGCGCCGTCGCCGCGCCTGACCACATCGCCACGGCCGCTCCAGACCGCAACCTACCCCAGGTATTCACGCGCCGGCCTCCTTAAGCGCTTCGTAACCGCCCGCGCACTGGCGGGGGCCCAAGCGTCGGCATATACTCGATTTGAGTGTGTAGGCTATCCGCCCCGCCGTTATGTCGCAGCGGCCAAACCGATGAATTTGAAGGGTGCTAGCATGGGCCGGCCGGTCGAAGAAAGGCGTCGGACCGGGGCCGGAACGACCGGCCTCGCGGCGGTGTCCGCCATCGCCTTCACGGTGGCGTTCGGCGCGCTGTCCGCCTCGGCGCACGCCGAGCCCGTGAACGACGCGGCGGAGCGCACCAAGGGCGCCCGCACGGTGGTCGGCGCCATGGACTCCATCACGTGCTCCAACGCCGCCGCGGCCGGCGTCGTCGACGAGGTGGCGCTCGCGGCGTGCGACCGCGCGCTCTCCGTGGAGCGGCTGAACCGCAACAACCGCATCGCCACCCTGACCAACCGCGGCGCCATCCACCTGCGCCGCCGGGAGGCCGAATCGGCGCTGGCCGATTTCGACAGCGTGATCGCGTTGTCCCCGCGGCACGCCGAGGCCCACCTGAACCGCGGCGCGGCGCTCGTGATGCTGCGCCGGCCGGGCCCCGCCGTCGCGGCCATCACCACGGCGCTCAGCTACGGCGTGAGCGCCCCGCACAAGGCCTACTTCAACCGCGCCGCCGCCCGCGAGGCCATGGGCGACGTCCGCGGCGCCTACGAGGACTACAACACCGCGCTCACCATCCAGCCGGACTGGGGCGCGGCGGAGGCGGAGCTCTCCCGCTTCGCGCGCGGCCGGCGGGAGCGGCTCGCCGCGCAGTTGAGCGAGGCCGCGGCCGTCGGCACACAGTAACGCAGCGACGCCAAGCCCGAACGCCGCTACCGTGGCGGAACCAAAGAAGGAGCGCACCCCATGAAGGCCCCGTCCGCCCCCCTCCTCGCTGCTCTCGCCGCCGCCGGCGCCCTAGCGGCCGCGAGCCCGGCGCTGGCCGCCAGCACGGTCTACGGCGCGGGCCCGGCCCAGCTCTGCTACCGCGCCGCGCTGGGCGGCAACCCGGACCTCACCGCCATCGCCAACTGCGACACCGCCCTCTACGGCTCCGACCTCGACGCCGCCGACCGGGCGGCCACGATGGTCAACCGCGGGGTGCTGCGCCTCAAGCGCCGGGAGGCCGATCTGGCGCTGGCGGACTTCGACCGCGTGATCGCCTGGCGGCCCACCCTCGGCGAGGCGCATGTGAACCGTGGCGCGGCGCTGATCCTGAAGGGCGATTTCGACGGCGCCATCGCCGCCATCGACCGGGGCCTGGAGCTGGGGGCGGACGAGCCGCACGAGGCCTATTTCAACCGCGCCGTGGCCCAGGAAAGCAAGGGCGACCTGACCGCCGCCTACCGGGACTACCGCCGCGCCAGCACGCTGAAGCCGGACTGGGAGGCGCCGGGCCGAGAGCTGGCCCGGTTCACCGTGACCAGCGCCGACTAGGCGGACCGAACGGCGGGCGCGCGCCCTCGCTAGCGTTCCTCGTCCTCGTCCCCGCCTTCGAGATCGATCTCGTCGTCGGGGAATTCCTCGTCGTCGTCGATGTCCAGCAGCGGCGCATCGGCGACGGCGTCCTCCTCCAGATCGGCCTCCTCTTCCGAGAAGCCTTCGGGCAGCGCGTCGGGCGAGGCGGGGCCCTCTTCCTCTTCGCCGTCTTCGGTGAGGATCACGGGGGCGTCGGCGTCGGCGGCGTCGAGCTCGGGCGTGTCCTCCACTTCCGCCTCATCGCCGTCCTCGGTTTCCTTGGCGACGATTTCCTCCTCGTCGTCCTCGAAATCGCGGGTGTAGGTGGGGGTCCGCGCGGCTTTCACGCGCTTGAGCTTCACCACTTCGTCGCCGGGATCGAACGCGGTTGCGCACTTCGGGCAAACCGCTGGGCGTTTCCGCAGATCGTAGAATTTGCTGGCGCAGTTGGGACACAACTGCTTTTCACCCAGTTCGGCCTTCGGCACGCATGCACTCCCCGGAAATCGAGGGCGCCGCTTGCCACCATCGGGGGGCCCTGTCAAAAGCTTTGTCGCCTTCTTCCGCGCCCCCTTGGAAAGCCTTTCCACATGCAGCTTCTGGCGCGCCCGTCCGGGCCGATCCAGGGCCGGGCCCGTCCGCCCGGCGACAAGTCGATCTCGCACCGGGCGCTGATTCTCGGGGCCCTCGCTTCCGGAACCACCCAGATCGACGGCCTGCTGGAGGGCGAGGACGTGCTGGCCACCGCCGCCGCCATGCGCGCTTTCGGCGCCGACGTCGAAGCCCTGGGCGGCGGCCGCTGGCGGGTGACGGGACGGGGCGGCCTCGCCGAACCCGCCGCGCCCATCGACTTCGGCAACGCCGGCACCGGCGTGCGCCTGACCATGGGGGCGGGCGCGGCGTTCCCGCTCACGGCGGTGTACGTGGGCGACGCGAGCCTTTCGCGGCGACCTATGGCGCGCATCCTCGATCCGCTGCGGGCGATGGGCGCGGAAAGCCTCTGCCGGACGGGCGGCTTCCTGCCCGCGGCGGTCCGCGGCGGCGCCTTGCGGCCCATCGCGTACGACAGCCCCCACGCCTCGGCGCAGATCAAGTCCGCCATCCTGCTCGCCGCGCTCGGGGCGGACGGCGAGACCACCGTCACCGAGCCCAAGCCCTCGCGGGACCACACCGAGCGGATGCTGGCGGCCTTCGGGGGCGCGGTGCGCATGGAGACGCTGGCGGACGGGCGCCACCGGGTGTCCGTCACGGGGCGGCCGCGCCTTGCAGGATGCGCCGTCGCCGTTCCCGCCGACCCCTCGTCCGCGGCCTTCGCGGCGGCGGCGGCGCTCATTGTTCCGGGCAGCGCGGTGGTGCTGGAGGACGTGGGCCTCAACCCGCTCCGGGCGGGCTTTTTCGAGACCGTGGCCGAGATGGGCGGCGCCGTGACCGTGCTGGAGCGGGGCGAAACCGGGGGTGAGCCGGCGGGACGCATCGAGGTGCGCCACGCGCCGCTCAGGGGCGTGAGTCCGCCCGCCGCGCGCAGCGCGGCGATGATCGACGAATACCCCATCCTCGCCGCGCTGGCCGCCTTCGCGGAGGGCGAGACCGTGCTGAGCGGCGCGGCCGAACTGCGGGTGAAGGAAAGCGACCGCATCGCGCTGATGGTGGCGGGCCTGCGCGCGTGCGGCGTGGACGCCGACGAGCGCGCGGACGGCCTGGTGGTGCGCGGGCGCGGCCCGGGAAGCGTGAAGGGCGGCGCGACCGTGGCCACGCACGGCGACCACCGCATCGCCATGAGCTTCCTCGTGCTGGGGCTGGCCGCGCGCGCGCCAGTCATCGTCGACGACGGCGAGATGATCGCCACCAGCTTCCCGGACTTCACGGGGTTCATGCGCGCGCTGGGCGCAGACATCGCCGACGTTTCGTGACGCCAGCGCCGACGGCGCCGCGAACTGGCGTTCGCAGCGTGCGTCGGGCGGCGGGAGAGGCTGGCGCGGGCGTTAGCTGGTGTCGGCATGCGCGGCGTCGACGGGGCCCGCGCACAGCGCCGCGACCGCGAGGATCGGCGGCGCGTCGTCGGCGGGCGCGACCATGCCGAACCGCAGACGCAGCAGGCCGCGATGGGACCGCACCATGTGCTTCATCGCCCCGACCGGATCGGCCGCGATCCACGCGGCGCGGTCGATGCGCTTCTGGATGGTGGCGTCGTCCTCGCCCGCGTACGCAAGCGCGCGCCCGCGCGCTTTCAGGCGCTGCAGCAGGCGCGCGAAGCTGCGCAGCCGACGCGCGTCAAACCCCGCCACCCGCGCCAGCATGTGCGCCGGCGCGAAGAGCGCGGCGAACAGGCTGGCGATGAGACGGAGAAGATCGGCGGCGGACAAGACGGGCGGGCTCCATGGGGCGACGCGCGCAGTATGGACCGGCGCGGCCCTCCCCCGGATTGGTAGGGGCGAATTTTGTGGCGGGGCGTTGGGAGGCATGGGGATGCGTCGCACCCGGGTGTGGAAAGCGCAGGGCGCGGCGCCTGTAAATGCGTCATGCGTGTGGTGTCGCGGTCTCGGGTTTTGTGGTCTCGAGCGCGCCCTCATGATTACCAGCGTCGCGCAAATTTTCCGCAAGCGGCGCAACCTCAAAGGAGCGCGGACCTCTGGTCCGCCCTTTGTCCGTCCGCATCGCGCCTTTCGCACCCTTGCGGACCGGAGGTCCGCGCACCGTGCGCGTTCGCCCGGCGCGTCTCGACCGATGGCGCCTGTCTGCTAGAACCTGCCCCATGATCATCGCCATCGACGGCACCACGGCATCCGGCAAAGGCACGCTCGCGAAGGCGATCGCGCAGCGGTACGGGCTGAAACGGCTCGACACCGGGGCGATCTACCGGGCGGTGGCGCTGGCGCTGCTCGATGCGGGGGCCGACCCCGCGGACGAGGGCGTGGCGACCGCCGCCGCCGCGGCGCTTGACCTGGAGGCCATCGACGAGGAGCGCATCCGTTCCGGCGCGGTGGGGGCGGCGGCCAGCGTGGTGGCGGCGCACCCCGGGGTGCGCGCGGCCCTGCTGGCGGCGCAGCGCGCGTTCGCCGCCCATCCGGACGGCGCCGTGCTGGACGGGCGCGACATCGGCACCGTGGTGTGCCCGGACGCGGACGTGAAGTTCTTCGTGGTGGCCGATCTTGCCGTGCGCGCCGAGCGGCGCTGGAAGGAGCTGGTCGCGCGCGGCGAGGCCCCCAGCCTGGAGACGGTCGCCGCCGACATCGCCGCCCGCGACAAGCGCGACGCCGAACGGCCCATCGCCCCCACCGCTCGCGCCCCCGGCGCATACCTGCTCGACACCACCGCGCTCGACGCGGCGGCGACGGCGGCGGCGGCCTGCGCGATCATCGACGCCGCCCTGGCGGGACGCGCTTCGCAGGCGTGATCGTCACCGAACATTCGTTCGCCCGGCGAACCGCGCGCTGCTAGGGTTCCCGCGCTGGCGGGGTGCGTTCAGAGCGAGGATCTCCCACCATGACGAACCTTCACCGGATCGGCGCCGCGCTGCGCGCGTTGGGCGCAGGCATGCTGCTGGCCGCGATCGCCGCGCCCGTGCAGGCGCAATCCGTTCCGAACGAGGTGATGCTGGTCAACGTCCGCACCGGCAAGTGCCTGACCATCGCCGGCGGCGTCAGCACGGAGAACAACGTGACCGCCGTGCAATTCGATTGCGACGCCGATCCCTCCCGCCGCTGGCGCCTCAACGCCGCGGGCCCCGCCGGCGTCTACCAGATCGAGAACGTCCAGACCGGCAAATGCCTGACCATCGCCGGGGGCCGCAGCACGGACAACAACGTCGACGCCCTGCAATACAATTGCGACGACGACCGGTCGCGCACCTGGCGGGTGACGGACGTCACCGGCGCGGGCGTCTACCAGCTGCGCAACGCGCAGACCAACAAGTGCCTGACAATCGCCGGCGGCGTCAGCGCCGCCAACAACCTGAACGCGCTGCAATACAACTGCGACAGCGATCCCTCGCGGACGTGGACGCTGCGGCTCAAGATCAGCTAGGCGGCCGGCGGCGCGGCGGCCTCCATGCCGGGGCGCCCGCTGCGCCCCTTGCCCGCTCCCGCAGCCCTGCTATAGAGCCTGTGGCGGCGGCCGCCTGTCGCATCACCGACGCGGTCCTCCACTCCAACGGCGTTTGACCGGAAGCCTTCCATGCCCAGCCGGGCGAGGGCGCGCCGGTCATTGCCGCGTTCCCGACGTTTCCGTCGGCCCCCGCCACCCATCAAGCCCAGGTCCGGGGGATGTCCCCCGGCCCTGAGACCGCCGGAGCCAACCGGCTGGCCTGCAATCGTCAACAAGTCCGGAGCCACACGTTCACATGACCCAAGCCGCCCTCGCTTCTAACCCCTCGCGCGACGATTTCGCCGCCATGCTCGACGACAGCCTCACCGGGCGTGGGATCGTCGAAGGCCGCGTCGTTCCCGCCACCGTCATCGCCGTCGAGAAGGACGCGGTGGTGGTCGATCTGGGCCTCAAGACCGAAGGGCGCATCCCGCTCCGGGAATTCCTCACCGAAGACCGCAACGAAACGCCGAAGCCCGGCGACATCGTGGAAGTCTATCTGGACCGCATCGAGAACGCGCTGGGCGACGCCGTCGTCAGCCGCGAGAAGGCCCGCCGCGAGGAAGCCTGGACGCGCCTTGAAAAGAACTTCGCCAAGCAGGAGCCCGTCATGGGCGCCCTCGTGGGCCGCGTGAAGGGCGGCTTCACCGTCGATCTCGGCGGCGCCAACGCGTTCCTGCCCGGCAGCCAGGTGGACATCCGCCCCGTGCGCGACGTGGGCCCGCTGATGCACATCGTGCAGCCGTTCGCGATCCTGAAGATGGACCGCGCGCGCGGCAACATCGTCGTCTCGCGCCGCGCCGTGCTGGAAGAGACCCGCGCCGCCGAACGCTCCGAAATCGTGGGCCAGCTGCAGGAAGGCGAGATCCGCGACGGCGTCGTGAAGAACATCACCGACTACGGCGCGTTCGTGGACCTCGGCGGCATCGACGGCCTGCTGCACGTCACCGACATGAGCTGGAAGCGCGTCTCCCACCCGAGCCAGGTGCTGAACGTGGGCGACACCGTGAAGGTGCAGATCGTCAAGATCAATCCGGACACCCAGCGCATCTCGCTGGGCATGAAGCAGCTCCTCTCCGATCCGTGGGACGGCGTGGAGCAGAAGTATCCGCTCAACGGCAAGTTCACCGGCCGCGTGACCAACATCACCGACTACGGCGCCTTCGTGGAGCTGGAGCCCGGCGTGGAAGGCCTCGTCCACGTCTCGGAAATGAGCTGGACCAAGAAGAACACCCACCCCGGCAAGATCATCTCCACCTCGCAGGAAGTGGACGTGATGATCCTGGACGTGGACAGCGACAAGCGCCGCATCAGCCTGGGCCTCAAGCAGGTGATGTCGAACCCGTGGGAGCAGTTCCTGCAGGATCACCCCGTGGGCGCCACCATCGAGGGCGAGGTCAAGAACATCACCGAGTTCGGACTCTTTGTGGGGCTCACCCCGGAACTCGATGGCATGGTCCACCTCTCCGACATCGCCTGGGACGTGCAGGGCGAGGAAGCGCTCGCCCGCTACAACAAGGGCGACGTCGTGCAGGCCAAGGTGCTCGACGTCGACGTCGAGAAGGAGCGCATCAGCCTCGGCATCAAGCAGGCGCAGAACGACGCCGTGCCCGCGGGCGTGGGCGAGTTCCGCCGCGGCCAGCAGGTCACGGTGGAAGTGGTGGAGATCACCTCCGGCGGCCTTGAAGTGGCCTTCGGCGAGGGCAACGCCATGCGCAGCTTCATCCGCAAGGCCGACCTCTCCCGCGACCGCTCCGAGCAGCGCCCGGA
>JANRIM010000061.1:0-8767 GCA_033764865.1 Hyphomonadaceae bacterium
TTCGGCGTCGCGCGCGGAGAGCTCGAGCGTGGCGGTGTCGCCGCGGATCGGATCGTCCGCGGCGTCGCCCGTGGGCGTGCGGAAGGTGTCCTCGATGGCCAGCACGCGCACGTCCTGCAGGATGATGTCGCTGCGCGCCTCCTCCACGGCGCTGCCTTCCGCGCCCGCCACCTGCACCTTGCGGGTGAGGAGGATGTCGACGCGGTCGTTGGGCATGATGAAGCCCGCCACGGCGTTCTCCGCCGAGATCGGGATGGCGACGGCGCGCATGCCCGGGGTCACCAGAGCCGCCATGAAGCCCTGGTCTCCCGGCTGCACCACCCGCGACGCCACGATGGGCTCGCCCGCCACCAGCGCCTGGCGCGGCACGGCGCCGGTCATGGTCTCGACGGCCTTGGCGTCCTTGGATTCCTCGATGAAGTTCGCGCTCATGGCGGTGGGCGCCCAGATGCGCCATTCCAGATCGCTCGGCTGCAGCGCCTGGCCCGCTGGGACGTCCCTCGACGCCACCAGCACGCGGGGCCCCACCTCGGCCACGGTCGGGCGCACGGACTCCGCCGGCGCGCGGTTGCTGAGGCCCCGAACCATGAACAGGGCGCCGACCGCGGCGAGCAGGGCCACGCCGAGAACGATCAGTTGGCGCACGGACATGAACGACGTCCTCGTTGTTTGGGGATGAGTCCCACGGGACGGCACCACATCACGAACGTGGCTAAAGCGGAGTTAACGCTGTTTCCTCACGCACCCAGCGCCTTGAAGACCGGCTGCAAGGGCAGGGAGGCGATGACGCCGATGGCGATGGCCACGGCGTAGGGGATGCCGTTCTGCGGCTTCAGCAGGCGGTTCACGAAGGCAGGCGCCGCATCGCTCGGCTTGGCTGCGCGGCGCGCGATGATGATCAGCAGGGCGAGACCGCCGCCCGCCAGGGTCATGGCGAACGCAAACGACGACAGCGCGCCAAGCCCTGTCCACACGCTGACGGCGGCGATGACCTTCACGTCGCCGCCGCCGAGGATACCGATATTGAAGAGCAGAAATCCGATGAAGAACATCACGACGCCGACGCCGAGATGAAGCCCGATCTGCGCCGGAGTAAGGCCCGCGAGCGTAGCGGCGAGCGGAAACAGGACTACCGCGGCGATCGACACCCAGTTCGGGATCGTCATCGTGGCGATATCGGAGAGCGCCGCAAACAGCACGAGCCCCACGAAGAGGGCGAGGCAGGCGCTGGCGATCAGGGTCTCGACCGGCATCGGCGGCATCCATGCGCTGGAGAGGGCAAAAAAAGGGCCCGCACGACGGCGGGCCTCGGTTCTGAAGGTTGGTTTCCCTTTGGGCCCGCGCCGATGCGCGGGCCCCGGGAACTGATGTCTTCGCCGTCTCTTACGGGGTCGGCGCGCGGATCGCTTGCTCGATCCGGTTGAACTGCAGCTCGATCGTGGTGCCGAGCGCGGTCACGGCCGAGATAATCACGACGCCGATGAGCGCGGCGATCAGGCCGTACTCGATGGCCGTCGCGCCGTCCTTGGACTTCAGAAGATTGCGGAGTTTCATGATCATGGCTTTCTGCTCCTTGTAGAGTGCGGTTGCGACGTTCGATCGCATCCCGCACCGAGACACCGTCACCGAACACGACGGACAATAGCCGCTGGTGCTTAAGTATCCGTTGCCAAGACAGAAGCTTGGGTAAAAATGGTAGTAAATCGTTTGCAACCATAACGTATTTGAGAGGTTGTAAATACGGGATGGTTACTTGATCAATACTGTTGACCCTGATCGACGCCCTGAGCGCGCCCGGCCTCGCCGTTGGCGGCGGGGGCGTCGATGGTGCCTGAGAGGGTGGTGACGACCGAAACGATCACGACGCCGACGAGAGCCGCGATCAGGCCCTGCTCCACGGAAAGCGCCCCGCTGCGGGCGCGGGTCATGGCGACGATGGATCGGGCGAGCGTCTTCATGGGGCCGGCGTTCCTCGATGGTGATGATGGGTCAATGACTATCGAACCGGGCGCGTTAACGACGTCTTGACGACGCCTTCATGGCGCCCGCCCGGCGGCGCAGCGGCGGCGGATGGTTAGCACTCCGGAAACACTGGCGCCGTTACCTTCCGGCCTGGCGCGGGCGAACGGCGCCGTGGAGGCCTCTATGATGATGCGTGGTCTGGCGACCGTCCTTGCGGCGGTGGTCGTTTCCGGGGCCCTGGCTTTCGGGGCCATGGCGGGCGAGGCGCGCGCCGGGGAAGTCCAGGTGGCGCTTGACCAGTCGCGGTCCATCGCGCTGCCGGCGTCGGCCTCCGGCGTGGTCATCGGCAATCCCACGGTTGCAGGCGTCTCCGTGCAGAACGATCGCCTGCTGTTCGTCACGGGCCGTTCCTATGGGTCAACGAACCTCATCGTGGTCGGCCGCAACGGGCGGCCCATCTTCGAGACGCGCGTCACGGTGATCCCCGACGAGAGCAACGTGGTGATGGTCACGCGCGGGGCGTACACGCAGCGCTTCGACTGCAGCCCTCTTTGCCGGCGTCGGCCCGACCTCTCGGACGATCCAGAATCCTTCTCCCAGGCGAACGAAAAGATCGCAGCGCGCGCCGGCCAGGCCGCGGGTCAATAACGTCTGTAAACCCTTTGCAAACCAGCCTGTTGGGGCGAAGTGGCAACCATTCCGCCGTATGAACGCCCTTCGCGCCGGTTCAGGGCGCGCGAAGGGGAGTGGCATGGCGGCACTGCTGAAGCGACGCGGGCTCCGGAGCCTGTTCGCGCGCCGTGACGGGGCCGCGGCGGTGGAGTTTTCGCTCGTCGCCATCCCGTTCTTCTGGATGCTTATCGGCATGGCCGAATTCGGCGCCATGTCCCTTGTGCAGACCAACCTCGACAACGCGCTCGCCGAGACGGGGCGCGAGATCCGCACGGGCATCGCGCAAAGCGAAGGCATGAGCAAGGTGGAGATGGAGGCCGAGCTCTGCGAGCGGCTGAACGAGATCATGGCGCTGACGTGCGCCAACAACCTCTTCCTCGACGTGGACCGCTACGATTCCTTCTCCACCGTCGGCAACGGAACGCCAACCAACAACGGCGCCATCGATCCCACCCAGCTCAACTATACCCCGGGCGCGGGCGACGAGGTGATCCTCGTGCGCGCATACTACCAGTGGCAAATCCTCACCCCGCTGTTCGGCTCCATCTTCGCCAACATGGAGGACGGCAAGCGCCTGATGGTATCGTCCATGCTCTTCCGCAACGAGCCCTTCTGAGGACCCGCGCCATGCCCCTCGGACCATTGCCCCTCAAGTCCCTTCGCCGCCGCTTCCGTCGCTTTGTCGGCGATCGCCGGGCGCTGGCGGCCCTGGAGTTCGCGCTCATCGCGCCGATGATGGTGACGACGCTGTTCGGCTCCATCGAGATCACGGAGCTGATGGCCTGCAACCGCCGGGCGGAGAACACCGCCGCCTCCGTGGCCGACGTCGTCTCCCGGGATACCGAACTCACCACCGAGGAGATCGACGACCTTTGGGCCGCCGCCGGCGCGCTGATGTATCCCAACACCGTCACGCCCCTCCAGATGCGCGTCTCCAGCGTCCAGATCATCAGCGCCACCGACGCGCGCGTGCTGTGGAGCGACGGCCACAACGGGTACAATCCCCGCGCCGACGGCGACCGCGTGGACCTGCCCGAAGGCATGATGATCCCCGGCACCTCCGTGATCATGGCGGAGGCCTACTATCGCTACGTGCCGCCCATCGGCGTGTTTCTCGATCTGGCGCTGGACCTGCGCCACGTGGAGTACCGTCGCCCCCGCATTGCCGACCCGGTCCTGCGCGACGACGACTGAAGGTGAGCCCCCGGTTCGCGCCGGGTTCGCATCGGGGGGCATTGACGGGACCGGGGTGTTGGGCTTCCAAGCGCCATGAGTGCTGTCCAGACACCCCAGCAAGCCGTCACTCGCCTTGAAAAGCTGCATGCGGAGGCCACCAGGGCGCTGGCTGACGCCGTCGCCCGCTACCTGGGCGGCGGGCCGCCGCCCACGCCCGAGGAGCGCGCCCGCTTCCGGTACCCGGAGCTGCGGGTCAGCCACGCGCCCACAGGGGCGGCGCCGAAAATCTCGCGGGCGTTCGGCCAGCTGATCTGGCCCGGGGACTACGTCGTCACCATCACGCAGCCGAAGTTCTTCCGCGCCTACATCCTCGAGCAGCTGGCGCTGCTGGTGAACGACTATGGCGCCACGGTTTCGGTGGGCGTCAGCGACACCGAGATTCCGTACGCCTTCGTGATGGACGGCTCCCGCGCGATCGACATGGAGAAGGTGTCTGCTTCGGAGCTGACGACGCATTTTCCGTATCCGCAGCTCGCGCTCGTTGGGGATTCCGTGGTTGACGGCATGGCCCCGGTGCGGCTTGACGGCGCGCGCCCGCTGGCGCTGTTCGACGCGCCGCGCATCGACTACTCGCTCAAGCGCCTGCAACACTACACCGGCGCCCCCTGGGCCCACACGCAGCCGTGGATCCTGTTCACCAACTACCAGCGTTACGTGGAGGAGTTCGTCCGCTGGGCGGCGGGGCGGGTCGTGGCGGAGCCCGAGAAGTACCGCCTGTCGTGCCCCGGCGGCGTGACCGTGGAGGGCGACAGCCCCGATCCCGTGGAGACCGCGCTCAACGCGCCGTGGCGCAAGTACCAGATGCCCGCCTACCACCTGATCGAGAAGGGCGGGGAGGGCGTCACCCTCATCAACATCGGCGTCGGCCCCTCCAACGCCAAAACCATCACCGATCACCTCGCGGTGCTGCGGCCCCACTGCTGGATGATGATCGGCCACTGCGGCGGATTTCGCCATTCCCAGCGCATCGGCGATTACGTGCTCGCGCACGCCTATCTCCGCCGCGACAAGGTGCTGGACGATCACGTCCCGCTCGACATTCCGATCCCGGCCATCGCGGAGGTGCAGCTCGCCCTCGCGAAGGCCGCGCAGACCGTATCGGGGGATACGGGCGAGGCGCTGAAGCGCCGCCTGCGCACCGGCACAGTGGTGAGCTATGCGGATCGCAACTGGGAGCTGTCCTTCCAGCAGGAGCGGCGCATCCTCTCCCAGTCCCGCGCCATCGCGGTGGACATGGAGAGCGCCTGCATCGCCACGCAGGGCTTCCGCCTGCGGGTGCCGTACGGCGTGCTGCTGTGCGTCTCCGACAAACCGCTGCACGGCGAGATCAAGCTGCCCGGCGCCGCCGACCGCTTCTACGACCGCGCCATCGGCGAACATCTGAAAATCGGCATCGAGACCATCGAGATCCTCAAGCGGGACAAGGCGTCGTTGCACTCGCGCAAGCTGCGCAGCTTCGACGAGCCGCCGTTCCGTTGATCGTCGCGCGCATCGTCGAGGTGCTGCGCGGGTCCACGGCGCCGGCGCTGGTGGAGGTGGAGGGCGGCGAGCGCCATGTCCTGAAGTTCGCAGGCGCCGGTTCCGGCCCGCGCGGCTTGTTGGTGGAGTTCATCGCCTCGCGCCTGGCCCGGGCCTTCGGGGCGCCGGTCCCGGATGTCGCCCCGCTCATGCTGCCGAAGGGCTTTCCCTGGCAGGTCGGCACCGATGAGTTCGACGCCACCGTCCAGCGAAGCTTCGGCTGGAACCTCGGCGTGAAGTACATTGCCGGCGCGCGGCTGGCGACGCCCGCGGAGATCCTGGCCGCCGATCCCGGGACGCTCTCGTTGATCGTCCGCGCCGACCGCCTGCTGCACAACGTCGATCGTTCGGCCGCCAACCCCAATGTCCTGATCGACGACGCCGGCGTCCTGCACGCCATCGATCATGACGCGTGCCTCTACTTCGATCGGGCCTTGAGCGGGCGGGCGCCCCATGTGTTCAGCCTGCCGGCCCGGCACCTGCTCGCCGGTGTGGCGGCGTCGCCCGCGGCGGCGCCCGGCGATGTGGACGTCGCAGGCATCGCGGCGGCCGCCCCGGACGCATGGTTCGACGCGGCGGGCCTTGAGAGGGGCGCCGTCGTGAAAGCTTTGCAGGGCTACATCGCCGCGTTTGACGCTTGAGCGCGCAGGCGGCGGCTGTGCTAGACCGCTCCCCATGATGACCGACCGGATCGCCGCCCTCGACGGCGTGCTCAACTTTCGCGATTTCGGCGGCTACGCCGCGCAGGATGGCCATGTGGTGCGCGGCAAGCTGTTCCGCACGGCTTCCTTTGCGGAAGCCAGCGAACGCGACCGGGCCTGGCTCGACGCGCTCGGCGCGCGTTTCGTGGTGGACCTGCGCCGCCCGGAAGAGCGCGAGGACGCGCCGAACCGCTGGCCGGGGGAGGGGGCGCCGCCCGTCCACACCAACGACGAAGGCTACCGCGAAATCCCCGCGCACCTCGCGGTGCTGACGGAGACGGACCTGAGCGCCGAATCCGTGCGCCAGTACATGTTCACCGCCTACGCCAACTATCCGTACGAGCCCCGCTACGTGCGGCTGTACCGCACGTTCCTGCATGGTCTTGCGGACTCCGGCGGCCCGGCCATCGTCCACTGTGCGGCGGGCAAGGATCGCACGGGCGTGATCTGCGCGCTGACGCTCACGGCGCTGGGCGTCGACCATGACACGATCGTGGCCGACTATGAGCTCACCAACACCGCCGTCGACTACATGGCGCGGCTGCCCGCGATCCGCGAGCGGATGGAGGCGCGGGTCGGAAAGCCCGTGCCGGAGGAGGCGCTCCGCCCCATGCTGGGCGTCCACAAGGATTATCTCGACGCCGCCTGGGCGGCGATCCACGCCCGGTATCCCGATGTGCGCACGTACATGGCGGACGTGCTGGGCGTCGATGACGCAATGGTGCGGGAACTGCGCGCGAAATTCGTGGCGTAGGGCTGCTGACGGAAGCGCAGGAAACGGACGGAAGGCCGCCATGCGGGCGCGGCGTGTTCGATGACTGCTTCTGCCCGGAAGTGGTGCTCGATGCAGGCCGACCTCACCAGTTTTCCCGACCCGCCAAGGTTGACTTGTCCCCCCACCGGGACCGTGTTGGACGATCCGGGTTGCTCCTAGGAATGTTTGCGCCATGCGTGCTGTTCTCGCTGCGTTGTTTTTCGCCCTCGGCGCCTGCGCCCATGCAGTCCCCGAGAAGACCCTGGACGTCGAGCAGGCCAGCTCCGCCCTGGAGGCGGTCGTCGCCGCTCGCGCGGAAGAGTTGCAGATTCCAGGTATCGCCTACGCTGTCGTTCGCGACGGCGCGATACTCTCCGAAGGTGAGGTCACAACAGACGGCGGTCCAGCCCTGACTCCGGATACTCCGCTCCGCTTCGCGTCCGTCACAAAAGCGTTCACGGCGGTCTTGTTGATGCGCGCTGTCGAGCAGGGGAAACTCTCATTGGACGACAGCGTATCCCGTTGGAACGGAGACTTTTCCGATCGGCCGCAGATCACGCTTCGTCACATCGCCGCACATGTTTCAGAAGGCGAAGTCGGTCGCGAGTATGTCTACAGCACAACACGCTACTCGAAGCTCGGGGACATTCTGGCTCAGGCCTACGGCGCCCGAAGCTATGAAGACGCTTTGCGCCGCGAATTGATTGCGCCCCTTGGCATGACATGGCGCGAGAGCCCTCACCTCGGCGCACATGCCGGGCTTGTCGCTTCAGTGCGGGATCTAAGTCGCTTTGTCGCCGCATTGCAAACGAACGAAGTCATCAGCGAGCGCTCATTCCTCACGATGACAACGCCCTATAGGGGGCCGAACGGGTTGTCGCCTGTCGGTGTTGGTTGGTTTTCGCAGACGATCGCTGGCGAACCGGTGGTCTGGAGTTTCGGTCAAGACGATCCGGATCATTCCAGCGCGCTCGTCTTGTTGCTGCCGAAGCGAAACATCGCCCTCATCATGCTGGCCAATACGGACGAACTGTCCAACCCCTTCCGCCTGATGATGGGCGACATCTCCAAATCGCCGTTCGCAACCGCTTTCCTGGACGCGTTTGCGCCGGAGGTCGGCATCGGCGTCACTGCGCGGGATCGCGCAATCAGCGATCTTCTGATCTCAATCAACCGGGAGGACATGGCGAAAGCCTCCGTCCAGTTTGCAGGATTGGACACAGGAGAGACCCCGACGGACCCGGACATGGTCTTGCACTTCGCAGCGGGGATCGTTGCGCGTGAGGAAACGTCAGCGTTCGCCCGCCAGCTCGATAGCGTCGTCATCCAGCATCACCCCGCCAATCGCTGGGCCCTGCTCCTGTCCGGGGGGATGCATGCACGCTTGGGAGAGACCACTCTGGCGACGCAGCGATATGGAAAGCTCCTGGCGCTGCAAAATCAGGAACAGGATGGCCTTCGAACGCTGTTTCGCGCGTGGGCCTATCAAGGACTGGCCGCTCTTCACATCGATGACGCGGCGCGCGCCCGAACATACATCGAAGAAGGACTTGCGACTGGCGTAACTGGGGGCACCCGCGACGGTCTGCTGGCCTTGCGGGGCAAGGTCGCGCAGCCGTGACTGACGCCGCGCTCCGTGCACGCGCCTGAACGGAGCCGCTTCTGCTCGACGGCCGACCGGCCGGGCAAGCCTTTCCGCCGCCAAAGTGCGGGGACAGGCGCGCCCGCTCTCCCCGTGCGCACGTCGCGCAACGCCATGGCGCGCATCGCGCCACGGCGAAGACGCGCGCCGCCAATCCGGTGGGGATTACTTGGCCATTAGACTGCCCGCGTCGTTTGCATGGAGCCGTCCCCTGTCCGTCGCCGATCTTCTCCGTCTCATCGCCAGTCTGTTCGCCGCGCTGTTTGCGCCGGCGCACATGCT
>JANRIM010000071.1:0-6636 GCA_033764865.1 Hyphomonadaceae bacterium
CGCGCCGGATCCAGCCGGCGAGGCCCAGATCCACGAGGTCCTCGTAGGCGAACAGCTTGCCGTCCACCTGCGCGCGCACCTGCAGGGTGTAGCGCCCGTCCACGAACACGGCGGCCTTCTCGCCCAGCACGGCGGCGGCGCCCGCGGAGCCGGTGAACCCGGTCACCCAGGCCAGCCGGTCGAGCGCCTCGGGCACGTACTCGTTCTGGTACTCGTCCTCGTGGGGGATGACGAAGCCGTCGAGCCCGCGGGCTTTCAGCGCCTTGCGCAGCTTGGGAAGGTTCTTGCGGCCGATGTCCGGGCCGCCCGGGGCGTCGAAGGTTTGATACATGGATGGGAAATGGCGACGCGCCGGTGGCGGGGTCAAGTCTGGAGGCCGCAGCCCCGGGCCGCTAGGAAGCGCCATGACCACCTTCCGACCCGCCGCCGCCGCCGACGTCCCGGCGCTCCACGCCCTCATCGAGGGCGCATACAGGGGGGAGGGGGCCAAGGCCGGCTGGACGCATGAGGCCGACCTGCTCGGCGGCCAGCGCACCGATGCGGCGGCGCTCCTGGAGATTATCGCCGACCCCGCCCAGACCCTCGTGCTCGCGGAGGCCGACGGCGCGCTCGTCGGGTGCGTGTGCGTGGCGCGGAAGCCGGGCGGCCTCGGCTATCTCGGCATGCTCACCGTGCGGCCCACGATGCAGGGCGCGGGTCTCGGCCGCGCGCTGGTGGCGGAGGCCGAACGCGTCGCGCGCGGGTTCGCCGCCCGCGCCATGGAAATGACGGTGATCGTCCAGCGCGGCGAACTCATCGCCTGGTACGAGCGCCTCGGCTACGCCGCCACCGGCGAAAGGCGCGCCTTCCCGCTCGACGATCAGCGCTTCGGCCTGCCGAAGCGGCGCGACCTCGAATTCGCAGTGCTCGCGAAGGCGTTGTAGGCGTGGGCGCCGCCAGCCTTACACCACCATCTGCGTCTGCGTCACCAGCGCCACCTGCTTGCCGTCGTCTTCGCGGGTGATGCGCGTGTGCCAGACGGACGTGCGCTTGCCGATGTGGGCGGGCGTCGTCTCGCCGATGACCACCGCGCCTTCCGGCGCCGATCCGAGGAAGTTGGTCTTGCTCTCCAGCGTCGTGGTGCGCGCGCCGGGCTCCAGGTTGAGGAAGCCGCCCACCGCGCCCAGCGCGTCGGCGAACGCCATGATCGCACCGCCGTGCAGGATGCCGCCGGCGGTGCACAGATCGGCGCGCACGGTCATGCGGCCGATCACTCTGGATTTGCTGGCCTCCGTCACCTCCACGCCCATGAGCGCCGAAAACGGCATGGACTCCGCAAGGTTGGTCATGGGCGTCGGTCTCCTCTCCTCGGGCGCCATGTCGGCCCCTTCACGCAGGGTCCGTCAAGGTTCGCCCGGCGCGACCTCCGGGGGCTCGTGGCGGCGCAGGATGGTCACGGCGGCGATGTCGCCCATTACGTTGCCCACGGTGCGGAAGATGTCGGGCACCACCTCCACGGCCAGCAGGATTCCCAGGAGGTCTATGGGCGCCCCAAGCGCCACGCAGATCGGCGCCATGGAGATGAAGAACGAGACCTGCCCCGGCAGGCCCACGGACCCCACGCTCACCGCGAACGCCACCAGCATCGCCGCCAGCATCTGCGCGGGCGTGGGCTCGATGCCGTACAGGTGCACGATCACGTAGGCGACCGCGAGATTGGCCACCGGGCTCGTGAACCGGAACACCGCCACCGCCAGCGGCAGGATCACGTCCGCGATGCGCGCGGGGACGCCCAGGCCCTCGCGGCTCGCCGTCAGCATCGCGGGCAGCGTCGCCAGCGAAGACTGCGTGGAGAACGCCACCACCGTCGCGGGCGCGGTGGCGCGCAGGTACGCCGGTAGCGGCACGCGTCCCCACACCACCGCCAGCGCGTACGCGATGACGATGATCCCGATGGTCACCAGCGACACGATCGCCACGTACTGCGCCAGCACCCCCGCCGCGCCGAGGCCCGCCCGCGCCCCCACGCCCAGCGACAGCGCGAACACGCCCACGGGGCCCGCGTGCAGGACCCACCGCACCACCACGATCATCGCCTCCGCCACCGCGCGGAAGAACGTGATCAGCGGCGTGCGCAGGTCAGCCGGCAGGCGCGTGGCGGCGAACCCGAGGAACGCGGCGAACACCACCAGCGGTGTGATCTGGTCCTCCGCGGCGGCGGCCACGGGATTGGCCGGCGCGAGCGATTTCAGCCACTGGGCGATGGTGGGCGGCGTGATGGCGGCGGCGTCGGTGGCGGGCGCGCCGGCGATGAACGCGCGCGCAGCCTCCGGCGGGATGGGCCACAGCGATAGGAGACCCTGCGTCGCCAGCGTGCTGTAGGCGGCGGCGAAGGCGATGAGCACGGTGAACAGCGCTATGGCGCGGGTCGCCAGGCGGCCGGTGGCGGCGGCGTCCGCCACCGAGGCGATCCCCGTCACCAGAAGGGACACGATGAGCGGGATCACCGTCATCCTGAGCGCGTTCAGCCATAGCGCGCCGAGCGCCTCCACCACCGATACCGCATTGGCCCAGGCGGCGGCGTCGCCGGCCTGGATCGCCGCGCCCGCGCCGAGGCCGAGAACGAGCGCTGCGACCACGCGCGCGCTGAGGGAACGAAACATGCTGCGATGGGCCCCGCTGGTGAAGCGGCCTCTCTAACGGTCCCGGCGGCGCTTGTCGCTACGCCACGCGCGCCGCCGCCCGGCGGGGATCGAGGCGGCGGTAGAAGCCGCCCTCCGGCGCGAACGCGTCGCTGACGCCCACGGTGGACTCACCCGCCCCCAGCACCAGCGCGCCCTCGTCGCGCATCTGCGCCGCGATCCGCTCCAGCGTGTCGCGCTGCTGCTCAGGCGCGAAGTAGCACAGCACGTTGCGGCACAGCACGATGTCGAACATGCCCAGCGGGCGCAGGTCGTCGAGCAGGTTGAAGCGCTGGAAGCGCACCATGGCGCGGATGCGGTCGGCGATGCGCCAGAGGTCGCCCACCTTCTCGAAGTGGCGGATGAGCGTGCGGATCGGCAGGCCCCGCTGCACCTCGAACTGGGTGAACAGTCCCGCGCGGGCCTTCTCCAGCAGACGCTCGGAGATGTCGGTGGCGATGATCTCGGCGTCGACGCCCCGGCCTTCCGCGCGCAGGTCGTCCAGCATCATGGCCAGCGAGAACGCCTCCTGGCCGGTGGAGGTGGCCGCGCACCAGATCCGCAGCCGCCGCTGCGGCTCGGCCTGTTGCAGGTGGGGGATGACATGGTCGCGCAGCAGCGCGAAGGGCGCCTTGTCGCGGAAGAACTGGGTTTCGCTGGTGGTGAGCGCGTCGGTGATCTGCCAGATCAGCCGCTCGTCGCGTCGCAGGCGCGCGGCGGCCGCGAGCTCGGCCACGCTGGCGAGGCTTTCCTTGCGCGCGATGGGCGCAAGCCGCGTCTCCAGCAGGTAGGATTTCTCCGCCGTCAGCACGAGCCCGGAGCGCGCCTTCACCTCGCGGGCCACAAACGCGAAATCGGTGTCCGCAAGCGCTGCGGCCATCATGCCGCCTCGTGGGCCAGCAGGCCCGCTTCCATGAACTTGGAATGCAGGATGTCGCCGTCGAACGGCTTCATGATGTACTCGTTGGCGCCGGCCTTGATGGCCTCGGAGATGTGCTCAACGTCGTTCTCCGTCGTGCAGAACACGACGACGGGCGCCTCGCCGCCGCGCTCCTTGCGCAGCGCGCGGAGGAATTCGATGCCCGTCATCACCGGCATGTTCCAGTCCAGCAGGATGGCTTCCGGCATCGCCTTGCGGCAGGCGGTGAGCGCCTCCAGGCCGTCGCCCGCCTCTTCGACATGGAAGCGCAGGTCCTCCAGGATCCGGCGCGCCACCTTGCGGATCACGCGGCTGTCGTCGACGACGAGGCATGTCTTCATGAGCGTCACGCTCCACGGGCACGGGGCCCGAAGCGGGACGGGCCGACGTCATGGGATAGGCGTAAAGACTTTGCCGGTTGGTTAACGCGCGTTCGTCTTTATGGCGGCGGCGTCAGATATGCATGCCGGGCACGGCGCGGGTTTCGAGCGCGGCCCGTTGCGCGGGCGGGATCACGATCGTCTTGCGCGTGGTCAGGTCGAACGTCACCGCCACGGCCTCCGCCGTGCACCAGGCGTCGCCGGAGACCGGATCGAGCAGCCAGTGCACGAGCCGGTTGGTCTTTTCCGCCACCTCCACGACCCCGGAGCGCACTTCCAGGAGATCGCCCGCGCGCGGCCAGCGGCGGGGGCACAGGCGGTACTCCAGCACCGCGCCGCCGGTCTGGTTGGCGTCGGCGATGCCGGCGGCGCGGCCGACCTCCGCGCGCCAGTCCGCCAGCAGGTTGGGCACCGCGTCGGAGACGCGCCCGAGAAACAGCTCCATGCGCATCCACCCGAAGGCGTCGCAGTGATCCGGCGTCACCATGAGCCGGCCCACCACCGGCGCGCCCAGCGCTTCCGCCTCGGCGACCGTGGGCGCGGTGGGCGCAGCCGTCGTAATGGAGCGCGGCTTGGCGTGCGCCGGCAGCGCGCACATGAGGCCCTCCGCGCGGGCGCGCACGCGGCTCGACCAGGGGAACGGCGTCTGCTTGTGCGGATGGGCGTGGGCCAGCACGGACACGAACGTCGCCGCCGTCTTGCCGTCGGCGTGCGCAAGCTCCTGGACCACGGTCATCGTGGTCTCGCCCAGCGCGACGACGCCGCCGCGCATGGAGAGCGCCGCGCCCTGGTGGGCTTCCTTGTGGAAGCGGACGTGCATGTCGCGCACCAGCAGCGTCGATGAGGCCTTCTCCTGGAAGGCGCGCGGCATGTCGATGGCGGCCGCGAGGAAGGCGAGGCCCTCCATGGCGCGGGCGGCGAAGAACCGCACGTTCATGTGCCGGTTCTCGTCGCACTCCCACGCGTTGACGGAGCCGCGGTAGAGTTCGAGCGGCAGCGGGGGCGGCGTCTTGCTCATGCGGCGGCGGCGCACGAAGCGCACAGCCCGCGCGCCTCGATGGTGGTGCGCTCGATGGCGAAGCCGGAGCGCGCCGCAGCCTCGCCCACGTCCACGAGCGCATGGCCGGCGTCGGATTCCTCCGTGCGGCCGCAGCCCGTGCACAATAGAAAGATGGTCGCGCGCGCGCACGCCCCCACGTCGCAGGCGACGAAGGCGTTCAGCGTCTCCACGCGGTGGGCGAGGCCCAGCCGGGTGAGGAATTCCAGCGCGCGGTAGACGGTGGGCGGTTTGGCGGCGCCGGCGTCGGTCTTGAGCCCGTCCAGGAGGTCGTACGCCTTCGCCGGCCCGCCCGCGTCGATCAGCAGCTCCAGCACGCGCCGGCGCAGCGGCGTGAGGCTTTCGCCCGCGTCCGCGCACAACGCCGCGGCGCGCGCCAGGTGCTGGGCGCGGTCGATCCTCGGGGGTGCGGCGTGGTCATGCCCGTGATCGTGCGCGTGGGCGTGCTTGGGATCCATGGGCGCAAGATGGCGATCTTCGCCGCACAAGGAAAGGCGCGGGACGGCGCAGCGGCGCTGTGAGCAAAAAATACGATGAACGGAACTTTACAGGAACATTGGCGTGTGTCACAACGGAACAGACAACGAACACAGGGCGAGGACGTGACATGCAGGAAGCAGTTTTCAAGGGTGCCACGGGCAAGCTCTACCGGTTCGCCGCGCTGCGCCCCGATGGCGCGTTCCCGGAAGGGCCTGCGGTCTACGCGTTCGCGCGGCCCGCGTTCAACGGCCGCCAGTGGACGCCGCTCTTCCTGTCGCGCACCGCCAATCTCGCCGTGCGGATGGCCGGCCACGAACGCTGGGAGGAGGCCACACTGCTGGGGGCCACCCATGTGCTGATCCTGTCCTTCCCCGAACGGGCCGAGCGCGAAGCCGCCGAGATCGATCTGGCGGACACGCTGCGCCCGATCATGAACGACGACGGCCCCGCCGAAACCGAAGAAGCCCCCGTCGCCGCCGGCCAGGTGGTGCACTTCTTCCCGCCGATCCGCCTGAAGGCCGCCGTGGCGTGAGGCATGGGGACGTGGGCTGCGGGCGGGAAAGCGTCGGGCGATGAACCGGTCACACGCCCAGCTGGCGCGCCGCCAGGTCGCGCATGATCTCTTCCGAGCCGCCGCCGATCGCGTTGACGCGCACTTCGCGATAGATGCGCTCGACGCGGCTGCCGCGAATATAGCCCGCTCCGCCCAGAATCTGCATCGCCTCGCGCGCGCAGAACTCCATGGTCAAGGTCGCTTGCACTTTCAGCATCGCGAGATCGGCGGCCGGCGTTTCGCCGTTTTGCACCCGCCACGCGCACATCTCCAGATAGGCCTGCGTCGCGTTGATCTGGCGCAGCATCTCCGCGATCTTGTGGCGGATAACCTGATGGTCGGCGAGCCGCTTGCCGAACGTGCGCCGGTCGCGCGCCCAGGCGACGGCCTCTTCCATGCACACGCGAGCATAGGCGTTCGCGCCCGCCGCCATGCCCAGACGCTCGCCGTTAAAGTTCAGAACGATCCCGCCGAACCCCTGGTTCTCGGCCCCCAGCATGTTCTCGAAGGGCACAAGAACGTCGTCGAAGTGAAGGACGGCGGTGTCGCTGGCCCACCAACCCATCTTTTTCATCGGCGTGCGGCTG
>JANRIM010000075.1:0-40078 GCA_033764865.1 Hyphomonadaceae bacterium
GTCGGCGGACTTTTTTGCAGTCGTCACAAGGGTTTGTCAGCCTTGTTACGGCTTTGGGGCGGAAGGTTTGCTTAAACGTAAGAATTGCTCGCTAGACCGCAGGGCATAGGGGCTGATGGCCTGGGCGGTCGGCGTTTGAGAGGTTCGATGTTCGGGAATTTCTTCGGTCTCGTCGCCCCGGATCTGGCCATCGATCTGGGGACGGCCAACACCCTGATCTACGTGAAGAACCGCGGGATCGTGCTGAACGAGCCGTCGGTGGTCGCCTACGTCACCGAGGGCGGGCGCAAGGTCGTGCACGCCGTGGGGGCCGAGGCCAAGAGCATGCTCGGCAAGACGCACCGGATGATGGACGTGATCCGCCCGCTCCGGGACGGGGTCATCGCGGACTTCGACGTCGCCGAGGAGATGATCAAGCAGTTCATCAAGAAGGTGATGCCCCGCCCCACGCTGATCAGCCCGCGGATCGTGATCTGCGTGCCCACAGGGGCCACCCCGGTGGAGCGGCGCGCCATTCTGGAGAGCGCTCAGGCCGCCGGCGCGCGGGACGTGAAGCTGATCGAGGAGCCGGTGGCGGCAGCGGTGGGGGCGGGCCTGCAGATCGACAATCCGGCCGGGTGCATGGTCGTCGACATCGGCGGCGGCACCACGGAAATCGCCGTGCTCTCGCTGGGCGGGGTCGTTTGGTCGCGCTCGCTGCGCGTGGCCGGCGACAAGATGGACGAGGCCATCATCCAGTACCTGCGCCGCACCGAGAACCTGCTCATCGGCGACAGCACCGCCGAGCGGATCAAGAAGGAAATCGGCACCGCCAAGGCGCCGGACGAAGGCCACGGCCTCACCCTGATGATCAAGGGCCGTGACAACATCGGCGGCACCCCCAAGGAGGTGGCCGTCACCGAGGCCATGGTGGCCGAGGCGCTTACCGATCCGGTCGCCCACATCGTGGAGGCGGTGAAGCAGGCGTTCGACAACATGCCCCCCGAACTCGCCGCCGACATCTACGACGTCGGCATCATGCTGACGGGCGGCGGCGCTTTGCTGCGCAATCTCGACCAGGTCCTGACGGAGCGGATCTCCATCCGCGTCTCCATCGCCGACGATCCGCTGGCGTGCGTCGTGCTCGGCTGCGGCAAGGCGCTGGAACACCTGAACACGCCCGAGGGCAAGCGGCTGCTGACGCCTGACGTCTGAAGGGCCTTGCGCTAGAGTAGGGCGCGAAACGTCGAGGAATCAGAGCCGTGGCCAGACGGAGAGGCAGTGCGCGCCGCACGGGCGTCCAGATCACGGTGGGGGTCGTCTCCGCGCTCGCCCTGACCGCCGTGGGTGTCGGCGCGCTTGTCATGCGCGGAGAGGGGTCAAGCGCCCCCGGCGTGGACGACGTCTCCGCCGACGGCCTGCGGGCCGGCGCTGGGCCGGCCGCCGCCACAGGCCGCTTCTTCAAGCGGGTGGGCGACGCGTGGGCGGCGGCGGAGCGCATCGAAAAACTGGAAAAGGAAAACCAGCAGCTGCGTCAGTGGCGGGAAACCGCGCTTGCGCTCTCCGAACGGATGGAGCGCTACGAGGCGCTGCTGAAGATGCCCCCGGAAACGTACGGCGCCATCGCGGTCAACGATCAGGCGGTGTCCGCGCGGCTCATCCTGGATGCGGCCGGGCCGTTCAAGCGCACCCTGCTGGCCAATGCCGGCGCCGACCACGGCGTGCGGAAGGGCTATATCGCAGTCAACGAGAACGGCCTTGTGGGCCGCGTCGTGGCGCTGGGGCAGCGATCCTCGCGCGTGCTGCTGCTCGATGACTTCAACTCCCGCATCCCGGTGATGGGTCTGCAGAGCCGCGTGCGGGCGATGCTGTCGGGAGACGCCTCCACGACGCCGAAGCTGGAGACCGGGCAGGTCACGCTCACGTCCCCGCGGCTCGACCACCAGGCCCCCGCCAACGCGCTGCGGCAGGGGGAGCGGGTGGTCACGTCCGGCGACGGCGGCGTGTTCCCCCGGGGCCTGCTGGTGGGCACGGCGGAGCGGGGGGACGACGGCGTCTGGCGGGTGCGCCTGTCGGCGGCCAGCGCGGCGATCGACTACGTCCGTCTCATTCCGTTCGCCCCGGTGACGCCGCCGGAACTCGCGCCTGTCGAAACCGAAGGCCCGCCGCTGCCGGGCTTTGCGCCGGCGTCGCCGCTGGCGGTGGCGGCGGCGTCCGTGGCCGCGCCCCAGAAGCGCACCCCGATCCTTGCGCCGCAGACGCCTCCGCCGCCGGGCTCCGCCGACGATGACGCCGCCCCGCCCATTCCCGACGCCGCGCCCGCGCCGCCGGCCAATGCCGGGCCCCCGCAATGAGGGCGCTCACGTTCTTCTCACCGGACACCCAGCGCGGCGGCCTCCGGCTGATCGGCTTTGTCGTGGCGGTGGTGAGCGTGATCCTGCCGGCGTTTCCGCTGGGTCCGCTGGCGGCGCACCCCTGGACGCCCATGGCCGTGCTGTGGGCGGCGTACGGCTGGGCCTCGGAAGTGGAGGAGATGGAGCGGGTCAACGCGCTGCGGGGGGCGCGCGCGCCGGTCACGCTGGCGGTGCTCGGTCTGATCCAGGACCAGCTGGCGGGAGGGCCGATCGGCCTGAGCGTGGTGCTGTTTCTGTCCGCCTACCTGATCGGCTGGGTGACGGCGCGGGCCATGCGGTCGCCGAACGTCTGGTCGCTGTGGGCGGGGTTCGTGGCGATGTGCGCGGGGCTGTGCGGCGTGGCGGCGCTGGTGGCGCCGTGGGCGCTGGGCGGCGCCTTCGAACTGGCGCCCTTCGCGCAGGCGTGCGCCGTGACCGCGGCCCTGTTTCCGTTCGTGCGTCCGCTCTACATGGAAACGAGTACGGTGTGAGATGACCACAGCCAAGCGCGACCTCCACAGCGTGTTCAACCGCCGCGCCATCCTGATTTCGGGCGGCGCCATGACGATGATGGGCGCCATCGTCACGCGCCTTGCATACCTTCAGGCGGAAAACCTCGTCACCGACACCTACACCGACGAAGCGCGCGACAACCGCTTCGACCAGCGCATCATCGCCCCGCCGCGCGGCGTTCTGTACGACCGTTTCGGCGAAACGCTGGCCGTCACCAGCCCCGACTACCGCGTCACGCTGATCCCCGAGCAGGTCGGCCGCAAGAACCTGGAAAAGATCATCGGCGAGATCGGCGCCATCCTCGCCATGCCCCAGGACGCCATCGCCCGAAAGGTGCGCGAAGCCAACGCCGCCAAGCAATCCGACGTCGTGATCGTGCGCCAGGGCCTGCGCTGGGACGAGTTCAGCGCCATCAACGTGCGGCTGCCGGAGCTGCCGGGCGTGCGCGCGGAATCGGCGCTCGTGCGGCGCTATCCGCAGGACATCGCCTTCGCCCATCCCATCGGTTATGTGCAAAAGCCCAACCAGCGCGAGATCGACGCCGTCATCGCCGCCGGCGACGAACGGCGCGCGGTCTACCTGCGCAATCCGGACGTGCGCGTGGGCAAGTCGGGCCTTGAGGCGCACCTGGAGGACGCCATCCACGGCGAGGCCGGCTGGCGCATGGTGGAGGTCAACGCCGCGGGCCGCGTGGTCAACGAATTCGGCGGCGAAACGCGCGACCCCAAGCCGGGGCGCGGCGTGGTGCTCACCATCGACGCCGAATGCCAGCGCGCCGCCATGGAGCGCATGGCGGGCCTTTCCGGGGCATGCGTCGTCATGGACGTCGTGACCGGCGACGTCATCACCATGGCGTCTTCTCCCGGCTTCAACCCCAACGAGTTCGTCAACGGCATCTCCACCGTCCGCTTCAAGGAGCTGAACGACGATCCGTACAAGCCGCTGTTCCACAAGGCGGTGACGGGAGCGTATTCACCGGGCTCGACCTTCAAGATATGCACCGGCATCGCGGCTCTCGACGCCGGCGTGCCGACCAACTTCCGGGTCCACTGCTCGGGCTACTTCCCGTTCGGCGGGCGCAACTTCCACTGCTGGAAACGCGAAGGCCACGGCACCGTCGATCTGCACGACGCCATGAAGGGCAGCTGCGACGTGTACTTCTACCAGGCGGCGCTGCGCGCCGGCCAGCAGCGGCTGGCGGATACGGCGCGCCTGCTGGGGCTGGGCGTGAGGTACGATATCGGCGTGCCCTCCGTGACGCCGGGCGTCGTGCCTGACGAGGCGTGGTGGAAATCCAAGCGCCGCGATCCGATGCCCGCGGGCATCGTGCTCAACACCGCCATCGGCCAGGGCGATCTGCTGGCCAGCCCGCTGCAGCTGGCGGTGATGATGGCGCGCGTGGCCAACGGCGGGCTCGCGGTGACGCCGCGGCTGGTACATGAGGGCCCTGGCGTCGCGCCGCCGCCAACGCCCCGCCAGCTGCCCATCAACCTGGAGGCGTCCAAGGTGGTGCTGAACGGGTGCTTCGGCGTGGCCAGCGAGCCGGGCGGCACGTCCTATCGCTCCACGGGCAATCTCGGCCTCTGGTACGATCCGGCCACCAACGCCGTGGTGGAAGCGCCTACGCCGCCGCCGGGCCACCTGCAGGTGCAGATGGGCGGCAAGACCGGCACCGCCCAGGTCCGCGTGATCACCGCGGCCGAGCGCGCCCGCGGCGTCAAGAGCAACAACCAGCTGGAGTGGCGCCTGCGCGACCATGCGCTCTACGTTTGTTACGGCCCCGTCCACAAACCGCGCTACGCGTGCGCCGTGGTGGTGGAGCATGGCGGCAGCGACGAGGTGCGGTTCCCCGGCACGCCCGGCTACATCGGCGGCGGTTCGGCGGCGGCGGCGCCGATCGCGGCGGACGTGATGCGTCTCGTGCTCAAGAAGGATCCCTCCAACCGGCAAGCCGCATCGGTGCGCACGCTGGAAGCGCGCAACGAGCCCGCTGCGAGGAGGCCGGCATGAGCCCGTCTGACGAACGCCCGCGGGGCAGGGGGCCGCGCCCATGACGATGATGTCTTCCGCGGGCCGCCCACGCGGCGTCGGCGACAAACTCTCGCGCCTCAACTGGACGATCATCACGCTGCTGTGCGCACTCGCCGTGACGGGCGTGATCATGCACTTCTCCGTCGCCGAAGGGTCGTGGGCGGGGCGCCCGCTCGCGCACGGCTCGCGGTTCGCATTCGTGCTCGCGGCGGTGATCGCCATTGCGCTCTTCGACGCGCGCGTCTGGCTGGCGATCGCGTACCCCGTGTACTTCGGCACGCTCGCCTTGCTGGTGGGCGTGGAGTTCTTCGGCGAAACGCGCATGGGCGCCACGCGCTGGCTCGATCTTGGCCCGCTGTCGTTGCAGCCGTCGGAGATCATGAAGATCGGCATCGTGCTCGCGCTCGCGCGGTATTTCCAGAACCTCGATCCCCGTCACGCCGGCACGTTGCTGTGGTCGATCCCGCCGCTCCTGATGATCGTGGCGCCCGTGACGCTGGTGATGAAGCAGCCGGACCTGGGCACGGCGCTGATGATCCTGATGGCGGGCGTGGGCATCATGTTCCTGGCGGGGCTGCGCTGGCGCTACATCATTCCCGCCGCCGGCGCGGCGGTGGGCGGCGCCATCGCGGCGTACTTCTTCGTCCTCCACCAGTACCAGCGGGACCGCATCAACACCTTCATCAACCCCGAAGCCGATCCGCTCGGCACCGGCTACCACGTGGCGCAATCGAAGATCGCCATCGGGTCGGCGGGGCTGTTCGGCAAAGGCTACCTGCAGGGCTCGCAGAGCCAGCTCGATTTCCTGCCGGAGAAGCACACCGACTTCATTTTCACGATGATCGGGGAGGAGTTCGGTCTCGTGGGCGCCATTGCCGTGCTGGCGATGTACTTCGCGCTCTTCCTGCTGACGATGGCGGTGTCCATGAGGGCGCGCACGATGTTCGGGCGGCTCGCGGCGGCCGGGATCGCCGTGACGTTGGGGCTCTATGTGATCATCAACACGTCCATGGTGATCGGGCTCATGCCGGTGGTGGGCATCCCGCTGCCTTTGATCTCTTTCGGCGGCACGGCCATGCTCACGCTGATGGCGGGCTACGCCATCGTGCTCAGCATCGACCTGCACAGGGACCAGGCCGCCACGCGCGGGTTGCTCTGGTAGCGGGCGACCTGGAGACGGGGCCGTTCGGACCCTGATCGGCTTTGACTGAAGCAGTCGAAGACGTGAGCCTCGATCTCACCATTTGTTTGGAGCGCGATCATTTCAGGCTGGTTCAAACGGAAATGATCGCGCTCTAGGGCGCGGGCCGGCGGGTCTTGGCGGTTTTGCGCGCGGCGCGGCGCTCCCTGCGCGCGGCGATCTCGGCGCGTTCCATGATCGTGCGCGGGGCTTTCTGCTTGGCGGCCCCGCTGGCGAACGCATCGACGCTCAACGGTTGGGGCGACTGGGAGAGCAGCTCCGCCGCCGCGTGGGCGATCTGTTCGCGCACCAGGTGGTTCAACTCGGCCTCGCGGCCCGCGAGTATCTTGACCGCTTCCATCGGCACGATGGCCCCCAGCAGCCGGCCGTAGCGATCGAACCCGATGATGGCTTTCTCGCCGTAGCTCATCTGGATGAATTCCGGAAATTTCGCGCGGCCAAGCGTGGTCGAATACACCAGCGTCGTCTGTTCTTCACTGGGCTGCTTGCGCGGTTTCCGGGTGCTCTTCTTCATGGATGATCCAGGACTTCTCGGTCTGTGGCGGAAAGGGCGTCGGAGGACGCGTCGGGCCAGGTATTGCGGCGGTTCCCGACGATCCAGGGAGAAATGACGTCCGGCGCGGGGCTATTGTTCTGTGCGAGGTCCAAGTGTTTCAGGTCATGCAACTGCACAGTCTTGATCTTCAGTGTTGAAGTCATCGCGCACGGACCAGACGAACTCTGCGAAATCTTTTGCAAGAACCATAGAGCCGCGGGCGTTATCTCCGACAAGCGACGACGCCTTGGAAGCGTAAAACGGATCTCACTGCGATACTGTTTCAAATGTGTTTCCGGACTGCGCGGCGATGGCCTTGGCGCGGTTTGGGTCGGCGGGCGTGGCGCGCCGTCGACGAGGATGGAGACCAGCACGAAGCGCCCGATGTCTGCGTCAAAGGCAGCCTCGAGCGTGAGGCGCGCGCTGCATGTGCGGATGCGGTCGGGCGCGATGCCGTGGCGAGCGAAGAGCCTGATGCTGTCCTCGATTGCGGAGAAGCCGGCCATCAAGTCGGCATAGTCTTCGTCACAAAGTTGGTCGATCAGTTCAGCGAGCGAGGTATCGACGGCGAGAGTGTAGGCGAGAAAAGCCATTGGGGGAGCCCCACGAAAGCAGGTTGAACACGTGTCACGAGGGGTGATGTCCACCCCAACGCGCCCCCCACTCCAGTCTCGGTCAGGATCGCGCTGTCCGCGGGAACCGTCAAGTCCACATCGTTCGACGCTATCCGCAAGAGTTTAGAGTATGCGCGATGTTAGCAAACATGGCGTTTGACCGGACGGGATCGCGCCGCTAGGGTCCCCATGCCGCTCGCATCCGCTGGCCCGTTTCGGGGGACGCGCGCGGAAGGGGGGCTGGGCCGGCGTGGGGCGCGAGAGCGTCCCACGCCGGATCCGGTTGTGGGGCTGGACTTTTTTGACGTCGGCAGCGCGGACGCGCCGATCTACCAGCGTGCGTGGTCGATGAAGTGGTCGGTCGCGCGGATCAGCGCGTCGACGATGCCCGGCTCAAGGCTTGAATGGCCAGCATCGCCTACGGTGGCGAGCTCCGCCTCCGGCCACGCGCGCTTCAGAGCCCATGCGGAGGAGTAGGGCGTGCACACGTCGTAGCGGCCATGGATGATGCGCCCGGGAATAGCGCGGTAGCGGGGCGCCTGTTTCAGGAGCCAGCCGTCCTCCGCGAAGAAGCCCTTGTTGACGAAATAGTGGGATTCAAGACGCGCGAACGCTTCCACGAAGCGGTCGTCGTTGAACCGCTGGGGCAAGCCGGAGGGGCCGGCGATGGAGATGGTCTCGCCCTCCCAGCGGGCCCATGCCCGCGCCGCCGCCAGGCGCACCGCCCGGTCGTCCGACATCAACCGCTTGTGGAAGGCGCCCAGAAGATCGCCGCGCTCGGCCGCTGGAATCGGGGCCACGTAGCGCTCGAAGGCGTCGGGGAAGATGTGGCTCGCTCCGGACTGGTAGAACCAGTGGATCTCCGCCGCCGTGAGCAGGAACACGCCGCGCAGCACGATGGCCGCCACGCGCTCAGGATACGTCGCCGCGTAGGCGAGCGCGAGGGTTGAGCCCCAGGAGCCGCCAAACACCAGCCACTTCTCGATCCCGAGCCGCGTGCGGATGCGCTCGATATCCTCCACCAGATCCCAGGTGGTGTTTTCCGTCACGTCGGCATGGGGCGTGGACCGGCCGCAACCACGCTGGTCGAACAGGACGAGGCGGTAGCGCGTGGGATCGAAGAACCGGCGCATCTCCGGGCTGGAGCCCCCGCCCGGGCCGCCGTGCAGCGCGATGGCGGGCAAGCCGCGCGGCGCGCCGCACTGCTCCACGTGCAGGACGTGGCGGGCCGAGACGCGCAGCTGCTCGGTGTGGAACGGCTCCACCGCGCCATAAAGGTCGCGGCGCGGCGGTGAAACGGGGGCGTTCATACCTTCAGGGGTTACGGAAACTGGGGGCGGAGGGCAAGCGGGCGCATCCGCGGCGCCAGGGAATCCGCAGCCGCCGCCGCCGCATGGGGCGCAAGGCGGCCCCGTCCGCCGGCCAAGGGTGCGTCAACCGAACGTCCTGGCCATCCAGCCCGCGATGACCTCGGTCACCTCGTCGGGTTGCTCCTGCTGGGTCCAGTGGCCGCTGTTGAGGACGTTGTGGCGCGACAGGCGCGGGATGAGGGCCTCCATGCCCTCCGACATCGACGGCGGCAGCACGAGATCGTTCTCCGCGGTGATCATGAGGCACGGGACGGCGATCTCGTCGCCGTAGGCGGCGGCCTGCTCCCAGTTGCGGGTGAAGTTGCGGTACCAGTTGATGGGCCCGGTGAAGCCGGTCCGGCTGAACGCTTCGACGTAGACGGCGAGCTCTTCCGGCGAGAGCAGGGGCGAGGTTCCGGGCTCGGCGCCGGTGAACTCCTCAAGCCCGCGCACCAGCGCGAAGTTTCGCTGCGACTCCGGCAGCGCCGCGAACGCCTCCTGGGTCATCGCGCTGCGGCGCATGAACATGCGCATGGATTTTTCCACGTCCGCCCCCAGCAGGGCGTCGGCCTCGCCGGGCTTCTGGAAGTAGACGATGTACATGTCCTCCCCGAAGCGCATGCGCATGAGCATGATGGGGTCGGCGGGCAGGCGGGCCATGTGCGGGGTGTTCAGGCCGATGACGCCGGCGACCCGGTCCGGATGGCGCAGCGCCATCTGCCACACCACGAAGCCGCCCCAGTCGTGGCCGCAGAACACGGCCTTGTCGACGCCCTTGGCGTCCAGGAGGCCCACAAGATCGGCGCAGAGGTTATGCATGTCGTAGGCTTCCACCGGCGCTGGGCGGTCGGTGAGGCCGTAGCCGCGCTGGTCAGGGGCGATCACGCGCAGGCCATGCTTGGGCAGGTCGCGCAGCTGGTGGCGCCAGGAGAACGCGAGCTCCGGGAAGCCGTGGCACAGCACGAGCGGCGGCGCCTGGTCGGCGGGACCCGCTTCATAGACGGCCATGCGAATGCCGTTGGTCTCCACGAAGCTGACGGGGGGCATGGCGGTGGTCATGGCGCGGTTCCTCTCTCTCGTGGTGTCTTGAGCGTGAGCGCCGCCCACGCGAGCACAAGCCAGCCCGCCAGAAAGCACAGGCCGCCGATGGGCGTGATCATGCCGAGTGCGGACGGTGCGCCCAGGGCCATGGCGTAAAGCGAGCCGCAGAACGCGACGATGCCGATAAAGAACGCCGGCGGCGCAAACCGCGCGCGGCGCGCGCCCCAGTTCCAGAACGTCAGCGACGCGATCGAGGCCATCGCGTGCATGAACTGGTAGCGCGCTCCGATGTCCATCAGCTCGTGCGCGCGCGGATCGCTCACGCCGTGCGTGGCGAAGGCGCCCACGATCACCGAAACGCACCCCATGAGCGCGCCGATCAGGGCGTAGGCGGCGAAGAGGTTCATGCCGCGCCCTTCGGCGGGATCGAGTACGTCACCACGGCATGCGCCACGGGCGAGGTCTCGCCATCGGAGCGAATCAGCACGTCGGCCACGAACAGGGCCTTGCCGCGCTTCAGAAGGCGCGCCTCCGCGATCAGGTCGGCCGGCTTCGGTTTGCGCAGGAAATTGATCGACAGGTTTGTCGTCACCGACAGCGGCGAAAAGCCGACGGACGAAAAAATGAGCGCATAGACCACGGTGTCCGCCAGCGCCATCATCGTGGGACCCGACAGCGTACCTCCGGGGCGCAGCTGGGTTTCGTGGTAGCGCACGCGGCAACGCGCGGTCACGCCGTCGGCGTGCTCGACGTGCGCGCGCCCCTCACGCCCCGGAAAGCCTTCGGCTAAAAAGGCGTTGATTTCATCGACGGTCATGGGGGCAGTTTAGGCGCGCACGGCAGGCGGTGTAAGGGCGCCGTGGCGGAAAGGCGGCGTGGACCGCCGGCGCGGGGGCGGGGCGCTTTGCGCTCCGCCCTGCGGGCCACTACGGTCCGCCGAAACGACGAGGAGGTTGCGCCATGCTCACCAAAGGCGACGAGTATCCGATCCACCAGACGCCGGAGCCCATCGCGTTCTCCGGAACGGATCGCAACTTCTACGACCGCTACTTTTTCTGCGGCTACCGTCCCGATGGCGGCGGCTATTTCGGCGTGGGCTTTGGGGTGTATCCGCACCTGAACGTGGCGGACGCGCACTTCTCGGTGCTGCGCGACGGCGTCCAGCACTGCGTCCACGCCTCCCGGCTCCTCGGCATGGAGCGGATGGACACTGTCGTGGGGCCGATCCGCATCGAGGTGATCGAGCCGTTGCAGAAGCTGCGCCTGATCGTGGAGAGCCGCGAGGGGATCAGCGCCGACCTGGTCATGGAGGGGCGCAGCTTCCCAATCCAGGAGCCGCGCTTCACCCGCCGCCTCGGCCCCCGCACCATGATGGATTTGACCCGGTTCACCCAGAACGTGCGCTGGAGCGGATGGGTGGAGGTGGACGGCAAACGCGAAACGTACGCCGGCGGGCTGGGCACCAGGGACCGGTCGTGGGGGGTGCGGCCCGTGGGCGCCGCCGACGCCCAGCCCCCGGCGCCGGCCGTCGCGCCCCAGTTCTACTGGCTGTGGACGCCCACCAATTTTCCCAATCTCTCGCTGTACTTCCACGTCAACGACGACGCAGAGGGCGCCGCCTGGAATACCCGCGCCACCCTGGCTATGGACGGCGCCGCCGCCGGGCAGGATTTCCATCTCGCCGATCCGAAGATCGCCATGACCTGGCGCAAGGGCGCGCGACACGCCGCCGGCGCAACGCTGACCGGTCTTGATTCCGCCGGACGCACGCACACCGTGACGTGGAAACCGATCGACACCTTCATGATGAAGGGCATCGGCTACGGCCATCCCGACTGGGGTCACGGACACTGGAAGGGAGAGGCCGCGCAGGCGCGCGAGGATTTCAAGCCCGCCGATCTCGATCCGCTCTCGCCCATGCACCTGCACATCCAGGCGGTGGCGGCCGCGCGCCATGAAGGGGCGGGCACGGGGTCGGACGGCATCGGCATCGTGGAGCAGCTTGTCATCGGGCCGCATGCGCCCAGCGGCTTCAAGGGCATGCTCGACGGCGCCGCCTAGGCGCCCCCGCGCGCCGCCGCCGTTCCCGAGCATCGGGACGTGGCGACGTCGCGTCGGCGCCACACCCCACGCTCTTCGCGCGGATGTCATGCCGGCGTCACCGCGCTGTCATCACCCGCGTCTATTGCGACCGCGAAATCAGACGGGGATTTGCCATGCGCAGAGTTTGGACGAGCGCCGTTGCGCTGATGGGGGCCATGGGTTTCGCCCAGGTTTCGCACGCGCAGGAACAGGTCTCCCAGGGCGATGCGCCCGTCTCGGACGAAATTGTCGTCACCGTGCAGAAGCGGGAGCAGGCGCTGATCGACGTGCCGATCGCGCTGACGGCCTACAACAGCGAATTCATCGACAACTACGGTCTCGATACGCTCGAGGAAATCGCCACGCTGGTGCCCGGCCTCGAAATCCAGGACCAGTCCCCCAACAATCCCGGCTTCGCCATCCGCGGCATCACCTCGGACTCCACGGAAGCCAACCAGGAGCCCCGCATCGCGGTGTTCCAGGACGGCGTGTCCATCTCGCGCGCGGCGGGCTCTGCGATCGAGCCGTTCGACCTTGAGCGGATCGAAGTGGCCAAGGGCCCACAGCCCACGCTGTTCGGGCGCGGCGCGCTGATCGGCGGCATCGACATCATCCAGAACAAGGCCCGCCTGAACGACTTCGGCGGCTCCGTGGATGTGGCGCTGGGAGACTATTCGTCTTCGCGCGTCGTGGGCGTGGTGAACGCGCCTGTGATCGAGGACATGCTCGCCGTGCGCCTCGCCGGCGTGTTGCGGGAGCGGGATGGATTCTCGAAGAACCTTCAGGGCGGGGAGGACCTTGGCGGCGTGGAGACGAAGGCCGCGCGCCTCGCCGTGCGCTTCGACCCCACCTCTGCGCTGCGCATCGACGCGATCTTCAACTACCAGGACGACGCCACCAGCGGCACCGCCTTCAAGGCGGGCAACTACGCCCCGCAGGGCGGCGACACGAGCCCCTTCACAGCGCTCGGCGTCAACACGCGCGCGGCGTTTGACAACGGCCGCGCGCTCGGCGTGGAGCGGGAAGTGACCAGCGGCACGCTTATCGCCGCCTACGATCTCTCCAGCGCGCTCACGCTAACCTCCACCACGGGCTACCGGTTCTTCACCGCCTTCGAGACCTTCGATCCGGACGGCTTCGATTATCCGATCCTGATCGGCGGCAACGAGACCAAGGGCCAGCAGTGGAGCCAGGAGTTCCGCCTCAACTTCGAAGCGGGCGACCGCGTCACGGGCTTCGTCGGGGGCTCGTGGTTCTTCGAGCAGGGCAAGCAGCGCGCGCCGCTGCAGTTTGACGAACGGGCCACGTTCGCTCTCTTCGCCGGCGCCATCACGCGGCCCAACCCTGCGCCGTTCGCCGTCGTCTCCAGCTCCGCATTCCAGCAGGCCATCCTGGCGGGCTTCGGCGTGCCTGCGGCGCAGCGGCCCTTCCTGGCCGCTGCCCTGAAGCCGGCGCACCTGGAATCCTTCACCAACGAAGGCGAAACCACGGCCATCGACCTCTTCGGCGACGTCACCGTGGCCGTGACGGATCGTCTGGAAGTGTCGGGCGGCCTTCGCTGGACGCAGGACGACAAGGAAACCCGCTTCCAGTCGGTGCTGCTCAATGGCCCCTCCACGCTCGCCGGCATCCTAGCCAGCGCGGGCGCGTTCGCACCCGGCTCCACCGGTCTCTTCGCCCAACCCAGCGCAGGCGTGGGCGTGCGCAGCGAGACGTTCGATGACTTCACGTGGCGCCTGGTGGGCCGGTATGCGGTCAACGACGCGCTGTCGACGTGGGCGTCCTACGCGCGCGGGCGGCGTCCGGAAGTCATCGTCGGCGCGTCGCCGACCCTGTCCGGCGGCGCGGTGACCTTCGGCGTCGTGCCGGCGGAAGAGGTGGACAGCTACGAAGTGGGCGCCAAGGCGGCGCTGCTTGACGGCGCGCTGCAACTCGACGCGTCGGTGTTCTTCTACGAGTACTCGAACTTCCAGACCACGGTGTTCAACGGCCTGCGCTTCGTGCCCACGAACGCGGGCGAGGCGAGCGCCACGGGCTTCGAGGCGGCCGCTGCCTGGACCGTGCGGGACGGGACCTCTATCTTCGCCAACTACGCCTACAACGACGCCCAGTTCGACAGCGGCGCCCGCAAGGGCAACCGTTTCCGCCTGTCTCCGGAAAACACCTTCTCCGTCGGCGCGACGCTGGCGGCGTCGGTGGGGACGGCCGGCACGCTGCGCCTCATCCCCACCTACTCGTGGCAATCGGAAATCTTCTTCGACGACGACAACGACCGCACCGACCTCCAGACGCCGCTGTCGCCCGCGCTGCGCGACGTCGCGCAGGACGAAAAGCAGGGCAGCTACGGCCTGCTCAACGTCCGTGCGGAGTTCCTGCCGGAGGGCACAGGCCTCACGTTCGGCGCGTTCGTCCGCAACGTGATGGACGAGGAGTACATCATCGACGCCGGGAACACCGGCGACACGCTGGGCACGCCCACCTTCATCCGCGGCGCGCCGCGGACTGTGGGCGTGGAGGTGAAGGCCGAGTTCTAGGGCGCCGTCGTCGCCCGGTTGACACCGCGCCCGCACCGGCCTTCCGTCGCCGCCCATGAAGGACCGGCGCGGGGAGCCTGCGCAGCGCGGGGAGAAGCACCATGGCCCATCTGACCCGGCGGGGGATGTTGGCGACGTTGGCGGGGGGCGCGACCGGCGCCGCTTGCGGGGACCCGGTACGCGCGCCGCGCTATGACGGCGCCGTCAGCTTCCGCCACGGGGTCGCCAGCGGGGATCCCGGCCAGGACCGGGTGGTGATCTGGACGCGCGTCACGCCGGAAGGGGCGGGAGATGTGCCTGTGCGCTGGGTCGTGGCGCGCGACCGCGACCTCAAGGCCATCGTCCAGACCGGGGAGATCAACGCCACCCCCGACCGCGACTACACGGTCAAGATCGACGTCGCCGGCCTCAAGCCCGATCAGCGGCTCCACTATGGCTTCCTGTGCGGGGACGCACGCTCCCCCGTGGGCCGCACGCGGACGCTGCCACGCGGTGGCGTCAGCGCTCTGAAGATCGGGGTGGTTTCCTGTTCCAACCACCCGTTCGGCTTCTTCAACGCCTATGAGGCGATGGCCCGTGAGCCCGATCTCGACGTCGTTCTGCACCTGGGCGATTACATCTACGAATACGGCCTCAACGGCTTCGGCGGCGACGCCGCGCTGAAACTCGGCCGGCTGCCCCGTCCGGATGTCGAGATCACCTCGCTGGGCGACTACCGGGCCCGCCACGCCCAGTACAAGGAAGAGCCCGAGTTGCAGGCCGCGCACGCGGCCGCTCCGTGGATCGTGGTGTGGGACGACCACGAAGTCGCCAACGACAGCTGGAACGGCGGGGCCCAGAACCATAACCCAGAGCAGGCGGAAGGCGATTGGGGCGCGCGCAAGGCCGCGGCCTTGAAGGCCTACTACGAGTGGATGCCGATCCGCGATCCCGCGCCCGGCGCCGCCTTCGAGGCCATCAACCGCAGCTTCCAGTTCGGCGATCTCGCCACCATCATCATGCTGGAGACCCGGCTGCTGGCCCGCACCCAGCCGCTTGACTACGCCACCGACATGTCGCTGGCCACCACGGCATGGGATTTCGCCGATCCCGCCAATCCAAGGCCGCTGCCGCCGGGGGCGCCGTCGCCCGGCGCGCGCCTCGTGCCCACCCCGTTCGAGATGGTCTCAGGCCAGCCGCGCCCCATCCTGGATTGGGCGCGCGTGCGCGGCATGGATCCACGCAACCCGCCGCCCGGCGTGGTCTACCTGCCGGACGTGGACGCCTTCAAGCGCACGAAGATCGCCGATCCGCGCCGCACGCTGCTAGGCCCGTCGCAGGAGGCGTGGGTCAAGACGCAGCTTGAGTCCTCGCGCGGGGCGGGCACGGTGTGGCAGGTGCTGGGCAACCAGGCGCTGATGGCGCGGATCGACGCCCCCGATTTTTCCGCCACGCCGGCGGGATTGGTGGCGCAACTGGAGGCGGTCCAGCCCGGCATCGGCGACTTCTTCCAGCTCACGCGGTTCAAGGTCCCCATGTCGCTCGACGCGTGGGACGGCTATCCCGCGCAGCGGACGCGCCTGCTGGCGATGCTCGCCGCCGCCGACGCCAACCCCATCGTCGTGACCGGCGACAGCCATTGCGCGTGGGCCAATGAGCTGACCAGCGACGACGCCGCGCTGCGCGTGGGCGTGGAGTTCGCCACGACCTCCGTCACCTCGCCCGGCGCCGGTGACTACGTCGGCGACAGCGGCATTGATCTGGACAAGGCGTTCACCGACGCAAACCCCGCCGTGAAATGGACCGACCAGAAGAGCCGGGGGTATCTGCTGCTCACGCTGAAGAAGTCCGAGGCCGTGGCGGAGTTCTTCACGGTCTCCACGGTCGTGTCGAAAGAGTACGAGACGAAACTCGCCGCCCGGTTCCGGGTGACCCCGGAAAGAGGCCCCGGCGTGGGCGCCCTGGAACGGGTGGACGGCTGAGGCGTCAGGGAAGGGCGCATGCGCTTGTCCGCGCAGCCGCGACCCGCCATCTGAGATCAAACAATCCTTTCAGGAGATCGGCCATGGACCTCGACATCGGCATCGGCAAGAAAAAGCGCGAGGCGGCGGCCGACGCGCTGACCCAGGCGCTGGCGGACACGTACGCCCTCTACCAGCGCACCCACCAGTTCCACTGGAACGTCACGGGACCGCGTTTCGCCGGCCTGCACACCCTGTTCGAGACGCAGTACAACGAGCTTTGGCTCGCCATCGATCTTATCGCGGAACGGATTCGCGCGCTGGGCGTGCTCGTGCCGTCGCATGCCGAACTCGCCCGCCGCACCACCATCGGCGAGGACAACGACCCCGCGCCCGACGACAACGCCATGCTCGCCTCGCTGGCGAAGGGCAACGAGGCGGTGGTCAAGACGTTGCGCGCCGCGCTCAAGACCGCCGAAGAAGCCGGCGACGACGCCGGCGCGGACCTGATGACGCAGCGCATCGCCGCCGGCGAGAAGGCGGCCTGGATGCTGCGGGCGCACCTCGCCTGATCGGCCGGTCGTGCGTCGGTCTGGCCGATCGTTCATGCGCTGCGGGGCAACCTGACGGCGTGCTCGGGCATTCCTCCTCGGCCGGGGCGCGTCGCGCGCCCTGCCTTGAGGAGATATCCGCCATGACCCGTCCGATCATGCTCGCTGCGGCGTTGTTCCTGTCCGCTGCGGTTCCCGCATCGTTCGCCCAGACGCCCACGCCCGCCGCCCCGCCCGCCGTCGAGCAAAAGGCCGTGCCAGCACCTGCCGCACAGCCCCCGGCGCCGCCCGCGACGCAAGGACCCGCCGCAGCGCCCGCGCCGGCGGCTCCACCCGCCGCTCCGCAGCAGGCCGGCCAGGAGAACCCTGCGTCCGTCACCGGCGCTTGCCGCACGCGCAAGGCCGAGAGCGAGCCGTGCGCCTGCCTGAAAGATCCCACTGTCGTGGGCGTCTCCACCGCCGCGACTGACGGTGGGCGCAACATGTGCGTGATCCCGTAACAGCCTAAGGCGTGGTCGGCTTCGCCGGGCGCCGCTCGATCTCCGCGCCCGCCACGTAGGCGAGCGCGGAGACGAGAAGCGAAACGAGGAAATAGCCCTCCATGGTGGGCGCTTCGCCCGCCACCAGCAGGCCGAACGCGCTGCCGAGGTCTGCGCCCGTGCGCATCAGCGAGAGCATCGGATCGATGGCGAGCGTCCACAGGTTGGCCGCCACGCAGGCGAGGATCGCCCACAGCGCGGCGCGCGGTCCGCCATACCCGCTCCAAAGCCCCACCAGCACCGCCACCAGGATGCCGGCCTGTCCCCATACGGAGGTCAGCGCGATCAGTTCGTAGATGGTCTGTCCGCTCGAGGCGATGACATACGCCGCAAGGCCCGCGCCGATCGTCGACAGGCGCGCCACGCGCATCCGCATGCGGTCGTCGGCGCGGGCGTGCACCCGCCTGAGCACGTTGAGGCTCATCAGCGACGAGACCGACAAGACGTTCGAATTGGTCGTCGACATCACCGCCGACAGAAGCGCCCCCGCAAACAGTACGTAAAGCGCCGGCGACAGCGTCTGCGCCGCGAGCGCAGGCAGGAATGCGTCGCTGTCCTCGCCGACGGGAAAAGCGTGCACGCCGGCCAGAGCAATGAGCACGGGGACAAACCCCAGCAAAAGATAGAGACCCCCTGCCATCAGCGTGGCGTCCCGGGCGAGCTTGGGCGTGCGCGTCGACAGGAAACGCGCGATGGCTTCCTGCGTGACGAGGCTGCCGAGGATGGGGATGGCCCAGGCGTCGATCTGGCCTAGCCACGTTTCGCCCTCGCCCAGTAACCGCAGCTGCTCGGGCCGGATGGCGCCGATCATCGGTCCGAACCCGCCCATCGCCCCTGCCACGGCGAACAGCATCAGCACCAGCCCGATGCTGAGCACCACGGCCTGGATGACGTCGGTGTAGATGTCGCCCTCGATGCCGGCGAGCGAGGTGTAGACGATCACCACCAGCGTGGCGCCGATGAGCGTGGCTTGCGCAGGCACGTGCAGCGCGGATTCCAGCAGCGCCGCCAGCGCCAGCAATTGCGCCGCCGCCCAGATGGTGGACACCACGATGGTGATCAGGGCCGCCGCCAGTTCGCTGCGGTGATCGAAGCGGTCGCGGAAGAAGTCCGCCAGGTTGGCGTAGCCGCGGGCGCGGAAAACCCCTGCGACGAGGAAAGCCATGGCGAACAGGCACAGCGCATAGCCGAACGGTTCGGCGCGCGCGCCCGCCAATCCGTCTGTGGCGATCGCGCCGGCGGAGCCCATGATGGTCTCGGCGCCGAACCAGGTGGCGAAGATCGATATGCCGATGGGTACGATGCCCATGCGCCGCCCGGCGAGGAAGAAATCCTGCTCGGTCTTCACGCCCCGCGCGAGGTAAAGGCCGACGCCGATCTGGATCGCGACATAGATGACGATAGCCGCCGACAGCAGGGCCGGGTTCACCTGAGGCATCAAGACCCCCCGCACAACGCGCCTCACAATACACGCAGCGCCCCAGACCCAACAAGCGGGATCCATCCGGCAAGACTTTCCCGTACACGGCGGCTAGTGTGGGCCAAAACCAGAAGAAAGGGCCTGCCATGCGCGTCGGATGTCCCAAAGAGATCAAGGTCCGGGAATATCGCGTCGGGCTGACGCCGGAGAGCGCCGCCGAGCTCGTGCGCGCCGGCCACGACGTGCTGATGGAGAAGGGGGCGGGCCTCGGCATCGGGGCCGAAGACGCACGCTACACGCGCGTCGGCGCCAAGATCCTGCCGGATGCGGACGCGGTGTTCGACGCCGCAGAGATGATCGTGAAGGTCAAAGAGCCCCAGCCCGTCGAGATCGCGCGGCTGAAGCCGCACCACACGCTCTTCACCTATCTCCACCTCGCGCCCGACCCCGCGCAGGCGGAAGGACTGATGCAGTCCGGCGCCACGTGCATCGCCTACGAGACGGTGACCGACGCGGCCGGTCGCCTGCCGCTGCTGAAGCCGATGAGCGAAGTGGCGGGGCGGATGGCGATCCAGGTGGGGGCGTATTTCCTCGAGAAGGCGCACGGGGGGCGTGGCGTGCTGATGGGCGGCGTCCCCGGCGTGCGGCCGGCGGACGTTGTGGTGCTGGGCGCCGGGGTGGCGGGCTACAACGCCGCCCAGATCGCGGTGGGCATGCGCGCGCGCGTCACCGTGTTCGACAAGAACCTTGCGCGACTGGAGGAGCTTGACCGCGAGTTCGACGGCCGGCTGGAGACGGTCTACTCCACGCGCGCGGCAGTGGAGGACGCGGTGCGCGAGGCGGATCTCGTGATCGGCGCGGTGCTGGTGGCGGGGGCGGCGGCGCCCAAGCTCATCACGCGCGACATGCTCAAGACCATGCGCCCCGGCGCGGTGCTGGTGGACATCTCCATCGACCAGGGCGGGTGCTTCGAGACCTCCCACGCCACCACCCATGACGATCCGGTGTTCGTGGTCGACGACATCATCCACTATTGCGTGGCCAACATGCCGGGCGCGGTGGCGCGCACGTCTGCGTTCGCGCTCAACAACGCCACGCTGCCGTTCACGCTCGCGCTCGCCAACAAGGGCTTCCAGCAGGCGCTGAAGGACGATGCCCATCTGGCCGATGGGCTGAACGTGTACGCCGGCGCCATCGCGCACGAGGCCGTGGCGCGCGACCTCGGACAGCCGTATCGGCGCCCTGCGTGGCTCGGCGCCTGGCCCTGAGGATGGCCCGGCTGCATGCCCGCTGGGCTCGGGGCGCCCGTCGTTTGGGCGCCAGCCGGGGCGAGGGCCCGAACTGCAGAGGCCAATGGCGCAGACAGGGTGAGAGTCGCTTAACCATTGGGGAGCACGCTCCCATTGCGGCCGTCACCGTCGAGGTTTCCCATGCCTGGCAAGCACATTGGCGATCCCTGTCCCAAATGCGCGGCGATGCTCATCCGTCGACGACGGGCCTCCCTGTTCCGCGCCGCCGACGGCGATGTGGCCTACTGCGCGCCCTGCAATGCAGCCTGGGACATCCACGGGGAGGAGCCGCCAGCCCTCGACCGGGTGGCTGTCCTCCAGGGTGCGTACCGCCGCTGACGCACGTCGCCGCACGGCCCCGCCCTTGATGGTCGCCGCGTAACCCGTGCACAACGTCGCCCGTATGAAGCGGAGCGAGGTTAACGCGTGACGGCAGCGGTGCGCGAGAGCGCCAAATTCAGGGACCCCGCGGTGACCGCAAAGGGGGAGACGCGCGCCCGGGTGCGGCTCGAGCGGCTGTCCACCCTCTGGTTCAACACCGGCACGCTCTGCAACATCACCTGCGCCGGCTGCTACATCGAGAGTTCACCGACCAACGACGCGCTGGTCTATCTTGCGCCCCAGGACATGGCCCCGTTTCTCGCCGAGGTGGCGCCCGGCGTCGAGATCGGCTTCACCGGCGGCGAACCGTTTCTCAACCCCCACATCATCGCGCTGATGGAGATGGCCCTCGTGCGCGGCCACCGCGCACTGGTGCTGACCAACGCCATGGCGCCGATGATGCGACCCCGCGTGCAGGCGGGCCTGCTGGCGCTGCGCGCGACCTACGGGGATGCGATGACGCTTCGCGTCAGTCTCGATTCGCCGGATGCGGCCCTCCATGACGTCGAACGCGGCGCCGGGAGCTTTGCGGCGACCGTACGCGGGCTCGACTGGCTGGCTGAACACGGGTTCAAGGCCGCCATCGCCGGCCGGCTTTGGGGGCGGACAGAGGATGGGTTGCGGGCGGCGTACGCGCGCCTTGCGGCGGACCGCGGCTGGAGCATCAACGCCGACGATCCCTCAAGCCTCGTGCTTTTCCCCGAGATGGACGCCCACGCCGACGTGCCGGAGATCACCACAGCCTGCTGGGGCATCCTGCACAAGAGCCCGGGGGACGTGATGTGCGCCTCCAGCCGCATGATCGTGAAGCGCCGGGGCGAAGCGGCGCCGCGCGTCGTCGCCTGCACGCTGCTGCCCTACGATCCCCGGTTCGATCTCGGCCCCACACTGGCGGACGCCGCCCGGGAAGTGGCGCTGAACCACCCGCACTGCGCAAAGTTCTGCGTCCTCGGCGGCGGCAAGTGCGCGGCCTGAGCCGCTAGGGGCCGGCGCTTCGGAATCGCGCACGTGGAACAAGACGCCTGCGCATGCTATTCTTTCCGCGGTAACCGAAAGGCGACCGCCATGAGCCTCAGGGACATCCTCGCTATCGTGCTCGATGCGGAGACGGACGAGCCCGCCATCGCGCTGGCGCAGCATCTGGCCGCCGCCGATCGCGCCCATCTCTCCGCCGCGTTCCTCACAGCGCTGCCCGATGAGCCTTTGGCGTACGAACCCACCGTCGTGGCGGGCGTGTGGGCGGAGCTCCTGAACCGCGCCCGTGACCAGTCGGCGGCGGAACGCGATAAAGTGGCCGCGCGGCTCGCGGCGTCCGGCCTCGCCCATGAAATCCGCACTGTGGAGGCGCTGGGGCGGGATCTCGGCCGGGTGGCCGCCGTGCACGCCCGCTACGCCGACGTCGCCGTGATGGCGCGGCCGCAAGAGGACCGCGGCGCCGATCTGCGGCTCGACATGATCGAGGGCGTGCTGTTCCACGCAGGTCGCCCCGTGCTTGTGGCGCCGCCCGACTGGACGGCGCAACCGCTCGGCAAGACGGTGGTTATCGCCTGGGACGCCAGCCGCGAGGCCACGCGCGCGCTCGCGGAGGCCCGTCCGTTCCTCGCCCAGTGCGGCAAGGCCGTGGTGATCACGGTGGACGCGAGGCCGAAAGCCTTCGGCCATGGCGAGCAGCCAGGCCTCAACATCGCCGCGCACCTGAAGCGTCGTGGCGTCGCCGCCACGGTGATCAATATCGAAAGCGGCGACAGGCCGGTGGCGCGGGCGCTGCTGGAGGAAGCGCGCACGCAGGGGGCCGACCTGATGGTCATGGGCGCCTACGCGCACTCGCGCCTTCGGGAGATGGTGTTCGGCGGCGCCACGCGCGAACTGCTTGAGAGCGCGACCCTGCCGCTGCTTATGGCGCACTGACCGCGCCGACCTGGCGCGCCGCTAGCCGATCACCTTCTGTGCGGCGCGCTCGCCGCTGACGAAGGATTCGTCCGTCCACATGTAGCCCCAATCCCCGTAGCGACCGCAGTAGGCGATGCCGATGTCCTCCAGGTAACCGTGCACGTCGGCGAGGCCCTTCGGGCGGTCATGGTCGAAGATCACGTTGCCGGAGGTCAGCCAGGAGCTCCTGTGCACGATCTCCTCGCCCTCGCGCACGAGGCCGCAGCGGATGAGATCGGCGATCACGGGCTCAATCCAGTCGGCGTGGGAGCCTTCGAGAGGTTTGTACTTGTCGCTGAAGTAGACTTCCGCCTGGATCGATCCGCAGCCGTCGGGGGCCACGTGCGGCGAGAACAGATGCGGGAAGCTCAGGCGCGAGAAGCAGATGTCGGCGTCGTAGAAGTACGTCCAGTGCGCACGGCTGATGTTCGTGCGGCGCAGCCCGATGTTGACGATCACCGTGCGCGTCACCGCCAGCTTGCGCGCCTTCTCGACGACGTCGGCGGGCGCGCCCTTGATCAGGGGAAGCAGCGCAGGCAGCGGGACGGAGGAGATCAGACGGTCGAACCGCGTGGCCGCGCCGTTGGCGAACGTCAGCGCACGGGCCTGCATGTCGATGGCTGTGACGCGGTGGCCGTAGTGCTGGTCGGCCATCGGCAGGAACTTGTCGAGATAGCTGACGAACCCGCCGCGGGTGGGGTAGCGGAACTTGTCGATGTAGTGGAGTTCCGGGGTCTCGGGCTCGAGCGCGCCGCGCAGCACCTGTTCCAGGTCGCCGCGATAGAGGCGGGGTCCCAGCCAGTCCGTGGTCAGGTTGCGCGCTTCGGTGGTGTGGTACTTCTTGGTGTACTCGCCGGGGAATGTGTTGGCGAAGGTGGGGCCGTAGGCCGCGACGAGCCAGTCCTGGTAATTGTGGATCGCAGGCGCAGGCGCCTGGGACGTCTCCACCAGCTCCTTCACGCACTTTATGATGAGGTCGGCGGGCAGGCCGTAGAGATTGGCGTGGGCGGGATGCTTGATCCAGTGGCCCTGCCAGTAGTTGTTCACGTAGGCGCGGATGCGCTCAAAGGCGCCGCCGACGCTGTCGGCCAGCAACTCCTGGAAGCGGGTGTTGTCGGTGAAGGAGATGTGGGGGCCGTCGTCGAAGATGAATCCGTCGTCGAAGGCGTAGGAACTCGTGTGGCCCCCGCGCTGGGCCCGTTCATCATAAAGACGCGCCCGCACGCCGGCGCCGTGGAGCGCGTGCGCTGCGCCGAATCCGGCCATGCCGCCGCCGAGGATGACGATACCGTCCGCGCTCATGGCGAAGTGTCCTGTTGTGGTGCGCGCAGGGCCTCGATGGTGCGCGCCAGTCCATCGTTAAGCGAGGTTCGTGCCCGCCAGGACAGCGCCTGATGGGTGCGCGTCATGTCCGCGATGATACGGGGGGGCTCATGCGGCTTCTGGGCCCGGGCGCCGAGGCGGAGCAGATCGCGCCGGCCGAGCTGGTCGGCGAGGGTGAAGGCGATGTCGCGCAGCTGGACAGGGTCTCCGGACCCGATGTTGAGGACGCCCGTGACGTCCGACGCCACAATTTCGGCCAGTGCGTCGGCGATGTCGCCGGCATAGAGGAAATCGCGCACCTGCAGGCCTTCGGTCATCTCGGCGGGCTCTCCGCGCAGCAGTGCCCGCGCCATGTGCGCGACGAAGCGCGCCTCGTTCTCCCCCGGGCCGTAGGCGAAGAACATCCGCGGCCAGCAGAACGAAACCCCGGCTTCGCGCGTCAGGCCAGTCAGCGCCGCGCGCAGGGCGTCCTTGCAGGCGCCGTAGTATGTGGACGGGTTGAGCGGCGTGACGTCCTCAATGCAGATCCCGTCGGCCCAGTCGTATTCGAAGCACGATCCCGAACCCACGATGCGCATGCCTCCGGCGTCGATGAAGGCGGTGGCGAGGTCCAGGCTGGTCTTCAGCCACTCCGTGTTGTCGCGGGCGCCCGCGACGTCGCTGTAGACCGCCCGCCAGCCCATGTGGAGGAGGTGGGTGGGGCGTTCATCGCGCATCAGCGCGCCCACCGCCGCCCGATCGTGGAGATCGACGCGAAGCCAGCGGACGCCGCGAATCGTGACGGGCGGTTCCCCGCGGCAGGTCGCCACGACGTCATGGCCAGCGCCTGCAAGCGCAGTCAGGACGTGCCGGCCGAGAAAGCCGGTTCCTCCGGTGAGCAGAACAGTCATGGGATGGTTCGCCGACCCGAATTGCGTGATGGTAGCACGTGCTTCGACAAAAAATGTGCGCCGCCTCGACTTACCAATCCAGTCTTCGCTGTGGGCGTCGACTGCATTTGCTGAATAGAGCCAGCAAATTTTGCAAGAACAGCGCTTACGCGCCCAATTGCCGTAGAATAACAGAAAATTGATCTAGAAGTAGGCGGCGCTGAATCACGCTCGCCTTACGCAAGGTACATTTTCAAGTGTAGGGCGATTGGCCGGCCTCGCCCTCGCGCGGGAAATCCGCTAGCATCAAAGCATGTTGAAAGAGAAAGATTCTCCCGATGATCTCGCGCGCGTTCGCTATGGCGACGCCGAGTTTTCCGTGCTCACCCCCGGGCGTTTCGTGCGCTGCGCGATTTCTGGCGTCCTCATTCCCCTTGACGAGTTGCGTTACTGGAATGTGGACACCCAGGAGGCGTTTCGCGGACCGGAAGAAGCGCTCGCCCGTTGGCGTCAATTGAACGGGGCCTGAGGCGATGGTGCGGGGCCTGATCGTCGTGGCGGTGCTGGCCGCCGTCGCGTGCGCCCCGCCCCCCACCACTCAGGCCGCTCCTCCGGCTGTCCCCGAAGCCGCCGCCGCTCCGCCGGCGCCGCTTTCACTCCCCCCGCCGCCACCGTTGACCATCGATTGCGCCGGCGCGTTCGCACAGGGCGGCGTGGTCGTGTGCCGCACGCAGCCCGGCGCCGTGCTTGTGATCGACGGCGAGGAGCGCGGCGCCGCGGACGCTGACGGCTGGGTCGTCGCCGGTTTCGATCGCGACGCACAGCCCGCCGCCACGGTGGCCGTGCGCACGCCCACGCAGTCCGCCGTTCTCGATGTCTCCGTGGCGGCGCGGGACTATTCGGTCTCCCGTGTGAACGGCTTGCCGCCCCAGACGGTGACGCCCTCGGCGCCGGAGGTACTCGCCCGCATCGCGCGCGAGTCAGCCGCCAAGGAAGAAGCGCGCAAAAGCCGCGCCGGCGCCCACGGGTTCCTGCAGAACTTCGCGTGGCCCGTGCAGGGGATCATGTCGAGCCCATGGGGCAGCCAGCGAATCCTGAATGGCGAGCCGCGCGCGCCGCACTACGGCATCGATATCGCCGCGCCGGAGGGGACGCCGATCCGCGCGCCCGCCGACGGCGTCATCGCGATGGCGAACCCGGACATGCACTTCGAAGGCGGCCTCGTGATGATCGATCACGGCCAGGGCCTCATCTCGTACTACCTGCACATGAGCCGCCTTGACGTCGTCGCCGGGCAGACGGTGACGCAGGGCCAGCTCATCGGCGCAGTGGGCAAGAAGGGCCGCGCTACGGGCCCTCATCTGTGCTGGCGCATGCGCTGGCGCGACCGCAATCTCGATCCCGCGCTCGCGGTGCAGGCCTTGGCGACCGCGCGCACCCACTTCGCCAACGGCGCGCTTCTGGACGCTGGCGCCGCCCCTCCCAACTACACGCCATGGTCGCCTGCGCCGACGCCGTGAGGCGCCGGCGCCGACCGGCTATCGCGTCGCGCGATAGATGGTCAGCGCGCCTTCGTCGGCCTCGTTGTAGTTTTCACCGCTGATGGCGGCGATTTCGCGCACGGCCATTCCCTGCGCGGCCATTGCCTCAAGGAAGCCCGCCCGGCCGGGGCTTGCGGTCAAGGCCAGTGTGCAAGCGGGATCGGCGGCCACGGCGGTCGCGGCCTCCTCAGGCGTGCGCGTCAACACCACGCCAGGTCCGTACAGGAACACGAGGCTCGGCTCATGGTAGTCAAGCAGGGCGAGCCGCGTCAGCGGGCACCGGCGCTCATCGGCGAGGGCGGCCACCACGCGGGGCGACAGGAACAGCTTGTCCATCGCGGGCAACGTGAACGCGAAAAGGTTCGTCCAGGCCACAAGCGCCGTCGCCGCCATCGCGACAACGCCGGCCCGCGCCCGCCCCTGCGCGATGAGCGCCAGGGTGAGCCCTGCGCCCAAAAGACCCACGCCGCCGAGCAGCAGCGGGCCCACGCCCTGATCCTGCTGCAGTTCGAGCCGAAGCGCCGGCGCGCCCGCCAGAAAGAGACCTGCAAGGAGCAGCCACACGACGGCGGCCGCCAAGAACAGGCGCGGGCGCCCGAACCATCGCTGCGCGCCGGCATCGAGGATCGCCGCCGCGCACAGCATCGCCACGGCCGGCAGCAGGGGCAGGGTATAGTGGGGCAGCTTGGTGCCGGAGAATTCAAAGACGATCCACGCGGGGATGATCCACGCGAGACAGAAGCGCACCGCCGGCGCACGCCGCTGCGCCCACGCAAACGGGACGGCGAGCCAGGCAAACAGGCTGCCCGGCCAGAACACGGCGGAGAACAGCAGCGCGTGGTAGCCGATCGGCCCGCCGTGGTTCTGATGCGATCCCGCCACCTTGCCCACGACGCTGTAGCCCACCGCCGTGCGGTAGAACGCCCCGTCGGTGGCGAATCCGATGGCGACGTACCAGGGCGCGGCGATCGCGAGCATCAGGGGCGCGCCCCATAGCGGCTTCAGCGCCCCAAGCCAGCGCGCGCGCCGCTCCAGCGCGATCAGGCCGAGCACCGTGCCGCCCGTCACCAGCAGCACGATCGGCCCCTTCAGCAGGCCTCCCACACCGAGGGCCGCCCAGAATGCGATCACCCACCAGACGTTCAACGCTTCCGCCCGTTCCCGCGCGATGAACGCGCGCGCCAGCGACGCCTGCGCCAGGAGCGTGGTGGCGCAGAGCATGGAGTCGATCTTGGCCAGGCGCGCCTCGACGCCGACGATCAGGCATGCGCCCATCAGCGTGGCCGCGATCCGGCCGGCATCGCGGCCAAACAAAAGGCCGCCCGCCCACCACGTGAGGAACACGGTGGCGACCGCGGCGAGCCACGAGGGGACGCGGTGGGGCCAGATCGCGCGGACGTCGGCGTCGCCCACGAGGCTGACCGCGGCCGCCTGGAACCAGTAGATTCCCGCCGGTTGCAGATGGCGGGGCTGGTCGAGGAAGCGGATGTCGACGAAATCGCCCGTCTCCAGCATCTGGCGCGTGGCCTGCGCGAACCGCGGCTCGTCGCGGTCGATGGGCGGGATCGTCGTCTGCCCCGGAAGGACCATGAGCAGGATCAGGAACAGCGCTGCGAGCCCCGCGCCCCGCGGGGTGCGGATCGCTGCGGCGATGTGGTCGCGCAAGGTGCGGGTCACGCGCGCTCCACTGCGCGCGGCGCGCGCGTGCGGGCCCGCAGCCACACCACGCCCGCCATGTCGACAATGCCCACCAGCGCGCGCCCGATGTTGGAGTACTTGGACACCCCGGCGCTGCGCGCGCGGTGATTGACGTCATGCAGGATGAGCGGATGGCCGTAGGTCTTGAACAGCGCCGGCAGGAAACGGTGTTGGCCCTCGAACACCGGCAAGAGGAGAAACTTCTCGCGCTCGAACAGCTTGAGGCCGCAGCCCGTATCGGGACACCCGTCATTGAGGATCGCCTGGCGGATACCGTTGGCGATGCGCGTGGCCACCAGCCGGGAGAGCGGATCGTTGCGCCGCCGCCGCACGCCCGCCACCAGCGGCGACCCACCGGCCGCAAGCGCAAGATCAAGCATCTTCACGATGTCGATGGGGTCGTTCTGGCCGTCGCCGTCCATGGTCCCGATCCAGCGGCCCCGCGCGTGGAGGACGCCCGTGCGCACCGCCTGCGATTTGCCGCACCGTCCAACGTGCCGGACGATGACGATGCGTGGGTCGGCCAGCGCCTTCAGGTTGGCCACCGTGGCGTCGTCCGACCCGTCGTCCACGAACACGATCTCGAAGCCCGCCTCTCGCGCGGCCTTGGAGGACTCAAGCGCAGCAAGGGTCTCGCGCGCCACCGAGGCGACGTTCTCGGCCTCGTTGAAGACAGCGATGACGACGGACAACAGAGGCGTCGCGGCGGGTGTGGGGGACGTCATGGGCGCGCCGCGCATAGCACACGGTTCCGGCCCCGTCGCTAGGGGTGGGCGGGGGCGCGGCGCAGTCCCCGTCTCAGCGCCCGGCGCCCCACGGCGTGAGCCGCACGGCTGCGGCCGTCCCCAGCCCCAACGCGGCCATGGCGAACGCGGACAGGGCGAACAGCATCCACAACGGGCCGTCCGCTGCGACGATCGCCCAACCGCCCACCGCCACGATCATGAGCCGCAAGGCCTGCGCCGCAATCGGCCCGCCCACTTTGCCGGCGCCCTGGGCCGCGAAGTACAGGCACAACCCCAGACCGAACAGGGGAAAGCCAAGCCCTCCGATGCGCAGGTAGTCGCGCGTGACGGCGAGGACGGTCTCGTCCTGGACGAACAGGCGGGCCCACAGGTCAGGCGCGATCATCACGATGGCCGAGATCGTCGCGAGCGCGCCCATCGCCAGCCCGCCCGCCGTCCACGCCACTGCGCGCGCACGCGTTACGTCACCCGCGCCGATGGCCGCCCCGACCATCGGCACGCACGCGACCCCGATGGAAAACGCCACGGGGATCAACAGGAACTCCAGCCGTCCGCCGATGCCGTAGCCCGCCAGCGCCTCCGGGCCGTACCGCGCCACGAGGCTCGTCAGGATCAGCACGGTCAGCACCGACTGGATGGGTGACAGCGCCGCTGGCGCGCCGACGCGCAGGATGTCCATGAACGAGGCGCGGCTGAGGCGCCGGGGATCGAGCGGCAGGCGTACGCGGGATCGCGGTGAGCGCAGGAGAAGAAAGAACGCCAGCGCCGCGCCGGAGAAGGCCGTCACCTGTCCGATCGCGACGCCGGCCACGCCCAAACGGGGCAGCGGCCCGAGGCCAAGACCCAGCCCACCGCCGACGGCGATCTGCAGCGCCCCCGCGGCCAGATAGATCAGCGCCGGCGCTCCCATGTCGCCGCTGCCGCGGGTGACGGAGGCCAGCGTGTTGGCGATCCAAACCGCCAGGATGCCGACGGCCGCCGTGCGCGCGAACGTGACCGCTTCGCCGTGGGTGGCGCCCGTGCCGCCCATGGCCGCGAAGAGGGCGGGCGCGCCGATCCAGATCGTGGCCGCGAAAAAGACCCCGCCGACGAGCCCGATGACGGCGGCGGAAAGCGCCACAGCCTCCGCCCGCGCCGTGTCGCGCGCGCCAAGCGCGCGGCTCAGCGCGCCCGAGATGGCGCCCCCCATGGCCCCCGCGGACATCATCTGCATCAGCATCAGCACCGGAAAAACCAGCGTCACGCCGCCGATGGCGGCGACGCCAAGACGGCCGACGTAGGCCGTTTCCGCGATCGTCACGAGGGTGGTCGACACGAGCGCCACGAGGTTGGGCGCCGTCATGGCCAAGAGCGTCTTGAGGATCGGGCCTTCGAGCAGGCGGCCGCGTGGGGCCGGGGGATCGAGAACGGCGTCGCTGCTCATGCACCCGCTCCCGGCGGCGCCGGCAAGGCCGCCGGCACGCCAGTAGGACGGTCGTCATACTCCAAGTCAATCGGCGCTCAGAGCGCGTCGGCGTCGATCCAGGCCTGCTTGGGCCACCGCCGGTGCACCCAGAACCATTGGTCCGGCGCCTCGCGCACGCGCGCCTCGACGAACGCGTTGATCCTGGCGACTGACGCAGGCAGGGCGGTTGCGTCCGGGGCGCCGGGGTCGGTGGGAAGGGGGGCGTGAACGACGGCGTGGAACCGTGCGCCGGTGCGTTTGACGCTCATGGGCTGGAGAGGAATGTTGAACCGGCGCGCAAGGCGCGTGGGGCCGTCGGCGGTCATGCAGACATGGCCGAACAGCGGCGCGGCGACGCCTTCGTTGTACTTCTGATCGTTCATGAGCGCCACGGACCAGCCCCGCGAGAGCGCGCGCATGAGCCCCACGCCGCCTTCCACGCCCTTCGCGGACTGCAGCTTCGCGCCGTAGTTCTCGCGGATCTTGAGGATGCGGGCGTCGATCAGCGGATTGTTGGCCGGGCGGTACGTCATCTGGCACGGGACGGGGCGTTGCGCGATGGCGACGGGCATCAATTCCCAGTTGGCGAAGTGGCCGGAGATGAACACCGCGCCCCGGCCGCTTTCGCGGATTGCGTCCAGCCGTTCGGCGTTCTCCACGGTGAGGCGGCTGTCGGCGCGATAGGCATGGATCGATGGCAGATGCGGCATCTCCGCGACCGTGCGCCCGATGCACGCCCACATGCCCCGCGCCACCTCCCGCCGCCAGGCTTCGGTCTCACCGGGAAATGCAAGCCGCAGGTTGCGCAGCGCCGTCGTGTGCGCGCTGGTGAGCGGGCCCAGTCGCGTGAGCCAGTCGGCGCCCGCGTCGGAGGCGCGGTCGATCGGCATGCGCGCGAAGTGGCCCATGTACAGCCCGAACCCAAAGTCTTCGAGCCGGTGGATGAGGGTGACGTCGGTGGAGACAGCCATGGCGCCGCTCAGCCGATCCGCGACAGCAAGGCATCGAGCGCGGCCTCGTCGGCGAAGTGGACGCCAACGGGCAGCACCGACACCTGCGGCTTCCAGCGGGTGCCGATGCGGACGAAATCCTTTTCCGTGGTGATCAGGCGCGCCCCGCTCGCCGCGGCGTCGATCGCGAGGTTGGTCATGTCGCGTTCGCTGTACGGGTGATGATCGGGGAACGCCAGGCGACCCGCCAGTCGCGCGCCGGCCGCTTCCAGGGTGGCGAAGAACTTGTCCGGCTGTCCAATGCCGGCGAACGCGAACAGCGGTTTGTCAGGCAGCGGCGCCGACGGGGCGATCCACGCGGGGATAACGGGTCCGCGGAACGCGCCCAAGGCGTGGCGCAGTCGCGCCTGTATCTCCCCGTCGCCTGCGGCGTCGCGCATGACGATGACTCCGTCGGCTCGCGACAGCGCATCCCCCAGCGGCTCGCGCAGGGGGCCTGCGGGGTGCACACGGCCATTGCCGGCGCCAAGGCGCGCATCGAAAACCAGCAGCGACAGCGCGTAGGCGAGGCCCATGTTCTGGAACCCGTCGTCGAGCACCAGCGCCTGCGCGCCCGCGGCCTTGGCGGCCCTTGCGGCCGCCACCCGATCGGCCCCGATCCATGCTGCGCCGTCTCGCGCATGCAGCAGAGGCTCGTCGCCCACGTCCGCGGCGGTGTGCTTTCCGCCGTCGACGCGCAGCGGACCCTTGAGTGCGCCGCCGTAGCCGCGCGACAGCGTATGGGCGTCGACGCCCCGCGCCGACAGCCGCGCCCGGACCGCGCGCACGATGGGCGTCTTTCCGGCGCCGCCGGCGGTGGCGTTGCCCACGCACACGGCCGGCAAGACAGCCTCCGGTCGGGCCCGCGCGACCTTCCCGCGCGCCACCGCCGCGTACACCCACGACACCGGACGCAACAGGAGTTGCAGGGCCGGGGCGGCGTCACGCCCGCTGGCGTCGTCGTACCAGAACCTAGGCGGCTGCATGAGCCACCTTGGGAAGCAACGCTTCTAGCGCCGCGATCGTCGTCTCCAGGGCTCCGTCGCTGCGGGCGATCACCTCGGTGGCCGCCCCCACCTGCGCGGCGTGCGTGGCGGGATCGGTCCAGAGCAGGCGGACGGCCGCGGCGATGGCGGGCGCGTCGCGTACGGTGCGGGCCGCGCCGGCCTCCAGCAGGTCTGCGTAGACATCGGCGAAGCTGTCCACATGCGGCCCGGACAAGACGGCGCAAGCCAGCTGCGCCGGCTCCACAGGGTTGTGCCCGCGCAGCGTCGGCAGCAAGCTGCCGCCCACCAGCGCCACGGGCGCCAACGTGTAGAACAAACCCATCTCGCCCATCGTGTCGGCGATGAACACCGGCCCCGCGCCCACCCCGTCCCCCAGCGCGCGGCGCGGGGCCTGTCCGGCGAGTGCGGCGACCGCCGCTCCGCGTTCGGGGTGACGGGGCGCGATGATCAGCAGCGCATCGGGATGCGACGTGCGCAGCTGCGCGTGCGCCGCCAGCGCGATTTCGTCTTCGCCGGGATGCGTGCTGGCCGCCAGCCACAGTGGGCGGGAGCCGCACGCAGCGCGCACGGCGGCGAGTTGGTCGGGGTCGCAGCGCGGCGGCGGCGCGGCGCGCTTGAGATTGCCGGGCGCTGCGATTCTTCGGCCCACCAGCGCGCCGATGCCGTCGGCGGTGCGGGCGTCTGCGGCGAGGATCACGTCAAACCGGTTGAAGACGTGGCGGGCGAATGCGGGCGAACGGCCCCATGACGCGAAGCTTCTGGCGCTCATGCGGGCGTTGACGAGCGCCAGGCGTGCGCCGTGTCGGGCGGCTTCCTCGATGAGGTTGGGCCAGATCTCGCCCTCGGCGAAGACGGCGAGGTCAGGCCGCCACTGCGCCATGAAGCGCCGCGCCACGTCTGGGCGGTCCACCGGGGCGAAGTGATGGAGCGCCCGCGGCGGCGCGTTGGCCAGCAGGCTCGCCGACGTGCGCGTGCCGGAGGTGAACAGGAAGGAGAGATCCTGCCGCCGCGCGCGCAGGGCGTCATGGACATTCATGAGCACGCGCGTCTCACCCACGCTCGCCCCATGCAGCCAGACAAGCGTCCCGCGCGGGCGGATGGCGCTGGTGTGGGCGGTGCGCTCCTTGAGGCGCGCCGCGTCCTCCTTGCCGGCCATGGCGCGCCAATAGAGCAGCGGCCCCACGAGCGGCCCGACGAGGGTGGTGGCGGCGCGGTAGAGGCGCAGGCCCATGGGCATGGACGTCATGCGGCCATCTTATGTCGCCGGCGCCTGGGCAAGAGTCGCCGGCGCAGGCGCCGCCGGCTCTATGGGGGCCACGCCGACGCGACGGTCCGCCTCCTGCGTTATGCGGACCAGTTCAGTCTCCACCGCCAGCCGGGCGGCTTCCATCTGCGCGTCGTCGGCGCGTCGGTCGACCCGGATGGGCTCCCCGAAGATGAACACGCCCCGACCGAACGGCAGCGGCAGGACGAAGCTGTCCCAGGAGGAAAACACCCGCCGCCCCGAAGTGCTCCAGGCCAGCCCAACCACCGGCGCGCCCGACAGCCGCGCCAACTGGACGACGCCCATTTCCGCGCGCATGCGCGGGCCCTTCGGGCCGTCGGGCGTGATCGCCACCGCGCCGCCCTGCTTCAGACGCCGCATCATGGCCCGCATCGCCTCCGTGCCTCCCTTGTCCTTGCCGGCCTTGGCGGTGGAGCCGCGGATGGTGTCGACGCCCAGAGTGTGCGTGGCGATTGCGATGACCTCGCCTTCCCGGGACTGGGAAATGAGCATCGTGGTGGGCTTGCCGCCGCTGTGCGCCTGCCAGCCGGCGTGGGCCTGCATGAGGCGGCCGTGCCAGAACACGAGCACCACCGGTCCACCGGCCTGCCGCAGCGCCTCCGCCACCGGAAGACCGCCGAATTCCCAACGGGTGGTCCGCTCGACCAGCCTCATCCAGGCGCCGAGCAGGAGGCCGAGCAGGCGCTGCGTGAGGGGATTGTCGAGCAGTTTTTTCATCAGGCCGGATGACGAGGGACGGCGGGCGGCGGCGGACCGGGAGAGGCGGCCCTGAGGTCGGGGATGTCGTCAGGGACCGAACCCCTATATAGGCGAGCGTCGCCGTGGCGCGCCAGCCATGCCGCCGGGCCGCCGCAGCGCCCCGGCTCCAGCCTGACCCGGACGTTCGTGACCCCGACCTCCCTCCAATCCGCGCCCTTGTATCCCGGTTCCCGCTTCGACCTCGCCACCGAGGCCGGCCGGCGGCGCGCTCGCCAGGACCTGATGTGGACGGATCATGGCTTCCTGCGCGTGCTCTTCCAGAATTTCCACTGGATCTCTCCGGAAATGGCGCGCGCCAACCAGCCCAGCCCGGAACACATCCGCCGCTACGCGGCCATGGGAATCCGTACGATCATCAACCTGCGCGGGCAAAACGACAGCGGACAGTACCACCTCGAACGGGAGGCGTGCGCACGGGAGGGTCTGGCGCTGATTGATTTTCCCGTCCGTTCCCGCGATGTGCCGCAGACGGATCAGATCTGGCGCGCGCGCGAGATCGTCCAGACCATCGAGTATCCTGCGCTGATGCACTGCAAGTCGGGCGCGGACCGGGCGGGGCTGATGGCCGTGCTCTACAAGCATTTCCGCCAGGGCGTCCCCATCGCGGAGGCCATCGAACAGTTATCCTTGAAGTATCTGCATGTCCGCCAAGGCAAGACGGGCATGATCGACTTCTTTTTCGACGCCTATCTCGCCGACAACGCCGTCACACCCATGCCTTTCGAGCAATGGGTGCGGGAGCGGTACGACTACGCGACCCTGCGCGAGAAATTCATGGGCCAGTGGTGGGCCAACATCCTCGTCGACAGGATCCTGCGGCGCGAATAGCGCGCTACTTCTTGTCGGAAGGCTTGGCGCCGCCCTTCTTGATGTTCTTTTCCGCCTTGGGTTTGCGAACTTCCTTGTTGCTCTTCATCTGCCCTTTGGCCATGGCGCGGTCTCCTGGAACGATGCTGGGAGGGTGACTTGAACCGGGGTCGATTTCAATCGCCCGGCGTGCCAAGCGCGCACTCTAGACGGTGACGCCGCCGCCGCTGGAATTCAGCATGATGAGGTATCGCCGCGCCAGCGCGTCGACGAATTCAGGCTTCTGGAAGTTGGCGATGTCCAGCCGGCTGGTGATCGCCAGCGACTGCGCCTCCAGGGACTGATAGGCGATCTGGGCCGGGATGGCGTAGGCCGTCGTCACCACCTCGCGCGCGACGGCGTCGCCCAGGATTTTGAACGGGGAATCGATGTTCGCCGCCATCGCCTTGAAAGAGAGCGCGGCGGAGACGCCGGGCGCCTTGGCGTCCAGGCTTTCGCGCCAGCGCACCTCGGCGTAGGCGTTGGCGATGGCTTCGATGGTGTTGCTCGACTGGATGACCTCCAGCCCGCGCTCGAAGAACTGGTACGTCTTGGCGGTGTTGAGCCAGGCGACGTTTGTCTCCGACAGCCGCACGGCCAGCCCGTCGGCGCTCTCCGGATCGGATGTGAGCGCCTTGGTGTAGAGGCCCCGGTAGCCGGCGAATTCCTCCAGCCCGTTGGCGGTCAGGATCACCTTCACGGCCTGGGCGTTGGACAGAAGATCCTCAACGGACGTGGCGGCGACCACGCCCTTCACGAACGCCTCGATCTCGCGCCGGATCGCGGGCTCCTGGGTCTTTGCGGCGATCTGCTTGTCCGCGTTCTTCTCCGCATCGGCCAGCACCGCGAGGGGATCCTGCCTGGCGGTTGTGGAGACGCCGTCCGCCGTCCGCCCCTGCACGATGGCCAGCAGGGTGTCGGCCCCGCCCGACGACGTGCTGGGGAAAAGGTAGGAGAGCAGGGTCGCGTTGATCTGCATGCCCGGCCAGCATCGCAAGAAACCGTAAACAATTCAGGCACGCCCCGTTCCTGCGCGGATGGTGGGTGACGAAGGCGTGCCGACCGTTCCGCCCTAGCCCTGCAGCTGCAACCGCGCGAGATCCGCGTAGGCGCCGCCCCGGGCCATCAGCGCGTCGTGCGGGCCGGTCTCCACGATGCGGCCTCCGTGCAAGACAAGAATGCGGGTGGCGGCGCGCACTGTGGAGAGGCGGTGGGCGATCACCAGCGTCGCACGGCCGACGCTCAGCCGCGCGAGGGCTTCCTGCACCTTGGCCTCGCTGGCGGCGTCAAGGGCGCTGGTGGCCTCGTCAAGCAGCAGGATGGGGGCGTCGCGGAGAAACGCGCGGGCCAGCGCGATGCGTTGGCGCTCCCCGCCGGAGAGGTTCGCCCCGCGCTCTCCCACGCGGGTGGCGTAGCCGGCCGGTTGGGCGACGATGAAATCATGCGCGGCGGCGGCCTGAGCGGCGGCTTCGATCTCCGCCGCCGTGGCGCCTGGGCGGCCGAAGGCGATGTTGGCGGCGATGGTGTCGTCGAACAGCGTCACATCCTGGCTCACCAGCGCGATGGCGCGGCGCAGCGAGGCGAGTGTGACGTCGCGGATGTCGCGACCGTCGATCGTGATGGCGCCCGCAGTGACGTCGTAGAGCCGCGGGATGAGGTTGAGGATGGTGGATTTTCCGGCCCCTGAAGCCCCCACCAGCGCCACGGTTTCTCCGGGCGAAACCGTGAAGCTCACATCCGACACCGCCGGCGCATCGTCATAGCCGAAGGAGACGCGGTGGAAGACGATCTCGCCCCTCGGCGCGGCCAGCGCCACGGCGCCGGGTCTGTCCACCACGGTCTCGCGCTCGTCGATCAGCGCATACACGCGCGCCAGCGCGGCGATCCCTTCGTTGAACAGGGTGTTGAACGTGCCGAGGCTGCGGGCGGCGGGGGACGCCACGCCCACCGCCGTGATCATTCCCACAAGGTCGCCCAGCGTCATTACGCCGGAGACGATGCGCGCGCCGGCCACGGCGAGCACCGCCGCCAGCGCCACGCCGCCGATGATCTCCATCATCGGCTCCACGCGCGCGCGGTTGTAGACGATCTTCATGTTGAGCCGACGGCGCTCCTCGAAGGCGGCGCCCGCGCGGGCTTCCTCGCTGGTCTCAAGGCCGTAGGTCTTGATGAAGCGGGGGCTGGAGAAGGCTTCGGCCAACAACGCCGTCAGCCGGCCCATCATCAGCTGGGCGCCCTCGGTCTGGCGGCGCGCGCGCCGTGCGATGGCCGAGAGCGGCGGGCCCGCCAGTGCGAACAGCGCCAGCACCATCAGGGCCACGACCCAGTCGTACCAGAGCATGGAGGCCAGTGCGCCGATCACGGTGAGCGAGTCCCGCATCACCACCTGGGTGGAGCGCACCAGCCCCTCGGCGATGATGTTGATGTCGTTGGTGAGCCGGGAGATCATCTGGCCGCTGCTCTCGCGCGCACTGCGCGCGAAGTCCGCACGCACCAGCTTGGCGAACATGGCGCCCTGCAGGTCGCGCAAGGTTTTGTGGCCGAGACCCTGGCTGACGACCGCCTGCCCCCAGATCGCGCCCGCGCGGGCGAACGTCGCTGCAAGAATGGCCAGCGGCGCCCACGCGATCACGCCCGTGTCGCCCGCCTGCAGGCGATTGACCGTTTCGCTCATGATGAAGGCGTAGCCGACACCGATGACCGCCACGGCGGCAAGCAGCGGGCCCAGGATCAGCAGATCGCTACGGCGTCGCGACAGGTGATCGCGCCACAGCCGGGCCAGAAGTGGGCGCGCCCGTTGCGTCATGGCGCGGCCGGGCGCCGGCGCTCAATGCTCATGCGTCTCGCCTGTGGCGGGATCGAACAGGCGATGGGCGTGGAGGATGAAGTAGCGCATGCGGGCGTTGTCCACGGTGCGCTGGGCCGCCGCCTTCCACGCGTCATAAGCGCTCTTGTAGTTCGCATAGGCGCCCACGAAGTCGATGGCGGCGAGATCTTCGAACTCGACGCCGTCGATGCGTTTGAGTTCGCCGCCAAGGACCAGGTGCAGAAGTTGCCGATCGCTCATGCCGGGCGCTCCGAGAAGGTGGACGGGTGCGGTGTGACGGTGACGCGGTCGATGAGCAAGGCGTGAAGCGCGGGATTGGCGCAGACCACGCCCGCCAGGCGCGGGTCGGGCTTGTTGAAGGAAAAGTCGCCGTTCCAGGGGTCGCTGATGCGCCCGCCCGCCTCCCGCACGATCACGGCGGCGGCGGCGATGTCCCATTCGCTCTTGTAGCCGAGACTGACCGTGGCGTCGTAGTCGCCGGAGGACACCAGCGCCACGCGATAGGCGATGGCGTTTTTCTGGCTGCGCTGCATGGCCGGCCATGGCCGCGGCCAGAACTTGTTGGCGAACAGGTCCTCGGGGCCGAGCATGCGGCAGTTTTCGATGTCGGCGGTGGCGCTCACCGTCACGCGCTCTCCGTTGAGGCGGGCGCCGTGGCCGTCGGCGGCCTCGAAGAGCTCCTCAAGGATGGGATTGTAGACGACGCCGGCCACGGGCGCGCCGTGGCGGACGACGGAGAGCGCCGTGCAGAACTCCGGCTTGCGCTTGATGAAGGCGCGCGTGCCGTCGATCGGGTCGACGACGAACACGCTGGCCCGCTCCAGGCGATCGGGATTGTCGGCGGTTTCCTCGGAGAGCCAGCCGTAGTCTGGCCGCGCCGCAGTGAGAAAGTCGCGGAGCATGCGGTCGACGGCGATGTCCACTTCCGTCACCGGGCCGGCGGCGCCCTTAGACCATACCGCGTAGTCGGCTCCGAACTTCGCCCGCAGGAGCGGCCCCACCGAGAGCGCGGCGTCGCGCAGGAGGGCGAGATCCTCGGCGGCGATGCGCGCGGCGTCAGACTCCGGCGATGGCAAGGTCGTCGACCAGGATGGACGGCGCGTCGGCGGCGCCGCGGCGCTCCAGATCCGCGCCGGGAACAAGTCGTGCGAAGATGTCGACGAGGTTGCCGGCCACGGTGATCTCGCTCACGGGGAACGCCCGGACGCCGTTCTCGAACCAGAACCCGGAAAAGCCCACGGACCAGTCGCCGTTGTTGGCGTTGAGCGAGGGGGAGAACATCTCCGTCACCAGCACGCCGGAGCCAGCCTGCGCCATCAGGGCGTCGAGGTCGTGCGCGCCGGGCAGCAGCGTGACGTTGGATGAGGCGATGCCGGGCGGACCGCCATGGCCCAGAGTGGCGTGCCCCGTGGAGCGCAAGCCCAGCTGGCGCGCGGCGGCGGCGTTCATCAGCCATGTGGTGAGCACGCCGTCATCCACGATCAGACGGCGCGCGCCCGCTGCGCCCTCGCCGTCGAACGGTCGCGAGGCAAGCCCGCGCTTGCGGAACGGATCGTCCTCGATGGAGACGCCTTTGGCGAAGACCTGCTGTCCCAGCTTGTCCTTCATGAAGGACACGCCGCGCGCCACGGCCGCGCCGGAAATGGCGCCGAACAGCGGTCCGATGATGCGGGACGCGAGGCGGTTCTCGAAGATCACGGGCGCCCGGCGGCTCTCCAGCTTGCGTGCGCCCAGCCGTGCGACGGCGCGCTCGCCCGCCGTCTGGCCCAGCGTCCGCGCCGGGGGCAGTTCTGCGAGGAAACGCGTGGTGCGGCCTTCGTAGTCGCGTTCCATCTTGCCGTCGCGCTCGGCGATGACGCTCAGGCCCACGCCATAGGAGCTCGCCCGCGAGGCGCCGGCGAAGCCGTCCGACGTCCGCATCGCCACGGAGCCGGCGCTCCAGGATGCGCCTGCGCCCGAGGAGTTGGTGACGCCCGGCACCGCGAGGGCGGCGGCCTCGGCTTCCTGGGCCAGCGCTTCAAGGGCGTCGGCGTCGGGGCGCGCGTCGTCGTGCGTGTCGAGATCGGGAAAGGCGGTGGCGCGCTCGGCGGGGTCGAGCAGGCCGCAATAGGGGTCTTCAGGCGCCAGACGCGCCATGGCGACCACGCGCTCCGCCAGAGCCTTCAGACCGTCAGGCGACAGATCGGAGGATGTGGCCCCCGCCTGCCTCTTGCCGAGGAAGGCCCGCAGCCCGATGGATCGGCTCTCCGACCGTTCGACGCCCTCGAAGGCGCCCATGCGCACATCGACCGAGAGGCTTTCGCTGATGGAAACGCTGGCGTCGGCTGCGTCCGCGCCGGCGGCTCGGGCATGATGGAGGAGGGCGTCGAGCGCGCTGGCGGTGGTCGGATCGGCGGGCATGCCCCTACATGGCGCGCGTCGGG
>JANRIM010000082.1:0-4608 GCA_033764865.1 Hyphomonadaceae bacterium
CAAGACGCCGCACCGGGAGAGACGCAGATGACGGACGGGCTGGCGCTGCCGCCTAACTTCCCCGCCATGTCGGTGGCGCAGGCTCATGCGCTGCTGAACCAGCCGGGCGGGGTCTTCGAAGTGGCGGAGGCCGAAATCCGCGGCGTGCGGATGAAGATCTGGAAGAACGCGCCGCCCACCCTGGCCGACATCTGGGCCCTCGGCGCCGCCCACGCGCACAAGACCTACCTCGTCTACGAGGGTGAGCGCGCCACCTTCGCCGACCATGCCCGCGCCGCCGCCGCGGTGGCGCGCCGCCTGAAGGCGGAGGGCGTGGAAAAGGGCGACCGCGTCGCCATCGTCATGCGCAACCTGCCGGAATGGTCGGCGGCGTTCTGGGGTGCGGCGCTGATCGGCGCCATCGTCACACCGCTGAACGCGTGGTGGACAGGCCCCGAGCTGGAGTACGGCCTCACGGACTCCGGCGCCAAGATCGCCATTCTCGACCACGAGCGCTGGGAGCGGGTGCGCGAGCACGTCGACGCCTGCCCGGCGCTGACGCGGATGTTCGTGTCGCGCGCGGTGGAGGAAATCGCCGATCCGCGCGTGGTGAAGCTGGAGAGCGTCATCGGCCCCGTGGGCGCCTGGGGCGCGCTGCCCGACGAGACGCCCCCGCCCGTGGCGCTCGCGCCGGACGACGACTGCACGATCTTCTACACCTCCGGTACGACGGGCAAGCCGAAGGGAGCGGTGATCACCCACCGCAACATCATCTCCAACTTTCTCAATGCGGCGTGCGCGCAGGCGCGTGCGTTCCTGCGCCGCGGTGAGCAGCCGCCGGCGCCCGATCCCGCCGCGCCCCAGCGCGCGGTGCTGCTCAGCGTGCCGTTCTTCCACGCCACCGGCTGTTTCGCGGTGATGATCCCGGCGATGTACGGCGGCGCCAAGATCGTGCTGCAGCGCAAATGGGACCCCGAACAGGCGCTGGCGCTCATCGAGCGCGAGAAGATCAACCAGATCGGGGGCGTGCCCACCATCGCGTGGCAGGTGATCGAGCATCCGCGCGCGAAGGAATTCGATCTGTCCAGCATCGATGCGGTGGCCTACGGGGGCGCGCCGTCCGCGCCCGAGCTGGTGAAGCGCATCAAGCAGACCTTCCCCAACGCCAATGCAGGCCAGGGCTGGGGCATGACGGAGACGTCCGCCACTGCTACTTCCAACACCGCCGAAGACTACATCCTGCGCCCCTCCAGCTGCGGTGTGCCCTCGCCCACGGGCGAGGCCAAGATCATGGGCGAAGGCGATCGCGAACTGCCGACAGGCGAAGTGGGCGAGCTCTGGTTCCGCGGGCCCATCGTCGTGCGCGGCTACTGGGGCAAGCCGGAGGCGACGGCGGAAACCTTCGTGGACGGCTGGGTCAAGACAGGAGATCTCGCGCGGATCGACGAGGAGGGCTTCGTCTACATCGTCGATCGCGCCAAGGACATGCTGATCCGCGGCGGGGAGAACATCTACTGCGTGGAGGTGGAGAACGCCCTGTACGACCACCCCGCCATCATGGACGCGGCCGTCGTGGGCATCCCCCACCCGACGCTGGGAGAGGAGCCGGGCGCCGTCGTGCACCTGAAGCCCGGCTCCAGCGCCGACGAGGCGGAGCTGCGCCATCACGTCGCCCAGAAACTCGCCGCCTTCAAAGTCCCGGTGAAGATCGTGTTCTGGCCCGAGACGCTGCCGCGCAACGCCAACGGCAAGATCATGAAGCGCGACCTGAAATCGGCGTTCGGCGGGTGACCGCGGCGTGACGCGCGCAGACGGCGCCATCGGCTTTGCGCTTGCGCTGGCGGCGTGCTCGCCGGCGCCGCCGCGGGCCGCGCCCGTGGCGAAGGCCGCCATCCCGGCGGCGACCCCCCCGCCGGCCCCGGTCTCGGTGTGGGCGTGTGCGGATGGGCAGGTGCTCAAGGTGGCCTTCCGCGACGAGCCGGAACGGGCGGAGCTCGTCTTTCCCGATGGGACCATGGTCGCGCTGCCGCTGGCCATCGCCGCGTCCGGCGCGCTTTATGAGGATGCGGCCACCAGTTTTCACACCAAGGGCGCCGCCGCGCTGCTCACCGCCGGTGAGACCAGCACCACGTGCCGACAGGAGAGTGCGGAATGAGCGGACTGGTTCTTGTGGAGAGGCATGACGGCGTCGCGCTCGTCACGCTCAATCGTCCCGATGCGATGAATGCGCTCTCCAAGGCGCTGCGCGCGGAGCTGGCGCAGGCGTTCCGCGCGCTCAACGAGGATGACGGCGTGCGCGCCGTGGTGCTCACCGGCGCCGGCAAGGCGTTCACCGCGGGGCTCGATCTCAAGGAACTCGGCTCGGACGCCTCCGCCCTCGGCGCCGCCAACGCCAGCGAACCCGAGCGCAACCCCGTCGCCGCCATCGAGACATGCGCCAAGCCCGTCATCGGCGCGATCAACGGCGCGGCCATCACCGGCGGCTTCGAGGTCGCGCTCGCGTGCGACATCCTGATCGCCTCGACCAACGCGAAATTCGCCGACACGCACGCGCGCGTGGGCATCATGCCGGGCTGGGGCCTTTCGCAGAAGCTCTCCCGGCTCATCGGCGTCAGCAGGGCCAAGGAAGCCTCGCTCAGCGGCAACTTCATCGACGCTGAAACCGCGCTTGCGTGGGGGCTGGTGAACCGGGTCGTGGCGCCGGAAGCGCTCGTGCCCGCCGCCATGAAGCTCGCCGCCGACATCGCCAGCGCGCCTGCCGACAAGGTGCAGGCCTACAAGCGCCTGATCGACGACGGCTTCGGCAAATCCTTCGCCAAGGCGATGAAACTGGAAGCCAAGCGCTCCAGCGAGATCAACGCTGCGGTGACGCCGGACGCGGTGGCCAGAAGCCGCGAAGGCGTCATGGCGCGCGGGCGCGAGCAGAAAGGGTGATCATCGTCACCGGCGCGGTGCGCGCGCGGCCGGAGACGGCCGCGGCGCTGGAGGCGCTGTGTCTCGCCCACGCCGCGCGCTCCCGGACTGAGCCGGGCTGCCTTGCGCACGCAGTGCACCGCGACTGCGCCGATCCGCTGCGGTTCTTCTTCTACGAGGAATGGGCCGACGCCGACGCGCTCGCGGCCCATTTCAAGGTCCCGGAGTCACGCGCCTTCGTCCGCGCTGCGCGCACCCTGGGCGAGACCGACGGCGCGCGCATCCACGCGGCGACGCCCGTCCCCGCGCCCGCCTAGGCGTGGTTGGGGGCCTTGCGGTCCTTCCAGGGCCGCGTCTGCTCCATCTCGTAGGCGAGTTCGATGAGCGTCCGCTCGTCGCCGGCGCGGGCGCAGAAATGGGCGCCGATCGGCAGCCCGCCCGCCGTCCAGCCCAGCGGCAGCGAGATGGCGGGCGCGCCGACGGCGTTGATGAGCGGGGTGTAGGCCACATAGTCCGCGATGGCGGCGAAGGATTCGAACGGAAGCGTCGGCGCATAGTCGCCGATCTTCGCCGGCGGCTTGGCCAGCACCGGCGTCAGCAGCACATCGACGCCCGGGAAGAGTCCAGCGTAGCTCGCTTCGGCGGCCTTGAGCGTGGCGACTGCGCGCGCCATGGCGACGGGGCCTTGTCGTTGCGCCAGATCGGCGAGGCCGAGCGACAAGGGCTCCAGCAACTGATCCAGCGGCGCGCCCGGCGCCATCGCGCGGATCTGCTCACGCAGTTCGAGCGCGGCGCCCGCCCAGTAAAGCGTGAAGGCGTCGGAGAACGCCTGGCCGTTCACGGGCACGGTGACGTCGCGCACGTCGTGGCCCAGAACCTTGAGCGCTTCGGCGATGGCTGCGATCTCGGCGCCCACCTCCGCGTCCGGGTCCTTGCCGAGGAAGGTCTTGATCTGCACGCCGATCTTGAGGCGCCGCGTGGACGGGCCCGTGATCATCGGCAGCGGTTCGAACACCTGGCCGTCGCCGGTGCGCTGCGTGGCCACGAGCCAGGCCGCCGTGTCGCGCACGCTCTTGGTCACTGCGCCCTGGACGGAGATCGGCACCGGGCCCTGGTCGCGACCGGTGTCGATCTCGCGGCCGCGGGAAGGTTTCAGCCCCACCAGCCCGCAGCACGATGCGGGGATGCGGATCGACCCGCCCCCGTCGCTGGCATGTGCGATGGGCACCACGCCCGCGGCCACCGCCGCCGCTGCGCCGCCGGAGGATCCGCCGGAGGAGTACTCCGTGTTCCACGGATTGCGCGTCGCGCCCGTCAGCAACGGCTCGGTGGTGGCGGTGAAGCCGAACTCCGGCGTCGTGGATTTGCCGATGGACACAAGGCCCGCCGCAATGAGCGCGTCGGCATACTTCGATTGCGACTGCGCGGGCGGCGCGCCCGCGAGCGCCCGGCAGCCTGCCTTGGTGGGAACGCCGGTGACGTCGAGCAGGTCCTTGATCAGCGTCGGCACGCCGGCGAAGGGGCCCGTGAGCGGCTTGCCCGCATCGGCGCGCGCGCGCTCGAACATGTCAGTGACGAGGAAGTTCAGCGTCGGCTGCATCTTCTGCGCGCGGGCGATGGCCGCCTCCACGGCCTCCGCGGCCGTGAATTCCCCGGCCTTGATCTTCTCGGCCACGCCCAGCGCGTCGAGATCGCCCAGCACGTCGCCCGCGGGCG
>JANRIM010000084.1:0-6563 GCA_033764865.1 Hyphomonadaceae bacterium
GAACGCGTCGAATTCCGCCCGCGCCAGAGGGATGGCGAAGATGGAGCCCATGGTGGCGCGCACGGCCTCCACGGAGAAGGGATCGCACGTCTGGCCGACCAGGATCACGGCGTGTGCGCCCACGGCGTCCGCCGTGCGCACGACGGCGCCGAGGTTGCCCGGGTCACGCACGCCGTCGAGCGCCACCACCAGCGCGTCGGCGGGCAGCGCCAGCGCCTCCAGCGGAGTGAGGCGCTGCCGGTAGGCGCCGATGACCGTCTGGGGATTGTCGCGTTTGGCGATGGCGGCGAGCAACGCCTCGCTCATCTCGATGACGCGCGCGCCGGCGGCCTGCGCCTGCGCCGCAAGGCGCGCGACCTGGGGCCGCTGCAGCGCCGCCGAGGACACCGCCATGATCTGCGGCCAGACGCCGGCCTGCGCCGCTTCCGAGGCGAGCCGCGCCCCTTCGGCGAGAAACAGCCCGCTCTCGGCGCGCCCCTTCTTGGCGTGGAGCGCCTTGAGCGTCTTCACCAGCGGGTTGGCGGGGCTCGTGATCTTCAAAGGCGTGGTCATCCGCGGGCGCTAACCTCAAAGGTGTTCGCAATCGCCTGCCGCGCGATATGGTTCGCAAGTTCAGCGTTAATCTTACGCCAATGTTTTGTGAACGCGCGTTTTAGGGTTTTCATGTTTTCCATACTGGAGATCAACTGTAAGAACCTCAGTCGTCTCTCGTACTCCCGGGTGGGGAGACTTTAACAGGACCTGAAAGCGCGCCCCGCGAATGACGAACCTCGTGCTCTCCTACATCGCGCTCTTCGTCGCCGCGTCGCTGGTGGGCTTTGCGGGCGGCTGGTTCCTGCGGGCGCTCACCACGCGCGCGCACCGGCGCGACGTGGAAGACGATATCGCAAACCTCGGCCGCCGGGTCGAGCAGGCCCGACGCCGGGCCGAGCTCGTGAATTGAGGGGCGCGCGCGATGATCGGCAAGGGCGCGTGCTGGACGGGCTTCTGGGTCGGATCGGCGATTTCGGCGTTCACCCTGCTTGCGGCGATGTTCGGGCCCCACGGCCTGAGCCTTTCGGGACTTGAGCGGGGGCTTGGCGCGCGCGTGGAGCAGGCGCTCGCGGCGGGCGGCTTCCGGGACGTGACGGTGACGATGGACGGGCAGACGGCGGTGCTCTCCGGCGCGGTCCCCTCAGCGGCGCAGAAGGCCGAGGCCGCAGCTGCGGCGCTCACGGCGGCGGGACCGGGCGGGCCCTATCTCGGCGGCGTGACGGCGGTGCGCGACGAGACCGTGGTGGGCGCCCGCGTCAGCCCCTTTTCCTGGAACGCCGAGCTGTCGGGCGACACGCTCACGCTCGCCGGTCACGTCCCCAGCGAGACCGCCAAGGCGGCGCTGCTCGACGTGGCGCGCGCGCGGTTCGGCGGCATGACCGTGGTGGACCGCATGACGCTGGCGTTCGGGGCGCCCGCGGGCGACTGGTCCGGCGTGGCCGCCGACGCGCTGGCGCAGCTCGGCAAACTCAAGCGCGGCAAGGTGCGGCTGGTGGACGACCGGCTCACGCTCATCGGCGAAGGCGAGCAGGCGGCGGTGGCCGACGTGCGCGCCCGGTACGCCGACCCGCTCGCCGCCCCCTACACGCTGGCGGTGGCCGATCTCACGGTGGAAGGCCAGGGCCTGGGCATCCGCGAGATCGAGGGCCTCAACCTGTCGGAGGCGAGCGCCGAAACCTGCCAGCGCGCGTTCACGCAGCTGATGCGCGCCAATTACATCGAGTTCGACACCGGCTCCGCCGCGATCGCCCCGATCAGCCGGCAGCTGCTGGACAATCTCGCCGCCGTGGCGCGCCGCTGCGACAGCTACGCCATCGCCGTCGCCGGCTACACCGACAACACCGGCGATCCTGCGGCGAACGTCGCGCTGTCGCGCGCGCGCGCCAACGCCGTGCGCGATTACTTGGTCGGACGCGGCGTGGCGCTGGAGCGGCTCACTGCGGAAGGCTTCGGCGAGGCCAACCCGCGCGCACCCAATACCAACGCCGCCAACCGTGCGCGCAATCGTCGGATCGAATTCAATGTCAAGTGAGGCGCGGGCATCATGGCGTACCTGATCGGGCAGCTTCTTGCGCCGCTCGCCATCGCCGCCGTCTTCGGCGGCGGCCTTGCGGGCTGGAGCTGGCACTGCATCCGCAACCGCGACCGCTGGGCCGCGCGGGACGCCGAGCGCGATCGCCTGCGCGACGAACTGCTGACGTACGTGGGATTCACCTCCGTCGACGGCGGGCCCATCGTGCTGGGCAACACCGAACTGGAGGCGATGCAGGTCCGGCTGGAGACGGCCAACGAACACGTGCTGTCGCTGCAGCGACAACTCGCGGAGCGCGAGGACGCCTGCGGCGCGCACGAGAGCCGCATCGCCGAACTGGAGATGGCGCTCGCCAGCGCGCGCGCCGCCAATGACGAAGACCGCGGCGCAGAGCGCTTCGCCGCCATGGAGGCCGCGCTGCGCGCCGCCGAGGCCAAGGCCGCGGAGGTGGAGCGGCGCGCCGCCGAGTTGGAGTCCGCGCTCGACAACGCCCAGCCGGCGCCCGCGCCCGCCAACGGGGGCGTGGACGTGGCGGCCATGAGCTGGCGCCTGCGCCAGCTGGAGGCCGAACGCGCTGCCCGCGACGTCGACGCAAACATCGCCCGCGTGGCCGCCCAGCCGGAGCCGCCGCCGCCGACGCAAGACCTGGAGAACGCCCTCAACCGCCAGAGCTGGCGCGCACGCTACCTGCAGGCGCGCGTGGATTATCTGGAGGGCCTCGCGGCGGCGCCGGCCCCGGCGCCTGTCGCGCCGGTCCCCGCGGCCCCGGTCGACGAGGAAGCGGACAACCGCAAGCGCTGGCGCCAGCGCTATCTGGAGGCCCGCGTGGCCTGGCTGGAGGGCCGCACGCGCGACGCCCACGCCCAGCGCGCCGCGCTCGCCGCCGACGTCGCCGCCCGCGACGTCCGCGTGCGCGATCTGGAGGCCGCTCTGGCGGCGGCCCCGAAAGAGGATCCCCGCCTGCCCGAATTCGCCCAGCGCATCGCCGAGCTGGAGGGCGCGCTGGCCGCCGCCCGCGCGGAGGCCGGCCATGGCGCACGGCGCGTGGCGGAACTGGAGGCCGAGATCGCCCAGCTGCGGGCGCATGTCGCGGCGCTGGAGGCGCGTCCCGCGCCGGAGCCGGTGCGCGAAGTGGTGCGCGAACCCGACCCCGAGGCCGGCAGCCTGCGCTGGCGCTCCCGCTACCTCGACAGCCGCGTGCGGTTTCTCGAACAGGCCATCGCCAGCACGCCCCGCGACGCCGGGCCCGCGCCGGCGGCTCCGCGCGACCAGAGCTTCGCGCCGCTGGCGCCCACCGGCGCCGAGATCCGCCCCGCCGGCCTGCCGGCTCCGCGCGACGGCGCGCGCGACGACCTGCGGCTCATCGCCGGCGTGGATCCGCGCATCGAGAGCACGCTCAATTCGCTAGGCGTCTACCACTTCGACCAGATCGCGGCCTGGACGCCCGCCAACGTGGACTGGGTGGAGCGCTATCTCGCTTTCAAGGGCCGGATCGGCCGCGAAGGGTGGGTGGCGCAGGCGGCGGCGCTGGCGCGCGGCGACGGCGTGGCGGGCCGGCGGCGGTATCTGGAAGACGAGCCGGCCTGAGGCGTTTGCGGGACGGCGCGCCGCCGCTGTGGGCGCGGGGGGCCGCGATCTGCTAGATGCCCCCATGACGAGCGCCGACCAGCCCCGCCCCCAGCCGCGCCCCCAGTTCAGTTTCGAGGCAGCGGTGACGCCCGCGCACATCGACGAGCTCGGCCACGTCAATCACAAGGTCTATGTGGCCTGGGCGGAGGAGGCGGGCGTCCGGCACTGGCGGTCGGTGGCGCCCCCGGCGCTGCAGCAGCGCTATGTGTGGGTGGCCTCCCGCCTCGAGATGGATTTCCTGCGCGAGACGCTGCCGGGCGACCGCGTGCGCGTGGAGACGTGGCTGGGCGCGCTGCGCGGCGCGCGGTTCGACCGCCATGTCCGCATCGTGGGCGCCGACGGCGTCGCGCGCGCCCGCGCGCAGACCACCTGGGCGCTGCTCGACGGCGCGGCGCGCCGGCCCGTGCGCGTCACGCCGGACATCGTCGCGTTGTTCGGCCCGGGCGACGACGGGGCGACGACGGGGCCGCGTGATCAGCCCTTGACGTAGGCGGCGAGCTTGTTGCCCGTGGGATCGCGCACGTAGGCCCCGTAGAAGGGGGGATCGCTCTCCCCCCGCACGCCGGGGGCGCCGGCGTCGGCCCCGCCCGCGGCCAGCGCCGCTGCGTGGAATGCGTCCACCGCCGCGCGGCTGGGCGCCCTGAACGCCAGCATGGAGCCGTTGCCCAGCGTCGCCGGCGCGCCGTTCTCGGGGCTGCACACGTAGACTTCAAACCCCTCCGGCTTGCCGCCCGGGCCGTACCCAAGCCAGCCGCCGTTGGCGAACGTGCGGGCGTAGCCCAGCGGTGCGAACACCGCGTCATAGAAGGCCATGGCGGCGTCGACGCCGTTATGGCCGATGGTGACGTAGCCGATCATGAGCGTGTCCTCCCTGCGTTGGCCATCGTGGCGGCGGGGGCGGGGCGCGTCAAGAACAAAAATAGAACAAAATCGCGTGGACGCCGCCGCCGTCACGACAACGTCGACACCTCACAGGCCCCGATCACGAGGGCTGCGGTGCCGGCGGCGGCGTCCATGGCGCCGCGGGAGATGTCGAGCTTCACCCGCACGAACGCCGCGTTGGTGGCGGGGGTGACGACGGAAATCACGGACCCGGGGGCCGACGTGGGGATTTCCTCCTGGAGGATGGGGGCCACGATGGCGATGTCCGGGGCCACGGCGGATTCCACGCCGCGCACAGTCACCCGCGTGGCGGAGGCGCCGACGGTGTGGGCCGCGCACTCCACCAGGTGGCGGCGCCCCACGGCGTTGGACGCGGGCGCGTTCGGGATCACGACCTCGAGCGAGGCGAGGGGCGCAAACGCATCGTCGTAGGCGAGGATGGTGGTGAGGCCGCGCTCGGCGTCGGTGCTGGCCAGCGCGCCGTTGAGCCAGGCGCGGCCCTCCGCCCACGCGGTGCGCGCGCCCACCGAGGCCACCGGCCCCAACGTGGCCCCGGGAACCGCCGCGCGCGCCGCCGCGAGGCGTTGCGCTGGGGTGCGCGGCGCGGGCCGGAAGGCCGCCCCCGCGCGCAGCTGGAGCAGCTTCTCGGCGGCCTCGATCTGCTGGGGCGTCACCGCGGCGGGGCGGGCGTCGCCGCCGCTGTCGCCGCCGCTCTGGGCGAGGCCGGGCGCGGCGAGCGCGGCCCATGCGGCGGCGGCGAGAATGGCGGTCCTGGCGAGAATGGCCGTCTTCGTCATGGGGATCCCCTCGGCTGGCGCGGGCATCGGTCCCATCCCGTCCGGGGGCCGTCAAGCCGCGACGCCGCGCCAGCTTGCCCGCCCGCGCGCGGGCGTCCACCTCTGTTCGATGAAGATCGCTCCGCTCACCGCGCCTGCGCCTGAAACCTGCGAGACGATGGCCGAGGTGCGCGCCGGCGTCGACGAGATCGACCGCGCGCTCGTGAAGCTCATCGCGCGCCGGCAAGGCTACATGGACGCCGCCGCCCGCATCAAACAGACCCGCGCCGCCGTGCGCGACGAAGCCCGCATCCAGCAGGTCCTCGACAACGTCCGCGCCAACGCGGAAGCGGCGGGCCTGTCGTGGAGCATCGCGGAGCCGGTGTGGCGCACGATGATGGAAGCGTGCATCGCATATGAGTTCGAGAAGTGGGACGAGGGGCGGGGCTAGGGCCCTATGGCTGCGTCTTGGCCTGTGGCTTCAAGCTGCCGGCGGGCGGCGGAGAGTTGTCTCGGTAGCGCCGCTCGCTGGACCACGTAGAAAGAATTCTGCCATTCCGCGCCAAAATGACTGCCGATAGGCCGTAGCTCCTAATTCCCGAACCTACGGACCTCCACTCGGCAGACTCGTAAAGCTGCAGGTTGAGCAAGTAGTCACCATTAGCTGACGGGCTGACTTGGCCCGAGGCCACAAGGGTCTCGAGAAGAACCTGCGCAATTCTCTGCGGATGAAGGGCGTTGTTGACGGTGCGATTTTGCAAGTCGCCGAGGGCGACAAGCGGCTTTGGATTCCGGTACAGGTCTTGGGATGACACGATTTGCGCTGCGACTTCGCGAGCCAGCAAAGCATATACCTCTTCCAGACCCGGAAACGCACCCGCGGGAAGTGGGACGGGCTGCGAGTATGTGTCAGTCAGAGCGAACCCAAGTATGACGGCTCGTCGTAGCGAACCATTTTCCCATGGCGTCTGCGTATTGCGCGTTGCCGTCAGCACGCGGTTGCGCGTTGCTATGAATACGTCCTCCAGCCTCGCGCCGTGCGCACGGCGAATTTCAGCGGCCAGCGCCGTCGCGTAGGGGCCGTTGCTCTGGCCGGGCAGGGCGTCGAGCGCTGTCGCGCCCGGCGATGTCGCATACGCGATGATCGTGCCAGGCGCTGCGCGCGCTTCAGCGAGGCCGCGCGTCACGAGACCGCTGCGCGACGCCGCCGG
>JANRIM010000088.1:0-9679 GCA_033764865.1 Hyphomonadaceae bacterium
ACCACCTGGCCGGCGACGGTGTCGCCCGCGGTGCGCTGCGCGATGATCGCGGCCAGGATGTGGGCGAGCGACGACGACAGGAACCACACGCCCATCATCAGCCCCACGACCCGCGCCGCCGACAGCTTGGTGATCATCGACAACCCCACCGGCGACAGGAACAGCTCACCGGTGGTGTGGAAGAGATACAGCAGCACGAGGAAGATCAGCGGGACCTTGTAGTCGTCGCCGGCGAACTGCGCCCCGGCCACCAGGATGAAGAAGCCCAGCGCGACCTGCAGCAGCGCCAGCGCGAACTTCACCGGCGTCGACGGCTCCATCTTGCGCTTGGCCAGCCACACCCACATCGACGCGAACGGAATGGCCAGCAGCACGATGAAGCCGGCGTTGAAGCTCTGCGTCTGCGCCGCCGTCATGGCCACGCCGGGCACGATGGTGAGATCGGTGGACCGTTCCGCGAACAGCGACAGCGAGGAGCCCGCCTGCTCGAACAGCATCCAGAAGATCACGCTGAACATGATCAGCGCCAGCGCCGCGATCATCTTGCCGCGCTCCTCTCCCTTGAACGCGAGGACGGTGTAGGCCAGCACGGCGATGAACAGCGCCGGCACGACGATCGGGAGCGCGGCCTCCATGAGCTCGGTCTGCTGCACGAGCAGCCACGCCGGGATCACCGCGAGCAGGCCCCCGATCCAGAACACGCCCTCCATGGCGGCCGACAGCGGCTTCGGCGGATCGGCTTTTCCCTGCAGGTGCTTCTGGCCCATCAGGTACTGGATGAGGCCCAGCAGCATGCCGACGCCCGCGAGGCCGAAGCCGTATTTCCAGCCGTAGGTCTGCCCCAGGTAGCCGCACGCGAGCGTGGCGAGGAACGCGCCCAGGTTGATGCCCATGTAAAAGATCGTGAAGCCGCCGTCGCGGCGCGGATCGCCGGGGGCGTAAAGCGCGCCCACGGTGGTGGAGATGTTGGCCTTCAGGAAACCGACGCCGACGATGATGAAGGCGAGCGAGAAATAGAGGATCTGTTCGTACGGGATCGCGAACGGGCCAAGTTGGGCGATGTCGGGACGGGTGGAGAGGGCGTAGTCGGCGGTGGCGGTGAAGTTGGCGATGCCGGACGCCGGATCGACGGTCATGCCCTCGGCCGTGAAGTCCACCGGGTACCGGCCCTCGCCCGCGAGCAGGAACAGCTGGCGCGCGTCGCCGCGGCCCTCGGCCACGATGTCGTAGGTCTGCCCCGCTATGGTGATTTCCTGCACGGTGCCGCGGCCCTCGAACGCCATGCCGAAGTGCCCCAGCACCAGCAGCAGCGCCCCGATCGTCACCGCCTTGCGGGCGCCGAGGAAACGGTCGGCGATCACGCCGCCGATCACCGGAATGAGATACACCAGCGCCGCATAGGCGCCGTAGAGACCTTGCGCCTTGTCGTCGGAGAACAGGAAATGCTGCGTGAGGTAGATCACCAGCAGCGCGCGCATGCCGTAGAAGGAGAAGCGCTCCCACATTTCAGTGAAGAAGAGGGTCACAAGGCCGCGCGGGTGGCCCATGAACTCCGCGCCGGCCGGCCGCGGGCTTTCCGATACGCTCATCAACCGTCTCCCCCTGCCCCGGCCCGTGCTTTGGCGCGGACCCCGGGTGCAGTCACTTTCGGGCAACCAACCATGGGAACGGCGGTCGATTCAAGCGCGCGGGCCCGAAACCGCTGCACGATCTCACCGGCGCCGCCCGGATTCGCGCCACAAGCGCCTTTGTTTCGCAGATGCGGGAGGAAGGGTCGCCCTCAACCGCGGGGGAAGCGGACCCACCAGAACGACGCCGTGCGCGCGTTCGATCCGTCCAGCGTGAAGCCAAGCCGCCGCAGCGTGCGGGCGGAGGCCACGTTGCGCATGGCGCAGCCGGCGATGATCTGGCCCGCGCCCTGGGCTTCCAGCATCCGCAGCACCGCGCCCACCCCTTCCACCGCCAGGCCCCGGCGCCGATACCGCGGCACGACGGCGTAGCCGATCTCGAAGCCGTCGATCTCGGGCACCGCCTCGAACCGCACCTCCCCGATCAGACGCCGGTCGGCCTCGTGGATCATCAGGGCGTGACTGGGGCGGTCGGCCACCGCCACGCGGCGGCGATCGTGGAAGACGTGGTCCCAGCGCCAGTCATCGTCCACGCCGGCGCGGATGGCCTGCTCCAGCGCCGCCCGCCCCTTGGCGGCGGCGGCCATCATGGTGCGCGTCACCGGGGCGATGCGTAGCCGGGGCGTCCTGAGCGGGCGATCAAGAACCATGGTCGCAAGGTGGGCTGCGTCGCGGCGAGTCGCAAGCCGCTACGCGCGCGCCGCGACCGATATGGTCACCACGTGCCGAAGCAGCACGGGCTACACCGTTTCCTTTTCCTTCGGCGCGGAGACTTGGTGGGGCTTCGCCTCGAACTTCGGTTTGGGCAGAAGCCGGAAGCGCGACTGGCACCACGCGAAGTCGACGCCGATGTCCAGGAGCGCGTCAGACCGCCCGCACGGGCAGGCGAACTCAAGGACGCCCCACACCCGGTAGGTCTCGCCCGCCACGAGGGGCACAGGCTCGCCCGTCACATGGTTGGGGGCCGCGTTCACGCAGAGAACCAGATCGCCGGCGCCGACAGCATCGCTCATGGCTTTCCGTCCATTGTTCGAGAGGCAGGTTCGGCCAGCATACTCTGAATGGGGCGGCGACCTGAACTGGCCGGACGCCACTCTTGCGGGTCACGGATCGTCGGACGCCGCCACGGCTCGGCAGATGCGCTCGATGACGGCCTGTCCGGCGCGCGCGGCGTCATCGCTCTGCGGCGCGAACTCGGTGATGGTCAGTCCGACTACATCGGCATGCGCGGCTATGCCTGCGACGAGCGCGACCGCCTCGTCGACGCCGGGCCCCCCGGCTTCGGGGTATGCGAGATGGGGGAATTCGTCGGGGTTGAGCACGTCGAGATCGAAGTGGATGTGAACGGGGCCGATCAACGTGGTCGGAACCTGCAGCACGCCCAGAGCATGCGCCGCTTTGAACGCCCATTCCCCGTCATCGCCGACCCTGACGCCATGGTAGTGGAAGCGCGACGCGCTCACGGGATGGCGCAGCGCATCGCGCATCGGCGCAGGTCCCTCCCCCAAGATGGCGGCGACAGGCATGCCGTGAAAACTGGCGCTGGGCGAAGTGTCCGGCGTATTGGCGTCGAGATGGGCGTCGATCCACACGACGTGGAGGCCGGCGTGGACGCCATTTAGGTGGTCGATCACCGCCAAGTCCACCGAGCAGTCGCCGCCTGCCGTAAGCACGCGTGCGGCCGCACGCTCCGTCAGGATGCGCTGCGCCGCGCGAAACTGGGCGAAAATCGAGTCCCAGTGATTGACGCCGTGGACGCGCTCCGAACCGCCTGAGATCGGCACGTCGACGCGCGGCGCAAAGCGTTCGCAGACACGCGCCGTCGCATCCCCGCCACGCGCGAGATTCGCGTGGCGCCCGGACCCTTGCCACTGCGGAAAAGCGAGGCAGAGGTCAAACGCGCTTGCTGCCGTCATTTTCAGTCCGTGCTTGGCCAGGGAGGTAGAAGTCACGCTCCTTCGCATGACTGCGTAGAGCCAGAAAGCGTCGACTTCTGCGGGTCAGTACGCGCACGCCTCGAACACCTTGCCCATGTCGCCCTTCCACTCCGTGCGCCAGCGCTCCAGCAGGCGCTCCGCGGGCGTCACGCCGGTGGCGGCGATATCGTCGAGTTCGGCGAGGAAGTGGGTTTCGTCGTCGCCGCTCGCGTTCAGCTTGTTGCGTGACTTCAGCCCCTGGCGCGCGATGGCGAGCGCCTGCTGGGCCACCTCGCGCGCAGTCATGCCGCGCACCGGCGCCTTGAGGCCCAACACCGGCACCGCGCGGCGCAGCGCCTCGCGGTCGGCGGCGGTCCAGTGCTTGACGAGGCTCCATGCCGCTTCGAGGGCTGCGTCGCAGTAGAGGATGCCCGCCCAGAAGGCGGGCAACGCGCACAGCCGCGACCACGGCCCCGCGTCCGCGCCGCGCTGCTCGATGTAGGTCTTGAGGCGCACTTCCGGGAAGATGGTGGTGAGGTGGTCCTCGAAGTCCTTCATCGTGGGCTTCTCGCCCGGCAGGATGTCGAGCTTTCCCGCCAGGAAATCGCGGAAGCTCTTGCCGGAGGCGTCGAGGTACTTCCCGTTGCGATAGACGAAGTACATCGGCACATCGAGCGCGTAGTCCACGTACTGCTCGAAGCCGAAGCCGTCCTCGAACACGAAAGGCAGCATGCCGGTGCGGTCCGGATCGGTGTCGGTCCAGATGTGGGCGCGATACGAGAGGAAGCCGTTCGGCCGGCCCTCCATGAACGGCGAATTGGCGAACAGCGCGGTTGCGATCGGCTGCAGCGCCAGAGACACGCGCATCTTCTTGCGCATGTCAGCCTCGGAGGCGAAGTCGAGATTGGTCTGCACGGTGCAGGAGCGGAACATCATCTGCCGGCCGAGGCGCCCCACCTTCGGCATGTAGTTGCGCATGATGACATAGCGCCCCTTCGGCATGACCGGGGTTTCTTCCAGCGACCATTTCGGCGAGGCGCCGAGCCCGAGGAACGCGATGCCCAGATTGCCCGCCACGTCGCGCAGCTGCGCGAGGTGCACGCCCACTTCCGAACAGGTCTGGTGAAGGTGCTCCAGCGGCGCGCCCGACAGCTCGAACTGCCCGCCCGGCTCAAGGCTGATCGAGGCCCCGTCCTTCTTCAGCGCGATGACGTGCTCGCCCTCGAACACCCGCTCGTAGCCGTACTTGTGCGCGAGGCCGTTGAGCAGCTCGCGGATGCCGAACGGGCCCTCATAGGGCACCGGGGAATGATCGCGGGTGTGGAAGCCGAACTTTTCGTGCTCGGTGCCGATGCGCCACGTGGCGGGATCGGGCTTGTTGCCGCTTTCGAGGTGCGCGACCATTTCGGCTTTGCTCTCGATGGGCCGCGCCGTCGTCTTCATGTCGGCCATGGCCGTCTCCCTCGCGTGCGCGTGATGTGGCGCGGCGGGGCGTTTCCCGCAAGGGTGATGGTTAACCCCCCAAAGGCGAACTTGGCAGCCTCCAATCACCCCAATGCGCCTGGATCAGCGCCAGCGCCGCGATCACCGCCGTCTCCGCGCGCAAGATGCGCGGGCCGAGCGAAACGGGCGTGACGAACGGAAGCGCGCGCAGGATGCGCCGCTCCTCCGGATCGAACCCACCCTCCGGGCCGGTCAGCACCGCGAGGCCGGCGGCGGGCGCCGCCGCTTGCGTCGCGAGGGTTTGCAAAACTGTCGCGATCGGCGCGGCGTCGCCGCCTTCGTCTGCGAACAGCAGCGGTCGCCCGTCCCAGCCTTCCAGCAGGCGGGCGAGCGCGAGCGCCTCGTCCACCGCGGGCACGTCGCAGCGCCCGGTCTGCTCGGCCGCCTCGATGGCGATGGCGCGCAGGCGGTCGGTGCGCACCGTCTCGGCGGTGGTGCGCCGCATCACCACGGGCCGGAGCCGCCGCGCGCCGAGTTCGGTGGCCTTCTCCACGATGAGGTCGGTGCCGTGGCGCTTCACGGGGCTGAAACACAGCGCCAGATCAGGGCCGGACGCCTGCGGGCGCACGCGCCCCTCCAGGACGAGCGTCACGCCCCGCTTGCCGGCGTTGTCCACGCGTGCGGCCCATTCGCCGTCGACGCCGTTGAACACGGTAAGGCCCCCGCCGGGCGGCAGGCGCAGCACGGCGACGAGATAGCGCCCCTGCGCCTCGTTGAGCGGCACGCGCGCCTGCGGCGCGAAGGGCGCGTCGATAAAGAGCCGTGGGATCGCCATGCGCCTGCGCCGCCTCCAGTCACCCGGCCAATGCGAGATCGCCCATGTCGGGCTTCTTGGTCCGCTGCGCGTACTCCCGGGTGGAGCCCATCCAGTTGTTGGTGATCTTGCCGCCCTCGGTCTTGTACCAGGAGGTGCAGCCGGCCGCCCACGCCGTGGTGCGAAGCCTCGTCTGGAGCTCGCGGTTGAACCGCGTCTGCGCCTCCGGGCGCACGTCGATGCGGCGCGCGTTACCCTTGCGCATCGCGCCCACGCACGCGGCGATGTATTCGGCCTGCCGTTCGATCATGAACAGGATCGAGTTGTGCCCAAGATTGGTGTTGGGGCCGTAGACGAGGAAGAAGTTGGGAAACCCCGCCACCAGCAGGCCGAGATACGCCTCGGGGCCCTGGGCCCATGCATCCTTCAGCGTCTGCCCGCGCACGCCGGTGACGGCGACGGCGTCCGCGAAGTGCGTAGCGTCGAATCCGGTGGCGTGGACGATGGCGTCCACCTCGTGCAGCGCGCCATCGCCGGTGACGACGCCGTCGTGCACGATGCGGCGGATGCGGTCCGTCACCAGGCGCGCATTGGGCCTTTGCAGTGCGGGATAGTAGTCGTCGGAGAAGATCACCCGCTTGCAACCGATGGGGTAGTCCGGCGTCAGCGCCGCGCGAAGGGCCGGATCGGCCACCTGCGCCTCCAGGTGCTTCAGCGCGGCCTTCGCGTAGAAATCGCGCGCCCAGGGGGAAGACTTGAACAGGCGCCAGAACACCGTGTCCGCCGCCCAGTAGACCTGCTGTCGCCGCAGTGTGCGCAGGGCCGGCGCATGGCGCAGGAAATCCTTTTCCGTCTCGGTGATGGCGCGGTCGTTGCGTGGCAGGAGCCAGTTGGGCGTGCGCTGGAACACCAGCAGCCGCTGCGCCGTCTTTGCCAGCTCGGGGACGAGTTGCGCCGCGCTCGCCGCCGATCCGATCACCGCAACCCGCTTGCCCGAGGGATCGAAAGCGGTGTCCCAGCGCGCCGAGTGCATCGCCGTCCCGCGGAAGCTGTCTCGCCCGTCGATGTCGGGATAGAGGGGGCGGTTGAGCTGGCCCAGCGCCCCGACCACGATGTCGGCCGTGAACGCTTCGCCTGCGGCGGTCTCCACCGTCCATGTGCGCGCCGCTTCATCCCACGCAGCCGCAGTGACCGTGACGCCGAACCGCAGGTGCGGCGCGAGCGCGAAGTCTTCCACCAGCGTCTGCGCGTAGGCGAGGATTTCCGGCTGCTGCGCGTACACCCGGCTCCACTCCGCGCGCTGGGCGAACGAGAAGGAATAGAGCGCCACCGGCACGTCGCAGGCGCAGCCGGGATAGGTGTTCTCCCACCACGTGCCCCCCACGCCCGGATTTTTCTCCAGGATCACCAGATCGTCGACGCCCGCCGCGCGCAGTTTGATGGCGGCGCACAGGCCGCCGAGGCCCGCACCGATGATCACCGCCCGCATGACTGTCCTTTCCGATGCCGCCGACGCGCCTTCTTGGCACGGACGCCCACCCGGAATCGACCCTTTCGGCCTTGTGGCGGCGGCGTCATTCATGTTCCCTGCGCGAAAACGGGGCGTCCCATGCGTTTGCTGCTTGCGTTCCTGCTCGCCCTTGCGGTCGCGACGCCCGCCGCCGCGCGGGAGACGCTCCAGACGCCGGTCACGCTGCCCGCCGGGCAACGCGCCGAGATCGACCGCATCGCCGCCGAAGTCCTCGCCGCCACCAGCGTGCCCAGCGCCTCCATCGCCATCGTGAAGAACGGGGCCATCGCCTACGCACAAGCCTACGGCGAGGCCCGGCCCGGCGTGCGCGCGACGCCGGAGACGCGCTACGCCATCGGCTCCATCAGCAAGCAGTTCACCGCCGCCGCGCTGTTGCTGCTGGCGGAGGAAGGCCGCCTCACGCTCGACGCCACGCTGCAGCCGCTGGTTCCCGGCCTCACCCGCGGCGGCGAGATCACGGTGCGCCAGATCCTCAGCCACACCGCGGGCTACCGGGACTACTGGCCGCAGGACTTCGTCCCCGGCCTGATGACCCGCCCGATCAACGCGCAGGGAATCATGACGCGCTGGGCGCGCATCCCGCTCGATTATGCGCCGGGCGCCGAGTACCGCTACTCCAACACCGGGTTCACCATCGCCGGCGTCATCGCCGAGCGGCTCTCCGGGCAATCGCTCCACGCGTTCCAGCAGGCGCGCCTGTTCGCGCCGCTGGGCATGACCGGCGTGACCGAAATCGACAGCGGGCCGCTGACAGGGCCGCTCGATTCCGTGGGCCACGCACGCTGGGGGCTGGGGCCCGTGCGGCCGGCGGTGAAAGAAGGGCCGGGCTGGCTCTGGGCCATCGGCGAGCTGGCGATGCGGCCCACCGATCTCGCGCTCTGGAACGTCAACCTCATGAAGGGTGGGCCGGTGCTTTCGGCGGCGTCCAAGGCGGCGATGACGACGTCGGTGACGCTGACCGGCGGCGCGACGGCGAACTACGGCCTCGGCCTTGACGTGCGCGCGCGCGACGGCAAACGGGTCTGGTCCCACGGCGGGGCCGTGTCCGGCTATCTGGCCGACAACCGCGTCTTCCCCGACGAAGACCTCGCCATCACCGTGCTGACCAACGGAGAGTTCGGCGGCGCGCACGAGGCACTCGCCGCGCGCCTCCGGTTCCTGCTGCGGGAGCAGCCGCCGAAGGTGGAAGCTGCGCGCACCATGCTGGCGGCGTTCCAGGCTGGGCGCATCGACCGGACGCGGCTCACGCCCAATGGCGCAGCCTACTACACCGACGCCGCCGTTCGTGAGCTGGCGCGCACGCTGCGGCCGCTGGGCGCCGCACGCCTCGTCACGCTGGACGCGGACCGTCTGCGCGGGGGCCTCACCGTGGAGCTCTACACCGTGACGTTCGCCGCCCGGCGCGCCACCATCATCGCGCGCGCGGACCCCGCCACCGGTCGCTACGAGCAGTTCGTGGTGGACTTCGGCGCCTGAAGCGGGCGTCTCGGGCGAGCAGACGCGCGCGGAGCGTATCCTAGCGGACGGCGTAGTCCTCCCACGCCACCTGCGCGGTGCGACGGGCGTACTCCCGCGTATGGTGCGACCAGTTCTGGGTGATGCGACCGTCGGGCGTCTTGTACCAGGACCTGCAGCCCGGATCGGCCCAGGTGGTGCGCGCCAGATCGGCCTGGAGCTGGGCGTTGAAGCGGTCCTGCGCCGCGCGCGTGACCTCGATGACCTTCCGCTTCTTTTCCGCCAGTTCCGACAGCGCGCGCACGGCGTAGCCCACCTGCTGCTCGATCATGAAGGTGATCGTGTTGTGGCCGAGATTGGTGTTGGGCCCATAGAGCATGAACATGTTGGGGAAATCGGCGACCGTGATGCCGAGATAGGCTTCCGGGGCCTGCGCCCACACCTCGTTGAGCGCCTTCCCGCCGCGTCCGACGACGTCCATCGACCAGTGCCAGCCGGTGGTCTCGAAGCCCGTGGCGAAGACGATGACGTCGGCGGGGTGGTCAACGCCGTCGACGGTGGTCACGCCGGTGGGCGTGATGCGCTCGATGGCGTCGGTCACCAGCGCCACGTTCGGGCGTTGCAATGCGGGGTAGAAATCGTCGACGACGAGGATGCGCTTGCAGCCGATGGGATAGTTGGGCGTCAGCTTCGCCCGCAGCGCAGGATCGGCCACCTGCGCCTCCAGGTGATCGAGCGCCTGGCGCGTCAGCGACGCGCGCCCCTCCGGGGTGTAGGCGAAGGCCTGCCAGAAAAAGTAGTCGGCGTTCTCGTAGATCACCTGCCGGTTGAGGGCGCCGATGCGCATGGCGGCCTCCACATCCGTCATCATCAGCGCCTTGAGCTCATCGGT
>JANRIM010000103.1:0-28490 GCA_033764865.1 Hyphomonadaceae bacterium
GCCGCTCCATGCCGCGCCGACGATGGCGACGCCTGAAAGCGTTCGCGCGAGCGACCCCAACACCGATCGCCCCGGCGCCAATGTCCGGGTCGGGTCTGGTTCAGCGTTCGGCATGCAATCGCTCCTCACGCCAGAGGCTGCGACCATGCTCGAAACGCAGTCGGTGTGGCATCCGCTGCGGCTGAGCGGTCAGTTTAGTTGCGCTAACGGCTGGGCGAGGGCAGGCGAAGCGATGTCAGCGTCGTCACGCCGCCCTTAGCGCCTGCTCCAGGTCCGCGATCAGATCGTCCGGGTTCTCCACGCCGATGGAAATCCGGATCAGGCTCGGTGTGATGGAGAAGGCCTTCAGCCGTTCCGGCGCCATGCCGGAGTGCGTCATCGCGGCGGGGTGGGAGGCGAGGGTCTCGGTGCCGCCGAGGCTGACCGCGAGCTTGATCACCTGCAGGTTGTCGAGCACCGCGAACGCGGCCTTCTCGCCGCCCTTCACCTCGAACGAAAACGTCGAGCCCGCGCTCTTGTTCTGCTTCCTGTGCACCGGGAAGTCCTCGTGATCCTCCGGCAGGAAGTCGAGGTACCAGACGTTGTCGATCTTCGGGTGCCCGCGCAGAAATTCCGCCACGCGCCTGGCTCCGCGCGCGCCCGCCTCCATGCGCAGCTTCAACGTCTCCAGCGACCGCATCAGCAGCCACGCGGTGTGCGGGTCGCACATGGTGCCGATGGTGGAGCGCATCCGGCGCACCGGCTGCAGCATCAGCTTCGATCCCGACGCGCCGCCGGCGATAAGATCGGAGTGGCCGCCCACGTACTTCGTCAGCGACGTCACCACGATGTCGGCGCCATGGTCGAGCGGGGTGGAAAAGATCGGCCCCAGCATCGTGTTGTCGACGATCACCGGCGGGCGGAAATCCCCGACGGCAAGCGATTGCGACAACGCGCGGCATTCCGCGATGTCCACGAGGCCATTGGTGGGGTTGCCCGGCGTCTCCACGAAAATGGCTGCGATCCGGCCGAGTTTCTTGGCCTCCGCCGCCGCTGCGTGCATCACGCCCGCGCCGCCCTCCACGCTGAAGCCCACCTGCTGCACGCCGAACTCCGGCAGGATGGAATTGATCAGCGTCTCGGTGCCGCCGTAGATGGGCTGGCTCTGCAGCACCACGTCGGCCGGCCGCTCGAACGCCAGCATGCAGGTGGAGTGCGCCGCCATGCCGGGGCCGAACGCGAGCGACGCCTCCGCCCCGTCCCAGATGGCGAGGCGATCCTCCAGCACTTCAAGGTTAGGATTGTTGAAGCGGGAGTACACAAGGCCCGGCTCCTCGCCGGGGCCGAGCTTCCGCCGGCCCTGCATGGCGGCGAAGAAATTCTTGCCGTCCTCGGCGGTGCGGAAGACGAACGTGGAGGTGGAGAACTGCGGCGGCTTCAGGGAGCCTTCCGACAGCATGGGATCGTACCCGTAGCCCATCATGAGCGTTTCGGGGGCGAGCTCGCGGTTGCCGAGGGTGCGCTTGCGCCAGGTCTTTTCGGTCATGGGGTCGCCCCGGGCTGTGATTTGCCCGCAGCATAGACCGGTGCGGCGGTGAAGTCCCGCGTCAGGCGGCGGCGAGATCCGTGAACGGCCACGCCTCGGGGGCGGCGTCGCCCACGCGCAGCACGGGGAAATCCAGCTCGCCGTCGTCGCCGGAGCGGACGAGGCGCACGCCGTCGCGATCGAGGCCGCACCCCAGGAACACGCCCGCCATCACGGCGCTGCGCGTGTCCTGCGCATCCTGCTCCACGCGCACCTGCGCCACGCCCGCGAGCACGGCGATGCGCGTCCAGTGCATCGCGTCCACCCCGCGCCAGCGGTCATAGGAAACCGAAACCACCACCTCGTCGATACGTGCGGCGTGGCCCGTGCGCATGGCATGGGAGGCGCCGTCCTCCACCAGCACCACCGCGCCGTCGTCGCCGCCGCCGACGATGAACAGGTCGTCGCCCTCGCCGGTCACCGCCAGATCGGGCGGATCGCCGGGCATCCAGAAGTGCGTGGCGGGCGTCCGCGGCGTGTGATCGCGCACCTCGATGTCGAGGATGTCGTGGGCGGGATCGTAGGGGCCGTGGAGGCCGTCGTCGTCGAGATGGGTGGCGTAGGCGTCGTTCTCGCTGGCGAGATAGGCGTCCACGTCCGACCAGTAGGGCTCGCTCCACGTGGTCTCGCCGAGATCGTCCAGGATGTGCGCGCGCGCCTCGTCCACGTGCGCAAACAGCGCGTCCAGTTCATCCTCGGTGATCAGCGGCGCAGCGCGCGCGGGCGGGCGGGGCGTCGGCGCAGGCGCCGTCACCACCACGAAGCCCTCGTCCGTGACGCGCCAGTCCGGAAAGCGCACGTCCTCGCCGGCGTCGTCGTGCGGCGCGTCGTCGGCCGCCAGCGCCTGCGCTGTGGAAACCCAAAGCCCCTCGCCGTCATCGGCGCCCAGCAGCAGGCCGAAATCGGCGCCCTCGGCGAAGGCGCGCGCCTCAAGCGCTTGCGCGCGCAGACGCAGGACACGGGTCAGTTTCACGGCGGTCTCGTGGTTGGGGGTTGCGAGGAAGGTTTCGACGCAGGGAACGATGCGCGGGATGTCCCAGAGGTGGGCTTCGCATGCCGCCAGCATGGCGGCGGGGCCCTCGGGCCCGAACGCGGCCGCGGGCGCAGCCCAAACAGGCTCGAACGGGTCGCGCGCGCCGAGCAGCAGGTCAAACGCATTCGCCAGCGCGTCGTCGATCAGGCTGTCGGGATCGAACGCGCGGGTGACCACCGGCGTAGCGAGTGGCGCGGGCACGTCCCAAAGCCAGTGCGCCAGCGCAGCGTGCGCGCCGGGGGCGAGCATCGGTTCGGGCGTCTCGTCCGGCGTCGGCGCGGGCGGGGGCGCGGGTAGGGGCGCAGGCGCGATGGGGTCGAACGCAATGGCGAAGGCGCCGACCGCGACCGGCGCGTCCTCCTCCGGCTCTGGCGACGACGCGGCCGCCGGGGGCGGCGCGGCGGCCTGCGTCTGGGCCAGCGCCATCAGCGACGCCAGGTCCGCCAGCGCGCCGGCGGCCGCGCCACAGGTCGCCTCGTCCTCGTCGTCGACGACGGCGGGCGGCGGCGGAGCAGGCTGGAGGGTCGGCGCCGGCGGCGCATCGGCCAGCATGGCCAGAAGCGCGGCGACGCCGGCGACGGCGCCGGGCGCATCCCCGGCGTCCGCCTCGGCCACGAGCGCCGGGGCGGGCTTCGGCGCCGGCTTCGGCGGTTCGGGCGTGGGCGGCGGCCACAAGCGGAGCAGGCCGGGGTGCGCGCCGTAGCCGGGGGCGGGCTCGTCCGCGCCGGCCTCTGCCGGCGGGCCTGGCGGGATGGACGCGATCAGCGCCTGGGCCACGCCGTGCGCGTCAACGCCCGCGACTGGCCCGTCATCGGGTGCGAACCGGCCCCGCAGGCCGTCGTCGTGGGCATCGCCTTGGCCCATCGGGCGGGGCGCTGCGTCGGCGGGCGGGGGCGCGGGGGCGGGCTCGGTCCACGCCGAAGGCACGGCGCCGGCGTCGTCGTCGTTGAGGTAGGGCGTCAGGGCGGCGGGCCCGCCGAGGTCGCCTCCATGCAGCTGGCGGCGCAGCGTGGCCAGCCGCGCAAGCGCAACCGACAGCGACGCCGCGGCGTCCCCGTCCAGGCCGTCCTCCGCCACTGTCGCATGCTGGCGCGTCATGCCGCCTTCCCAAGCCCACAAGCGCCGGGGTTTTACAGGACGCCGCCTAACGCCCCATGAAGCCGCATGAATAGGATCAATTCATATCAATTAAATTGAAGTTCAAACTCGTTGTCAGCCAGTAATGATTGCGGTCAATGTTTGATAACTCGCGGGCTGTATCAATAAGGGACAGAGTGTAACTCAGGAGCAATGCTTGCGCTGGCGGGGCATCGTGGAACGGGCGATCATCGCCGTCTCCAGCTTGGAGGCGCACGCCACGGCGTTCCTGGCCGCGGTGGTGGAAGGCTTTTCCCGGTCGGCCGTGCGCGCGCGGCTTGCGGCGACGCTGGCGGCCATGCGGCTGGAGACGCCGCCTTCGACGGCCGAGTGGGGCGCCTCGGTGGTGCTGGGGCTGCTCGCGCTGGCCACCCCGCTGGCGGCGTGGGCGGTGTTCGACCGGATCATCCTGTTCGCCGATCCGGGCCATGGCGCGTGGACGCTGGCGCTGCTGATGGTGGCGACCATGGCGTTCGTGGCGGGGGAGGCGGGCGTACGGTACGCGCGCCTGCTGCTGGCGGACCGCGCCGCCGCCCACCGTGAAACCATGCGCGGCGCCCGCGCCCTGTCCAGGCTGGCGGCGGCGCCGCTGGACGGGGCGGTGGAAGATGGCGCGCCCGCGCGGGCGGCGCGGCTGGAGGCTGCGTCCGCCTTCATCGAACTGCAGACCGGAGGACTGCGTCGCGCAGTGCTGGACCTGCCGTATGCGGCGGTGGCGATCGTCGCCATGGCCTGGCTGGGCGGATGGCTGGCGCTGGCGCCGCTGGCGCTGATCGCCGGCGTGTTCGTGATGCTCGCTGCGTCCACGGGCGCGGCGTTGGAGACCACGCGCGCGCGGGACGCCCACGACGCGCGCGGCGACGACTTCATCGCCGAATGCGCCAATCACCTGATGATGCTGAAGGCGGCGGCCATGGAGCCGTTCATGGCGCGCCGGATGGAGCAGTTGCTGGCCAGCGGTCGCGACCTGGAAGGCCGCCGTCTGCGCGCGGCCGAGCGCGCGGAGGATCTCACGTCGCTCCTGGAAACGGCCGCGGTGCTCGCGGTGGCGGCGCTGGGCGGCGTGGCGGCTTTGCAGGGAAACATCGGGCTTGGCGCGCTGGCGGCGTCGGTCCTGCTGACGGGGGCCATCGTGCGTCCTGTGGTGCGTATCGCCGCCGCCGCGCAGAACGCCGCCGCGCTCGCCCCGCAGATCGTGCCCGATGAGGCGGCGCACGCAGCGCCCGTGATGCGCGCAGCGTCGCAGCCGTCGACGCTGCGCGTGGACGCCGTGATCGAGCCGGGCGGGCCGCGGCTGTCGCTGGAGGCGCCGTTTGGCGACATGATCGCGTTCACTGCGCGCGACGGGGCGGCGCTTTCGTCGACGCTGCGCGCGCTGGCGGGCCTGCAGCCGCCCGTGGAGGGCGAGATCCTGCTGTCCGACGTTTCGGTGCAGGCTTACCGCGCCGCGCATCCGGGCGCAGTGGCGCTCGTATCGCCGCGGGCGGTGCTGTTCGCGGGCACCATCCTTGAGAACCTCACCCTGTTCGGCCAGGGCGCCACGGAGGGCGATGCGCTGGCGGCGTGCGACGTGCTGGGCCTGCGCCCCGAGATCGACCGCCTGCCGCGCCGGCTGGACACCATGGTCGGCCAGGGCATGACGGACGGCCTGTCGGGCTCGCTGGCGCACCGGCTGTGCCTGGCGCGCGCCATCGCGCTCTCGCCCCGGCTGTTGCTGTTGGATCAACCGCAGTCGCGGCTGGATCCCGCCGCCGATCGCGCGTTGGCGGCGGGCCTCGCCGCGCTGCGCGGCCGCATGACGATCGTGCTGGCCACCAGCCGGCCTTCCTATCTCGCCATGGCCGATCAGGCGTTCGCCATCGAGGGCGCGCGGTTCGCATCGCTGGAGGGCCGTCTCGGCGTTCCGCGGTCGCGCCGCGCCGCAGGCCAGTGATGGCGCGCCGCTTTCCCACCGACGCCGCGCGTCTGTCGCCGGGGCCTGCAGGGGCGGGGGTCAATGAAGTGCACGCCCGCATGGCGCGCCTCGCGGCGGCGTTGCGTGCGCCCGCACGCACCGCGCCGGTCACGGCGGTGCGGCGCTGGACCATCGCCTCCATCGTCGGGCTGACGGTGCTGATCAACGCCATCGCCATCGCCGTGCCGATGGTGGTGCTGGCGGTGTTCGACTACGTGGTGCGCGACGGCGCGCACCTCACGCTGGCCAGCCTGTGCGCCACCGGCGGTCTCGCCATCGTCTACGAACTGATGTTGCGCCGGGAGCGCGCTGCGCTGGCCGCAGACGTCGGCGTGCGCACGGTGGCGATGCTGGCGTCCAACCACTTCGCCGCGCTGCTGCAGCGGGATGTGCGCGAGGTCGGCGCGGCGCCTGTGTCTGCGCAGGTGGCGCGGTTCCGCGCGCTGCGGTCCGTGCGCCGGTTCCTCACCGGCCCGGTCGTGGGCGCTTTGCTGGATGCGCCGTTCGCGCTGGTCATGGCGGGCGTGCTGTTTGCCTGGTTCGGCCCGGTGGGCTTTGCGCCGTTGGCGGGCGGGGCGGCGCTGGCGGCGGCGGCGCTCCTGCTGCGCCCGTTCGCGCGCCGCACCGCACAGCAGGGCGAACGCACGCGCGCGGCGCTGCGCGTCGCGCTGGCCGAAGCCGCGGCCAAGCGCGAGACGCTGGACGAGATCGGCATGACGGCGCCCTGGGCGCAGCGCATCGAGGCGCTGGCGGTGGAGTCCGCCAGCCGCCGCGGTCGCGAGGCCATGGCCGAGGCCGCCATCGACACCGTGGCGCACGCCGTCACTGCGCTGGTGATCCTTGCGGCGCTATGGCTTGGCGCGGCGCGCGTGATGGATGGCGCGACGACGGTGGGCGCGGTGATCGCCGCCACGCTGCTGGCGTGGCGCACCATGGCGCCGCTGGAGGCCATTTTCCGCGCTGGCGCCGAGACGCGCAGCGCGATGACCGCCCTGCGGGCCGCCGGCCGGGCGGAGGCGCGCCCGTTCGAACGCAGTGGCCATCTGCCGGCGCCGGCGCTCACGGGCCGCATCGCCGCGCGGGGCCTCGTGGTGCGCGCCCACAGCGGGGAGGGCGTGGCCCTGCGGGGCGTGAGTTTCGATGTGGCGGCGGGAGAGATCGTGGCGGTGTGCGGGCCGGCGGGGTCCGGCAAGTCCACGCTGCTGGGCGCGCTGATGGGCCTGACGCCGCTGGAGGCGGGGGTGGTGTCGCTCGACGGGCATGACCTGCGCGGCCTCGATCCCGCGGGCGTGCGTACGCAGACGGCCTACGCGCCGCAGCGCACCACGCTGTTCCACGGCACGGTGGCGCAGAACATCCGCTTGATGGCGCCGGCGGCAGACGGCGCGGCCATGACGCGGGCGCTGGCGCGCGCGGGCGTGACGCTGCCGCACCCCCAATTGCCGGAGGGGCTGGACACGCGCCTGATGAGCGGCGGCGGCGGCCAGATCGACGAAAGCCTGCGGGTGAAGATCATGCTGGCGGGCCTCTACGCGAAGGACGCCAGGATCTACCTGCTGGACGATCCCGGCGCCTTCCTCGACCGCGACGGCGACAGCGCCTTCCTGCGCGCGCTGGATGCGCTGCGCGGCCGCGCCACCGTGCTCCTCGTCACCAACCGCCCCAGCCACATGCGCGCCTGCGACCGGATCATCCGGCTGGAGCACGGCATGGTGGTGACGGACGGTCGCGTGGAGCAGGTGCTGGGAGCTGGATAGTCAGCCAGGCCGGCTGCGTTCGCGCGCGAACGGGCTGAGGCCCAGCCACGTCTGCATCTTGCTCGCAAGCCCGCGATCCCCCGTGAGCAGGAGCCGGCTGGCGGCGACGGCGCGGCGCACGGTTTCGTGGCCCATCCAGATGGCGGTCATCGTGCGCAGGTCGCAGGAGACGTAGAGATCCACGTCGAAGCCCGGATCGACGCCGCACACCTCCACGCCTTCCTTCGGCTCCACCACCAGCCACCACGTCCGTTCGGAAGGCGGCCGCTCGGGATACTTGAACTGTATCACGCTGCGCCGGTCGGGCAGCGGCGTGGTGTCGATGTTGCGGCCCATGTCCCACATCAGCAGCTGCGCGTCGAGATTCTGCAAAGAGAGCTCACTCTCCACCCAGCGTTGCCCCCAGACGCCGAACGCCATTACGATGGGCTCCAGTTCGCGGCCGGCCTTGGTGAGTTGGTACTCCAGGACGCCCGCTTCACGCGGCACGGGCTTGCGGACCAAAACCCCGGCGGCCTCCAGCTCCTTCAGACGCTGCGAGAGCAGCGCGGGCGACATCCGCGGCACGCCGCGCCGCAGGTCGTTGAAGCGCGTGACCCCGCTGACGAGTTCCCGCAGGATCAGCACCGTCCACCGGGTGCACAGGATTTCCGCCGCCATCGCGACGGGGCAGAACTGCTTGTAGCCGCCTGACGTCATGCTCCGCCTCCCACGTTTCGCCGTAGTCCACGCGCGGAGCCCGCGTCTCCCCAGTCCCGGTCCGGTCCAGTCCCGGCCCGGTTCAGTTTCCATACCGGGTGAGGTTCAGTTTCTGAACTGGAGAGATTTCGGGGCGCCGTCGTATTTCCCCGCTCACAGGGCGTGGGAACAGAGGATACCATGACGATCAACGTGAAACCGACTGACGCCGCCACCATCGACTGGACGGCCCGCGCCGCGGCGCGGGCGCCGGCGTTCGCCGCAGCGGCGGCCCGTCACGACGCCGAAGACGAATTCGTCGCCGCAAACCTCCAGGCGCTGAAGGCGGAGGGCTTCTACAAGGCGCTCGTCCCGGTGGAGCTGGGCGGCTATGGCGCGTCGCAGGCGGAAATCGCCCACGCGGTGCGGGTGCTGGGCGCGGCGTGCGGGTCCACGGCGCTGGCCTTTGCGATGCACAGCCATGTGGTGGCGGTCGCCGCCTGGCGCTGGCGCCACCAGAATGCGCCGACCGACGGTCTGCTGAAGCGCGTCGCGGCGGAGAACCTCGTGCTCGTGTCGAGTGGCGGGTCGGACTGGTTGCCGGGCGGGGGCGTGGCCGTGAAGGTCGACGGCGGCTTCCGCGTCACGGCGCGCAAGGCGTTCGCCAGCGGCGCACCCATCGGCGACATCCTGAACACCAGCGCCATCCATGATGACCCCGAGGCCGGCCCTACGGTGCTGCACTTCGGCGTGCCGTTGACGGCGGAAGGCGTCTCCATGGTGGAGACGTGGAAGGTGATGGGCATGCGCGGCACCGGCTCGCAGGACGTGGCGCTCGACAACGTGTTTGTCGCAGACGCTGCGGTCGCGGGCCGTCGGCCCGCCGGCAAGTGGCATCCGCTGTTCCACATCATCTCGCTGATGGCGTTCCCGATCATCTACGCCGCCTACGCCGGCGTGGCGGACGGCGCCCGCGCGCTCGCCATCGCCGCAGCGAAGAAGAAGGCGGCGGACGCGCATGTGGCGTCCATCGTCGGCGCCATGGAGAATGCGCACATGGCGATGGATCTGGCGCTTGCGGACATGATCCTGCGCGCCGCCACGGTTGCGCCGGGACCGGACGCCACCAGTCGCGCGATGCAGGGCCGCACGCTCGTCGGTCAGGGCGCGATCCGCACGGTGGAGCTGGCGCTGGAAGCGATGGGCGGCGCGGGCTTCTACCGCGAGAAGGGCCTCGAACGCGCATTCCGCGACGTGCAGGGCGCCCGCTTCCACCCGCTGCAGGAAGGCCCGCAACTTGCGCTCGCCGGCCGCGTGGCGCTGGGCTGGGACATCGACGGGTGACGGCGCGGGCGAGGTCGCACACGCGCGAACAGACAAAGAGGCCGCGGATCGCTCCGCGGCCTCGATGTTCTCGCGAGTGTTGGAGCGCTTACGCTGCGCCCATCACGGCCTTCACTTCGAGGAATTCCTCGAAGCCGAACTCGCCCCACTCGCGCCCGTTGCCGGACTGCTTGTAGCCGCCGAACGGGGCGTTGAAGTCCGCGCCCGCGCCGTTCAGGTGGACGTTGCCGGTGCGCAGTTTCGCGGCCACTTTCTTGGCGTGCTCCGGCTCGCCGGAGACGTAGCCCGAGAGGCCGTACACGGTGTCGTTGGCCATGCGGACGGCGTCTTCCTCGGTATCGTACGGCAGGATCGCCAGCACGGGGCCGAAGATTTCCTCGCGGGCGATGGTCATGTCGTTGGTGACGTTGGCGAACACCGTGGGGCGCACGTAGTAGCCGCGGTTCACGCCGGGCGGGCGTCCGACGCCGCCGGTGACGAGCGTCGCGCCCTCGTCGATGCCTTTCTGGATCAGCGCCTGCACTTTCTGGAACTGCGTGGCGTTGGCCAGCGGGCCCATGGGACGGCCGTCCTCGCCGGGGCCGACCTTGACGGACTCCGCCGCCGCCTTGGCGATCTCGGCGGCCTGGTCATGCAGCTTGCGCGGCACGAACATGCGCGAGGGCGCGTTGCAGCTCTGGCCGGAATTCACCGTCATGTGGATCATGCCCCCGCCCACGGCGGTGGCGAGATCGGCGTCCTCCAGGATGATGTTGGCGCTCTTGCCGCCCAGTTCCTGGGCCACGCGCTTGACGGTGTCGGCGGCGGCCTTGGCCACCAGCACGCCCGCGCGGGTGGAGCCGGTGAAGCTCATCATGTCGACGCCGGGATGGCGGCTCAGCGCCTCGCCCACGCCGGGCCCGTCGCCGTTGACGAGGTTGAACACGCCCTTCGGCGCGCCCGCTTCGTGGATGATTTCCGCCATCAGGATGGCGTTCAGCGGGGCGAGTTCCGACGGCTTCAGCACCATCGTGCAGCCCGCCGCGATCGCCGGCGCGACCTTGCAGGCGATCTGGTTGATCGGCCAGTTCCACGGCGTGATGAAGCCACACACGCCCACCGGCTCGTAGCGGATGAGGGTGGAGCCGCGGACGTCCTCGAACTTGTAGTTTTTCAGGACTTCCAGCGTGTTGGCGAAGTGCCCGAGCCCGGACGGCGCCTGCGCGGCCTTCGCCAGCCACATGGGCGCGCCCATCTCCATGCTGATCGCCTCAGCGATCTCGCCCATGCGGCGCTGGTAGACGGCGATGATCTTGCCCAGAAGCTCCATCCGCTCCTCACGGGAGGAGAACTGCCAGGTTTCGAAGGCGGCCTGCGCGGCGGCCACGGCCTTGTCCACGTCGGCGGCGCCGCCGAGGGAGATTTTCGCCACCGGCTCCTCGGTGGACGGGTTGATCACGTCATGCGTCCGCGGGGCTACGGGATCGACCCACTGGCCGTCGATGTAGAATTTCAGGTGCTCGCGCATGGTTTTCCTCCGGTTGTCGGCGCCAGACATAGCGATTGTGCGGGCTATCGGGAAGCGCGGACGCGCTTGACGATGGTTCACGTAAGGGCGCCGGCGCGCGCTTTCACCGCGCCGCCCTGTCGTGCTAGGTCCCCCGCCGGAGACTGTCCCCATGCAATACCGTCAGCTCGGCCGCACGGATGTGCGCGTATCCTCGGTGTGCCTCGGCACCATGACCTGGGGGGAGCAGAACACCGAGGCCGAGGGGCACGCGCAGCTCGATCTCGCCCTCGACCGCGGCGTCAATTTCATCGACACGGCGGAGATGTATGCGGTGCCGCCGCGCCCGGAGACGCAAGGCTTCACCGAGCAGATCATCGGAACCTGGCTCAAGGCCCGCGGCGGACGCGACCGGATCGTGCTCGCCACCAAGATCGCCGGCCGCAGCCCGATGACGTGGACCCGGCAGGGCGGGGTGCAGGGCCACGACGGCCCGCTCGACGGCGGCCTCACCCGGCAAACCCGCCAGCAGATCGACTTCGCCGTGGCCCAGAGCCTCAAGCGCCTCCAGACGGACTACATCGACCTCTACCAGCTGCACTGGCCCGACCGCGGTTACGCCGGCTTCGGCTTCCAGACGTACCGGGACTACGAAGGGGAGTGGCTGGCGTTCGAGGACATCCTGGAAAGCCTCGACGCGCACGTGAAGGCCGGCCGCATCCGCCACATCGGCGTATCGAACGAAAGCCCGTGGGGCGTGATGCGCTTCATCGCCGAGAGCGACAAGCGCGGCCTGCCGCGGATGGCCTCGATCCAGAACGCGTACAATCTGGTCAACCGGAGCTTCGAGACGGGCGGGCTGGCGGAGATCGCGCTGCGCGAGCAGGTGGGGCTTCTGGCCTATTCGCCGCTGGCCCAGGGGTATCTCACCGGCAAGTATTCAGGCGGCGCGCTGCCGGTGGGGTCGCGCAAGCAGCTGTTCCAGCGTCTCCAGCGCTACGAGGGCCCCGGCGCGGCCCAGACCATCGACGCCTACGTGGCGCTCGCCGCGGAGCTGGGCGTCCCGCCGGCGCATCTCGCCATCAAGTTCTGCGACGCCCAGCCGTGGGTCACGTCCACCATCATCGGCGCCACCACCATGGCCCAGCTGGAAACCGATCTGGCCGCCTTCGACCTCGCGTGGACCGACGACCTGCAAAAACGCGTCGACGCGCTGCACAAGGCCCACCCGAACCCGTGCCCGTGACGTCATGGCGCCGGTCGCGGCGCGCTTGCCGGTGCGGAGGCGCGCGCTACGGTGCGGCATGTCCCTCCGTCTCTTCGCCGCGCTCGACATTCCGGACGCCATCGCCGAGCGGCTGATCGCGCAGATGCGCGGCGTGCCGGGGGCGAAGTGGCGGCCGCGGGACAATCTCCACCTCACGCTGCGCTTCTTCGACGAGGTGGCGGAGCCGGTGGCTATGGATCTCGATGCGGCGCTGGAGGAGGTGGCGGTGGCCACGGCGCCGTTCCCCATGACGCTGCGCGGGGCCGGGCATTTCGGCGGGGAGGAGCCGCACGCGCTGTGGGCGGGCGTGGCGCCCAGCGAGCCGTTGCGGGCGCTGGCGGCGGATTGCGAGCGCGCGGCGCGCCGTTGCGGCCTGAAGCCGGAGGGGCGCAAGTTCGTCCCGCACGTCACGCTGGCCTACCTTCACGCCACAATGCTGGAGCGGGTGATCGCGTTCGAGAAGCGGCTCGCGCTCTACGAGAGCGAACCATGGCTGGCCGGCGGCTTCTTCCTGTACTCAAGCTATGTGCGGCGCAACGCGCCGAGCCTCTACCGCGAGGAGGCGAGCTACGCCTTCCTGGCCTGATCGCGGGCGGCCGCGGCGAATACCGCCGCCAGCAATCCCGGAAAGCGCGCCTCGATCTCCGCGCAGCGCGGGGTGTTGATCACCGCCGTCCCGCGGCGCTCGGATCGGATCAGCCCCGCCTCCCGCAGCACCTGGTAGTGGTAGCTCTGGGTGGATTTCGGCAGGTCGGCGGGCGCGGCGGCGGAGCATGTCATCGGGCAGCCGTCCGCCGCGCGTAGCGACTGCAGGATATCGAGCCGCGCGGGATCGGCCAGCGCGTGAAGCACGCCGGCGAGCGTCATGTCCTCCGGGGCGGGATGCAGGAACGGACGGGCCATGGCCCCTAGATGCCGTTGCGTCGGTCAAAATTCAATAATACGAAAATCTTGAACAATAGAACCAGAGCGCCTAGCTACCTCGCGGCCGCGACGGATGCGGCGACAGGAGATGCGATCATGACCAAGCCGCTGGATGGAAAAGTCGCGCTGGTGACCGGCGCCAGCCGGGGCATCGGCGAGGCCATCGCCACGCAATTGGCCGCCGACGGCGCGTTGGCGGCGGTGCACTACGGGGCCAGCGCCGACGCGGCGCACGCGGTGGTGGAGCGCATCCACGCGGCCGGCGGCAAGGCGTTCGCCATACAGGCCGATCTTGCGCAGCCGGACGGGGTGGACCGGCTCTTTGCGGCCCTCGACGCCGAGCTGACGCAGCGAAACGGGACGACCGCCATCGACATCCTCGTCAACAACGCGGCCATCGCGCCGCTCGCCACCCTAGCGGAGACCGACGCCGCCACCTTTGAACGGCTAGCGGCGGTGAACATGCGCGCGCTGTTCTTCGTCGCCCAGGCGGCGGCTGCGCGGCTGCGCGACAACGGCCGCGTGATCAACGTGTCCAGCGCCGTCACGCGGGTCGGCACGCCGGGCGCCATCGCGTACGCCTCAACGAAGGGCTTCGTGGATTCCTTCACCCGATCCCTGGCGGGCGCGCTGGGGGAGCGCGGCGTGACGGTCAATGCAGTGGCCCCCGGCGTCATCAACACCGACATGTCGGAGCCGTTCGTGAAGGGGTTCGGCGAAGCGGTGATCCTCGAGAAACAGGCCCTAAAGCGCCTTGGCCAGCCGCAGGACGTGGCGAACCTCGTGTCCGCGCTCGCGGGGCCCGGCGGGGCCTGGACGACCGGCCAGCTGATCGACGTCTCCGGCGGCTCCGCGATCGCATTCTGATCGAGGGACCCAGCGACTGGCGAGGTTGTCACTCAAAAAAAACCCCGGCGTCACCGCCGGGGTTTTCCGTTTCGGCGATGCCGATCGCTTAGGAGGTGCGCTCGGGCGCCGGGGCTTCCGGCTTCACGGCGTTGACCGGCTCGCTCGGCGCGCGGGCGGCGCCGACCATGCAGCAGCGGGCCTTGATCTCGAGCACGCGGGTCGCGAAGCGGCAGGACTGGTCGTCCATGTCGCGCATCACGGTCGGGCCGCCGGCGCGATAGGTGTAGCGCGATTGCGCGCAGCCCACGAGCGTGTAGCCCGCGGCGCACGAGCCCGTGTCGGTGCGGTTGAACGTGCGGGTTTCGCAGTAGACGCCGTCCTGGCGGGCGAGCGCCGCATCGGCGGTGGTCTGGGCGCGGCCGGCCGCGTCGATGCCCTGCTGGGCGAGCGCGCGGGTAGCGTTGTCGCGGTTGATGCCGGCGGTGTTCACCTTGCAGATGTCGGTGTCTGCATTGTCGCCGATGGCGCAATACTGATCGAGCGACTTGTTGCCGGTGTGGCCGGTGGCGCAGGCGGCGGCGACGGCGGCGATGCCGACGACGACGAGGAGACGTACGAACTTCATGATGAACCCCTTCTGGATTTCGCGCCGGACGCTAGTTTCGCAAGCGGAACGAAACAAACACCCTCGCGTGACAGGCGAATTCCCGTCTGAGATGAAAACGATGGCGGACTACGTGTTTGAAGCGAGCAACGGCCTGTAAAAAACGCGCTGCGCCAAGCCTCTGTGGCAAAGTTAACGGCCGCTGGAAAGTAGAACGATGTTACCTGAACGCATTTTCATTTTGACGGGCGCCGGCATATCTGCCGAATCGGGGCTGGGAACCTTCCGGGACGAAGACGGACTCTGGACGCAGGTAAACCTGGAAGACGTCGCCAGCATCGACGGCTACATCCGCGATCCGAAACTTGTGCTCGACTTCTACAACATGCGGCGCAGAAATTTGCGCGACGCCCGCCCCAACGCCGCCCACGAGGCCGTCGCGGCGCTCCAGCGCGCCTGGTCGGAGGCGGGCGGGTCGGTGTTCGTGTGCACCCAGAACGTCGACGACCTCCACGAACGGGGCGGGGCCGAGGACGTCGTCCACATGCACGGCGAACTGACCAAGGCGCGCTGTGAGGCCTGCGCGGCGGTTTTCGCGTGGACGGAGGACCTGGACGTGGACACCGCCTGCCCGTTGTGCGCGGCCCGCGGGTTCGTGCGCCCCCATATCGTGTGGTTCGGCGAAATGCCCTTCGAGATGGAGCGCATCTATGAGGAGCTGGTGCTGGCGGACCTGTTCGTGGCCATCGGCACCAGCGGGGCGGTCTATCCCGCGGCCGGGTTCGTGGCCGAGGCGCGGCGCGCGGGCACGCCCACGCTGGAGATCAATCTCGCGCCCAGCGACACCGCGGACGCCTTCGACGACGCCCGCTACGGCCGGGCCACGGAAACCGTGCCGGCGTGGGTGCGTTCCCTGCTCGTGGGGGAGGAGGACGATTGACGCCCGTCACATCTCCGCCCCAAGGCTTGCGCATTCTCGCCGTTCCGCTCCGGAGACAACGCCCATGATCCGCCTCGCCGTCGCCGTCGCAGCACTTGCCTTCGCGGGCGCGGCCGCCTTCGCGCAACCTGTCGACCCCATTATCCTGCCCCAGAAGGGCGCGCCCAGCGACGAGGTCGTGGTGCCGGGAACGGTGGAGCGCGAGGTGGAGCTGCCGCAGGGCGATATCCGCTCCGCCCGTCAGCGCGCGCGGGACCGGTCGAAGTTCGATCGCTGCGTGATGCGCATCAACGACCGGGAGTCCGACAGCCCTGGCGCCAACCCGGTGGCCGTGTCCCCGGAGGAGTACTGCTCCCAACGCCTCGGCATGCGCGACCGCAATTCCCCGCCGGACCGTCGCAACCGCAGCCAGTAGGGCGGTTCAGTCGTCGCCTTCCAGAAGGGCGTCCATGTCGGCGTCGCTCAGACCAAAGTGATGGCCCACCTCATGGACGAGGACGTGGGCGATGAGGTCGCCCAGCGTGACGTCGCCCCGGTCCGCCCACTCGTCGAGGATGGGCCGGCGGTAGAGGAACACCATGGGCGTCACCGGCGCGGGATCGCTCACGGACTGGCGCGTGAGATCCACGCCCATGTAGAGGCCCGTGAGGTCGAAGGGGTCGTCGATCTCCATGTCGTCGAGCACTTCGGCGTCGGCGAAGTCCTCGATGCGGAACACCACATCCCCCGCCAGCCGCGTGAAGCCTGTCGGCAGCGAAGCCCACGCGCGCCGTGCGATGGCCTCGAAATCGTCGAGCGAGGGAGCGAGGTGGTTGGCGGCGTCGGTCATCAGGCGCGGTCGTCCTTTGAAGTCTCCATCACGATATAGGACGTGATGGAGGAAACTTCCGGCACGGTGCCGAGCACTTCGGTGTGGAACGCCTTGTAGGCCGCCAGATCCTCCACCTCCACCCGAAGCAGGTATTCGATGGCGCCGGTCACGTTGTGGCATTCCTTGACCTGCCAGGCCGCCGCCATCGCGCGCTCGAACGCCAGCTGATTGCGCTTGTGGTGCTCGGAGAGGCCCACCGCCACGTACGCCGTGAAGCCCAGCCCGAGGGCGGCGCGGTCCACCACGGCGCGGTAGCCCGTGATGACCCCCGTGCGCTCCAGCTCCTGCACCCGGCGCAGGCAGGCGGAGGGCGACAGCCCCACCGCCGCTGCGAGATCGATGTTGCTGATGCGTCCGTTGCGCTGAAGGGCGCGCACGATCCTGCGGTCTTTATCGTCCATGACGATGCATTATTGCGAAATTGGCGGATTGACGAGCTGTTTCGCAAGCACATTGACGGGCCTTGCGCGTATTGTTGCGCCCATGACCACTGACCTGATCCTCGCCCTCGCGGCGTATGCCTTCGTGTCGTCCATCACGCCGGGCCCCAACAACCTGATGCTGATGGCCTCGGGCACGAATTTCGGTTTCACCCGCACGCTGCCGCACATGCTGGGCGTCGCCCTCGGCTTTGCGGTGATGATCCTGCTGGTGGGCGCGGGGCTGGTGCAGCTGTTCGACGCCGTGCCCGCGTCCTACCTCGTGTTGAAGGTCGTGAGCTGCGCCTACCTCGTCTACCTCGCGTGGAAGATCGCCACCGCTGCGCCGCCCGCCTCGAAAGCGGCGCCAGGCGGCGGCTCCAAGCCCTTCACCTTCCTGCAGGCCGCCCTGTTCCAGTGGGTGAACCCCAAGGCGTGGACCATGGCGCTCACCGCCGTCACCGCGTTTTCCCTGCCCATGGACCCGGTCGCCAGCCTGATCGTGATCGCGCTCGTGTTCGGGGGCATCAACCTGCCGTCGGTGGGGGCGTGGGCGCTCATGGGCGCGCAGCTGCGCCGCTTCCTGGAGGACCCCGTGAAGCTGCGGGTCTTCAACGTCACGGCGGCCCTCACCCTACTGGCGACACTCTACCCCGTGCTGGCCGGCCGGCCGGGATCCTGAATATCTGACGCACCCGTCATTTTTCTTGATTCCGCGTCGCTGCCCCGGTAAACGATGGTGGAGAGGCGGGGAACGCCCGCCAGCTTGCCGCCAGCAGGACACGAACCGGGAGAGAGCACATGGCCGACGGCGTCGCCGCACCCATTCGCCAGATCACGAAGGACGAAGTGTACGACGCCGTGGCGCCGGACGATTTCGCCGCCATGCTGGAGATCGACCGCCACCTCAACAGGTCGCCCGCGTTCGACAAAATCATCTCGGCCACCCACGACCACTTCTGGGACCCGCTGGACAAGCGTTACATCGACTTTGACGCCGTGCCGTGGGACCTCGACACGCAGGATCTGCTGCCCGACGAGATGGTGCCGGCGATGCAGACGGACTACGTCCGCCAGCACTTCGAGGCGCATCCGGAGCTGCGCAGCCGCTTCAAGAACGAGATGGCCCGCTGGCAGCTCTCGGCCATCCTCCATGGCGAGCAGGGCGCGCTCAACTTGAGCGCCAGCCTCTGCCACGTGCTGCGCGATCCCGGCGCGCAGGAGTACGCCGCCAACCAGACCCGCGAGGAAGGCCGCCACGTCACCGCCTTCGCCAAGTACATCAAGGCCCGCTGGGGCAGCCCGCTGCCGTGCGGCCAGGTGCTGAAGGATCTCCTGGTGGAGATCGTCCACGCGCCGGAGGTCTACAAGAAGATCGTCGGCATGCAGATGCTGGTGGAGGGCCTCGCCATGGGCGCGTTCGCCTCCATCTACCAGCGCTGGCACGATCCCCTCGCCACCAAGCTCACGCAGCTCGTGATGACGGACGAGGCGTTCCACCACAAATTCGGGAAGATCTGGGCCGATCGCACGATCCCCAAGCTCAGCCCCGAGGAGCACGAGATCGTGGAGAACTGGGCCGCGCACTGCTTCCAGACGCTGCTGTTCAACCTCGTCGCCCCGCACCAGATGAAAGAGGTCTACGCCCGCTTCGGCCTCGACCCCGACCGCGTGATGGCGGAGTTCCAGAAGATCGCCACCGACGCCGAACGCCGCGAGCAGATGAAGGAAAGCACCAACATCTTCCGCGTGCTGGTCAAGACGCTGGTGAACGCCGGCATCATCACGGACCGCACGAAGGCGTTCTACGCCATGTACGTCGACCTCGACGAACTCAAGAGCGAAGGCGACCGCATGGTGGGCGACGACATCGCCGAAGACGGCATCCGCTTCCTGCAGACGATCAACTTCGGCGTCGACCAGCGCGCGCTCGCGAAGATCGCGGCGGAATAGAACCGCGAGCCTCCGGCTCGCAGCCAGCATCGAAACGGCCCCGGTGAACAGCCGGGGCCGTGTTTGTTTGTCCATCGTTTTTGGAGATGTATGGGCGCGGCGAAACAATGGACAGAGCCGCCATGGCGCGGGTCAAGCGCGCCGTTTGGTGGACAGGCTCGTTTTCCGAAACCCTCACTGTAGGTGAGGGCCCGTCCCGCGCGCGCTTCTTTCAAGCCGGCCTTGCCGTCAGTGATCCTCGCCGGCCCCGAACTTCAGGCGCACGCCCGCGTTGAGGACGAACCCCTCCGTGGGTTGCCACACGTCGACGGTCCACTTGCCGTCCGGCGCGCGTTGCGGGAGAAGAAGGGGGTCGCGATCGGTTTGACGCACGTCGAGCAGGTTTTCGGCGTTGACGAACAGGCGCACCGGCCCCAGCACACGCTCCGCCAGCAAGCCCATATGCACGTAGGGACTGCCGTGCGTTCGATAGGGGTTGTCTTCGAGCGCCTGGCGACCTGTGTAGTAGGTCTCCAGCCCGATGCGTCCTTCTCCGTGTCGTTCCCACATGATCACCAGCCCGCCGGTGTGGCGCGGTGTGAGCGGGATGTCGCGGCGCCCGGCCCCCGAGGGATCGGGCTCCGATGAGTCGATGAACACGTAACTGCCCGTCGTGGTGAGGTCGCGCCAGCGGTAGCGAAGGAGCAGTTCGGCGCCGCGCAGGCGCGTCTCGCCCTTCACGTTGACGAGCCGAACGCGGTCGTTGTCCCCGACGGGGTCGAGAAACGACGTCTCAAGACGCGTGGTGTCTCTCAGGTTCGCCGCAAACACCGTGACGTTCGCTTCGACGGGACCGCGCGCGTAGCCGACGTCGAGCGAGCCCGTCTCCGCGGTTTCAGCCTCCAGGCCACTCAAAGGTTCAAGGCGTGCGAGACCCGCGGCCTCGATCTCCTCCACAAACGGCGTCGGTGCGTAGTAGCCGCCGCCAACCGACGCGCGGATCGTCCAAGGTTCCGGACGATAGAGCACCGAGAGGCGCGGGCTGAACTGCGCGCCGTAGCGGTTGTGATCGTCGTAGCGTGCGCTTGCCGCGATGGTCAGGTCATCGGCAAGGTCATGCTCGACCTGCGCGAATGCACCGGGCGTGCGGAACGTGTAGTCGAAGGCGGAGAATGTGTCCGACCGATAGCGATCCTCCTGGTAGGCGAGGCCGATAACCCAGTTTGTGTTCGCGGCGTCCCCCGCGAGGGAGGTCTCCGCAAACTGCGTTTCGTGGCGGTCGTCTTCGGTGACGGCTCCGAAGCGGTGACGGTGCTTTTGAGACAGTCCCGCTGCGCGCACCTGAAACAGGCCCAATCCTTCGATGGGAAACTCCGCGGAGAGTCCGACATCGTACCGGTCCGTCTTCTGCGTCTGCGGGAACGGCAGGCCATCGGGCGTTGTGCGGCCCGGCAAGGCGCCGCCTTCGCGATCCTCGGACACAGCGCCAAGCGTCAGGAATGCACTGGCGCCGCCCGCGCCGTCCCAGAACAGTCGCGGCCGTGCGGTCCAGCGGTCGTATCCCGGAATGTCGGCCCAGCCGTCGGAGTCGAGATCGTCCGCCTCCTGCGCATGCAGGCCGCCGGTCATCGATAGGGCGAGGCCCTCGCCGAGCGGTGTTGATCCGAACGCGGTGAGGTCCTGGCCGTCGCGCGTCGTGGCGTTGAGGAGAAATTCGCTTTCGGCGCGTTCTCCGGGGCGTCGCGACACAAGGTTGATGACGCCGCCGAGGGCCGAGCCGCCATAGAGTGCCGATGCTGATCCCTTGATGACTTCCACCTGGCGAAGATCTGTGGGCGCAATCTGCAGCACGCTGAGCGAGGAAGCCTGGCCGCTCTGCAGCGGCAGGCCGTCGGACAGGATTTGCGTGTAACGCCCATTCAGGCCTTGCACGCGAACATTGGCGGCCCCGAGCGCGGGCGACGTGACCTGCATCCGCACGCCGCCGGTCTCGTTCAGGATCATGGAGATGTTGCCCGGCCGCATCAGCAGCTTTTCTTCAATCTCCTCGCGTGTGAGGACTTCGACGCGGATCGTTTCGTCCTGGACGCGACGCTTCGACCGCGTCGCCTGCACGATGATTTCGTCGGCCTCACCCTCTGCGGCCTCGGCATTGATCTCGGCCGGCGCTTCTTGCGCGATAGCAGGGCCGATCGGCGCCACGGCCCACGCGCATGCGGCGAGAATGGGATGTCTGAACGTGGTGTAGGTGCTGGCCAACGCAAAACCTCTCGAATCCTGTTGCCTGGCAGCGTACATGCTCCAGTCACTGGAGGATCAAGCCCCATGCACCCGATTGGTCAGGTCGCGCGTCTCACGGGATTGAAGGTCACAACGATCCGATTCTACGAGCAGTGCGGCCTTTTGCCCCCTCCATCGCGCAGCATGGCGGGGCGTCGTCTCTATGCAGATGCGGATGTGCGGCGGCTTTCCTTCATCCAGCGCGCCCGGTCTTTGGGGTTCGAGCTCGAAGATATCCGCTCGCTCCTTGACCTGACGGACAGTCCAAACCGGCTGTGTTCCGAAGCGGATGTTATAGCGAAGCGTCATCTCGCGGCGGTTGAAGATCGCATCGCGCAGTTGTCGGCGCTCCGGATCGAGCTGACGCGCATTGTGCAATCGTGTTCCGGAGGGCGCGCGGCGAAAGACTGTCGCGTGATTGAAGGGCTCGCGGCGAAGCAGCGCTGACAATAGGGGGATAGGCGCGCGCCTTGTCCCGCCGACGCCGCCGGCGCGCGCGTTGTGCGCCAACAAGGCGCGCGAAAAACACATCGCTCAATCCTGCTGTGCTGCCGTTGCCCCACAATGGGGCATGATCGAAGAACCGCCCGCCCCAAGCAGCAAGCGCGCGCCCCGCCAGAAAATCCCGCCGGAAATCTGGGCGCTCGCGGAGGAGGACTATGAAGTCCGCGCGATGATGCCGAGAGTGATCGGCAAGAAGTACGGCATCCGTCGCGAGACGGTGAGCCATCACATGACGGCCAAGGGCAAGGTGCGCGGCTGTCGCGCCCCGGCCCCCGCGCTCGACATTCTCCCGCACGAGCGTGCGCTCACTGCATGGCGCGCCACCGCCCACCCCGCGCAACTTCCCCCGCCAGAGCAATGGGCCACGTGGCTGTTCCAGGGCGGGCGCGGCGCGGGCAAGACGCGGGCGGGCGCGGAGTGGATTGCGCAGGAGATTGCGCGCACGCCGGGCGGGTCGTTTGCGCTTGTGGGCGCCACGATGCGCGACGTGCGCGAGGTGATGATCGAGGGGCCGGCGGGGCTCATGCATCTGCCGCACCGTCCGCGCCCGCGCTGGGAGGCCACCCGCGCGCGGCTCGTGTTCGACAATGACGCGGTGGCGTATGCGTTTTCCAGCCAGGAGCCGGAGCGGTTGCGGGGCCCACAGTTCCACGGCGCGTGGGCCGATGAGTTCTGCGCGTGGCACAGGCCGTCGCGCACGCTGGAGGTGCTGCGCTTCGGCCTGCGCCGCGGAGACGATCCGCGTCTTGTCGTGACCACGACGCCAAAGCCGATCGCTGCGCTGCGCGCGCTGCGGGCGGAGACCTCGTGCGCGGTGACGCAGGCGCCGTCGGCGGCGAACGCCCAGCATTTGTCGCCGCGCTTCCTGGAGCGCCTCACCGACATCTACGCCAACACCACGCTTGCGCGGCAGGAACTGGAGGGGCTGATCGTGGAAGGGGAAAGCCCGCTCTGGCGCGCGCGGGATTTCGATGCGGCGCGCGGCAACCGGCCCGCGTCGTTCGATCGCGTGGTGGTGGGCGTCGATCCGCCGGCGGGGGCCGGCGAAGGCAGGAGCGGGTCGGCGTGCGGAATCATCGTGGTCGGCCAGCGCGACCGCAGCGCCTACGTGCTGGCGGACCGCACGGTGTTGGGGGCGAGCCCGCTCGGCTGGGCGCACGCGGTGCGCGATGCGGCGGCGGCCTACGGCGCGCGCGCGGTCGTCGCGGAGGCCAACCAGGGCGGCCACATGGTGCGCACGACGCTGGCGAGCGCGGGCGTGGCGTGCGCGATCAAGCTGGTGCACGCGCGCGAGGGCAAACGCGCGCGGGCGGAGCCGGTGGCCGCGCTCTACGAGCAGGGGCGCGTCGTCCACTGCGGGGCGTTTCCCGCGCTGGAGGAGGAGATGATGGCGCTGGGCGAGGCGGAGATGGAGGGCCGCTTTGACCGCGCGGATGCGCTCGTGTGGGCGGTGACGGCGCTGCTGGTGCAGGCGGGGCCGGCCGGCGCGCCGCCGCGGGTGCTGCAGCTGTGAGTGTCGTCAAAACGTCATGCGTTTGTTGCACAGCGCGCGGACGCGCGAAAGCCGTTGCGGGGGCAAATGAAATCCCGGTAGTGCGGCGGGATGCGGGGAACACGGAAACGGTCATGGCGGGCGCTCGCGGGCCTTGTGCTGGCGACGGCGGGCGTTGCGCCGGCGGCGCGCGCGCAGGAGGCGTGGACCCTCGCGGACGCGCTCGATCCTCCGGACTGGCTCACCGTGCAGGGCGAGACGCGGGTGCGCTACGAGACTCTGGACGGCCAGTTCCGCGCCGGCGGGCAGGGCGGGGACCAGGGCCTGTTCATCCGCACGCTGCTGCAGGCGGAGGCCGACGCGGGCGCGGTGACGTTCGGGCTCGAGCTGCAGGATGCGCGCGGCTACTTCGACGATGCGGGCACGCCGCTTTCGGGCACGGTGATCAACCCGCTCGACGTGCTGCAGGCGTATGCGCGGATCGAGACCGGGGCCGGCCCCGGCGCTTCGGCGCTGACGCTCGGGCGACAGACGCTGGACATCGGCTCCGGCCGCGTGGTGGAGCGCGCGGACTACGTCAACGCCATCAACGGCTTCACCGGCGCGTACCTGCGCACCGAGCTTGAGCGCGGCGACGAGCTGCACGCGTTCTACGTCGCGCCCGTGGGCGCCCGGCCCGCCGATCGCGCAGGGCTGGAGGACAACACGCTCTCCGGCGACGAGGAGGAGTGGGGCCGCCGCTTCTGGGGCGTGCACTATCGCCGTCCGCTGACGTTCGGTCCACCCGGCCTGCCGGCGTGGGTGGAGCTGTACCTCTACGGCCTGCGCGAGCGTGACACCGCGGATGCGCCCACGCCCAACCGCGATTATCTCCAGCCCGGCCTCCGCATCGCGCGCGCGCCGCAGGCGCGGCGCGTCGATTTCGACGTGGAGGCCTCCTGGCGCACGGGCGCCCGCCGCGAGACCGCCGACCCGCGCGACGTGCGCGATCTCGACGTGTCGGCGTGGACGGTGCACGCGGAGGCCGGCTACCGCTTCGCCGTGCCGTGGCGGCTGCGCGCGTCGGTCAACTACGATTACGCCAGCGGCGACGATGCGCCGGGGGATGGCCGCTTCGACCAGTTCGAGCGCCTGTTCGGCGCGCGCCGCACGGATCTCGGCCACACGGGCCTCTTCGGCCCGCTCACGCCCGCCAACCTGAGCGCGCCGGGCGTGCGCTTCGAGATCGCGCCCACGCGGCGCACGGATGCGCGGTTCTCCTACAAGCACGCCTCCCTGGCGGAGGCGCGCGATGCGTGGGTCGTGGCGCGCGTGCGCGATCCCGCGGGCGCCTCGGGCCGCTTCATCGGCCACCTGCTCGACGGGCGCGTGCGCCACAGGATGCGCAACGACGCGCTGCTGCTGGAGGCCGGCGGCGGCGCGCTTCTCAACGGGCGGTTCGCGAGCGATGCGCCCAACGCGTCGCGGCAGGGCGATGCGCTCTACGGCTACCTCCAGATCACGCACCTGTTCTGAGGAACGCGCGGTCGAACAGGGTCTTGAGGTCGCGCGCCACCGCGGCCCGGCGGGCGCGGGTGGGATTCTTCATCCAGACGCGCAGCGCCCCGTCCACCATGCCGTAGGCGATGGCGGCGGCGATCGCGGGGTCGTGCCGCGCGAACGCGCCCGCCGCCACGCCCTCGCGGTAGAGCCGTGCGATCGTGTCCACCATCCGCCGGTGCGGTTCGTAGGCCGTCGCGCCGATGAGGTCGCGCGTCAGCGTGTAGAGGGGCATCACGTCGCGCACGGCCCAGGCCTCGTCCAGCAGCGCGTCGATCATCGGGCCGAACCGCTCCGCGGGCGAAGGCCCCGCCCGCCAGCCCCGCAGGATGGCGTCGATGAAGCGGTCCTCCATGCGCTGGTGCAGGGCGGCCAGCAGGGCGGCCTTGTCCGGAAACAGCCGGTAGACGCTGCCCACCGCCACGTCCGCGGCGCGGGCGATGTCGGCCATGGTGGCGCCGGCGTAGCCCGCGCTGGCGAACAGCGCCTCCCCCGCGCCCAGCACGGCGTCGCGCTTGCCCTCGGGGTCCATCTTGCGCCGCCGCGGGGCGGACGCGCGGGTGGTGGGCGAACGCGGTGGCGGCATGGAGTGAACAGTATTCATTGTTGCGCCGCCGATCCAGCGCCGCTAACGGTGCGTAGAATGAACCAGATTCATTCCGGAGGACTGCGTATGCACGGCCTGAAACTCCTGTGTGCGGCCCTGATGGCAGCGGTGTCTGCGTGCGCGTCCCCCCCGCCGCCGGGGGCTGCGCTGGCGGCCGGCGACAACGCCGCATTCAGCCATGAGGTCTCCACCGCGGCGCCGCGCGCGGCGGTGTGGGCGCTGTGGACCGATCCCGCCACCTGGAAGGACTGGGATCGCGGCCTCAGGGACGCGGGCCTCGACGGCCCCATGGCCGAAGGCGCGCGCGGGACGATCACGCCCCTCGATGGCCCGCCCGCGCCGTTCACTGTCACGGCCTACAGCGAAGGGGAGGCCTACGCCTTCGCCACCGACCTCCCGCTGGCGACGTTGACCGTGCGCCGCGTGTTCGTGGGCGATGCGCCGACGCGCTTGCGCCACGAGGTGCGCTTCAGCGGCCCCCTGGGCTGGTTCTGGGCGGACCGGTTCGGCCCGGGTTTCCGCGCCGCGCTGCCGCCGACGATGGAGTCGCTCGCCCGCCTCGCGGAATCCCGCGCCGCCGCCGCGGTGACGCCATGAACCGCCGCACGATGATCGCCGGCGTCGCCGCCGCGCTCGCCGCCGCGCCCGCGTCCGCGGATGCGCCCGAAGCGTTCCTGTCGCCCACCCGCCACATCAACAGCGGCCATCGCGCCATCTGCGCCGTCGTCGCCGACTGCTGCGCCGGCGCGCGCACCGATGCGGACAAGGCCCGCGCGCTGTTCGCCTTCGTGCGCGACGAGATCCTGTTCGGCTTCGGCCCCGGCTTCTGGGACCAGAAGGCCACGGACGTGCTCGCCCAGCGTCGCGGCTACTGCAACACGAAGTCCACCCTGTTCGCGGCGCTGCTGCGCGCGGCGGGCGTGCCGGCGCGGCAGGTGTTCGTGGATATCCACGTCAGCGTGCTGCACGGCATCGTCGATCCTGGCACGCCCTACGTGGATCATTCCTACGTGGAGGTTTTCCTGAACGGCGCGTGGCGGCCCACGGACGCCTATATCGCCGATCCCGCGCTGTTCGCCGCCGCGCAGAAGCGGCTCGCCGCGGAAGGCCGCCTGATGGGCTACGGCGTGCACGCCACCGGCGCCAACACGTGGGACGGCGAAACCCCCAGCTTCGCGCAGTACAACATCCTCGACCCACGCCCCATCGGCGCGCGCACCCACGGCGTCTACGCCGACGTCGGCGATTTCTACGCCCGCGCCGAAGGCGTCCACAACCGGCTCAACCCGCCCCTGCGCGCCGCCTTCGGCGTCCTCGCCGCCGGCGCCAACCGCAACGCCGCGCGCGTGCGGGCGGCTTAGTCACGGCCGCGGGATGGCGCTGAGCCGGCGCCACACCTGGGCCTGGCAGAACGGGCCGGCGCAGCCTTTGAGGCGCAGCACGTCGCCGTCGGGGCGGATCTCGCCGCGGTAGCGGCGGCCGTCTTCGGGGTTCACGAGCACGCCGTCGCGATACGCGCCGTCGCGCCAGACGGCGTCCGTCAGCAGCGGGGCGCCCACGGCGCCGTGGCGCAGGCTGGTGGGATCCCAGGCCCACACCAGCCGGCCGCACAGCGTCTCCGCCGCCGCCGCGCAGGGGGCAAGCCGCACCACAGCGCCGAGGCCCGGCGTCGCCCAGTCGCCGGCGATGTCCACGGGCGCGCGCTGCGCGTTGGCGCCGTCGCCGCCGGCCGCGATGAGCAGCGCGCCGGCCAGCGCGACGGCGGCGATCCTCGTCCGCCCGCGCGGGGGCGGGGCGGTGAGCGGACGGCGCACGGCGGCGGCGAAGCGCGCGTGATACTCCGGATGCTCGGTGCCCATCCAGCGGTCCCACCAGGTGAAGTAGAGGCCGTAGTTGTAGCCCGCCTGCGCGTGATGGAGGTCGTGGTGGGTGGTGGTGGTGACCCAGTCCCACGCGGGCCGTCCGTCCTTGCGCGCGGGCATCAGCTCATAGCCCGCGTGGCCCAGCGTGTTGCGGAAGATCTGGTGCAGCATGAACAGCCCCACCACCGGCCACGGCGTCGGAACGAGGATCATCCACGCCGGCACGAACGCGCCCATCACCGCCGCCTCCCCGAGGTCGAAGCTGTAGGCGGTGAACGGGGTGGGGTTCATGCTTTTGTGGTGGCGGCGGTGGAAGCGCCGGAACAGCCGGGGATGGTGCATGGCGCGGTGCGCCCAGTAGAAAAAGGCGTCGTGCCCGATGATCATCAGGGCAAGGCTCGCCCAGAACCAGGCGGGCCCCCACGTCGACGCCAGCGCCGGACCGGGGAGAAGGCCGGCGCGTTCGAGCAGGAATGTGATCAGGCCGATGGTGGAGAAGATCGCCACCGAGCGCAGCGAGACGGCGAACTCCACCAGCATCTGGCGCGCAGGCGGCCGCTCGGCGCGGATTTTCCGCCCCGACAGCGGGCGCGCCAGCAGCACCCACAGCACAAGCCACACCCCGACGGCGAATGCCGCGTAGCGGGCGGTGTCGTGCCACGTGCTGTGCAGCCACGTCCCGGCGATGGGGTTCAGGTCAAAGACGGTCTTGAAGAACTCTTCCATGGTCGGCCTCCGGGTGTGCGGGGCCGGGAATGGCGTGCGGTGGGGGTGCGGGTCTCGCCGGCGCTGGAAAAGCCTCTGCGATTCCGGAATCGGCTAGGGTTTCGGCGTTTCGGCGAGGGATTTCTGGCGGAATTCCGTGGGCGTCAGCCCCGTGGCGTCCTTGAACGCGCGGTTGAACGGGCCCAGCGACCCGAAGCCGAGGTCGAACGCGATCGCCGCCACGGTCTTGCCGGCGTTGGCGGGGTCGGCGAGCGCGGCCCTGGCCGCCGCGATCCGGCGCGCGTTCACGAACGCCGCGAAGTTGCGGTGGCCCAGCACGGTGTTGATGACGCGGCGGACGCGGTGCTCCGGCGCGGCCAGCGCGTCCGCCAGCGCCCCGATGGTCAGTCCTTCGCGCCGCCAGATTTCCTCCCCGCCCATCAGTGCGTCCAGGCGCTGCGCGATGGCGCGGTCCTGCGGATCGACGCCGGGATCGACCTCCTGCGTCGCCGCGGGGACGGGCGTCCCGAACAGGGTTTCGCGCGGCGCGAGGAACGCGGCCGCCCCGACGATGGAGAAGAGCGCAAGGCTCGCGGCGCCCGCAAGCCGGTGCCAGGGGCTGTCCCAGCCCAGCGCCTCGGCGATCTCGAAGCCCGAAAGCACCAGCATGTAGACCGCAAGCGCCGCCAGCAGGGGCCCGCGCAGCTTGCGCCGTTCCTCCACCATGTCGCCGCGCCAGCTG
>JANRIM010000107.1:0-14072 GCA_033764865.1 Hyphomonadaceae bacterium
CGGCGCGCCCGCGTGCGACACCGCGCCAGCGCGGCCTGCCTGTCCACCCGCGCGCGCAGGGCTTGTCCACCGGTACAACCGGCTCGTCGCACTCCTCGCCGCGCCGCAGGCCGCGGCGCAGCGCGTCGCTCGCCGTCTCGCCGCCGCGCCCGGCCAAGCCTCCGCCGTCGCCCGGCGCGTCTGGCGCGCCGCCGCGCCCCGCACGCCCTGGCGCACGGGGTTCGATCATGCGCCTGTGCAGGCGCTCACCCTGCTTCCGCCGGGCTTTTGCGGGGACGATTCAAGTTGAGCGCGTGCGCCGCCGGACCGTCGCTCCCCCGCCGCCGGATGGACGCCGTCCGGCGGCCGCAGGCGCGCGCGCTCTCGTCGTCCATCAAAAATCAAGACAAAGCCCCACCGTCGCCCTGTGCTGATTCGGGACGCCGTGCTAATCCCGCGGCCATGGTGGAAACGCATCTCCGGGAACCGTTCGCGGCCGCACAGGCGATTGGCGCGCAGGTCTGGTCGCGGGCCGCGCCGGTGGCGCGCGCGGCGGCGACGTTCGGTTCGGCGGCCAACATGGCGGCGGCCGCCGTACTCGGCGCTGGCGTGTTCGCGCTGGCGCTCCTCGCCAGCCCGGTCGACCGGGGCGTGGCGGGCCCCACCGCAGAGGCCGCGCCCGGACGGGCGCCTGCGCCTGCGATGCGCGCCGCCGCGCCCGCCCTCGCGTCCGCCCAGCCCGTGACGGCCGAAGGCGCAGCGCCCGGCGCCGCCGTGGAGACCGTGCTCGACTACACGGTGGCGTTCTACTGGCCCGATACGCCGCAGACGGTGGCCGAACCGGCGGCCGTGCGCGACGGCCCGACGGATTTCGCCCGGGTGATCCACACCGCGCGACCGGGAGAGCGCCTGCGCATCAACGGCCGCGTCGACGACGCGCCCGGCGGCCCCTGGCTGCGCGTGCGTCTCGCCGACGGCGCCGACGGCTACTTCGCGGCCCGCACCGTGGACGTCGGCGCCTTCCGGCGTCGGCGCGCGGAGGAGGCCCGCATGGCCGCCGCGGCGCCCGACGAGGCGCTGGCCGCGGAACGGGGCGCGCCGCTGGCGCTTCCGCCCGCGATCGCCGAGGAATCCGAGATCGGCCCGCCGTCCTTCTGACGCGCGGTCTCGCGAGACCTCTCCCATCCCATTCGCCCTGTCCGCGCGCCCGCGCGGCAAGGCCCCCGGACCGCGCCAGCGGGCGCGCGTTCCCCTCCGAAAAACGAAGAAACCCATGACGCAGCCTTCGCTTCTCTCCCGTCTCCTGCGGCTCGCCGGCCCCGTCGCCGTCGCCCGCCTCGGCATCATGGCCATGGGCGTGGCCGACACCGTGATCGTGGGCCAGCTCGCGCCCAAGGAATTGTCCCACCTCGCGCTCGGCTGGGCGCCCACGGGGGTTTTCCTCGTCGGCGCCATCGGCCTGCTGACGGGCGTCCAGGTCCTGACCGCCCGCGCCATCGGCGCCGGCGACCGGGCGCACGCCGGCGCGATCCTGCGCCGGGGCCTCCTCATCGGCTGGATCGCGGGGCTCGCCGCGGTGGCGATCCTCGCCGTGGCGGCCGAGCCGCTGTTGCGCTTCTTCGGCATCGCCCCGCCGCTGGCGGCGGGGGCGGCGAAGGTCGCCGTCGTGCTGGGCCTCTCGATTCCGCTCTACATAACCTTCGTGGCGGGCTCGTACTTCCTGGAGGCCATCTCGCGGCCCAACGCCGGGTTGGTGGTCATGTGGGCGGCCAACCTCGTCAACATCGCCCTGAACCTCTGGCTGGTGCCCGAGCATGGGGCCGTGGGCTCGGCGTGGGCCACTGTGGGCGCGCGGGTCTTCCTCGCGGCGGCGCTGATGGCCTGGATCTTCCTCGCGCTGCGTCAGGCGGGGCTCGGCCTCCACCAGCCCGCCCCCGTGACCGCGCCAGGCGTACGCGCCCTCCTGGTGGTGGGCGCGGCGGCGGCGGTCAGCCAGGTTGCGGAAGCCGGCGCCTTCAGCGCCATGACGGTTATCGCCGGTCGCATCGGCGAGACCGCCGTGGCCGCCTTCCAGATCGCGCTCAACCTGCTCGCCCTCGTCTTCATGATCGCGATGGGGGTCGCGGCCGCCACGCAGGTGCTGGTCTCGGAGTTCACCGGCGCCAAGGACCCCGCCCAGGCCGCCCGCGCCGGCTGGCTCGGCCTCACGGTCAACACCGTCGCCATGGTCGCGGCGGGGATCGTGCTCTGGGCGTTCGCCGCGCCGATCGCGCGGGCCTACACCGCGGACGCCGAACTCATCGCAGCGCTCGTGGCGCTCGCGCCGCTTTCGGCGCTGATCCTGGCGCCCGACGGAGGCCAGGTAGTGGCTGCGGCGGCGCTGCGCGGGCGGGGGGACAACTGGTTTCCCACCGCCAGCCACATCCTGGCCTACGTGCTGATCCTGCCGCCGCTGGCGTTCTGGCTGGCGGAAATCCAGGGGCGCGGCGTCGGCGGGATTCTGGAAGCGGTGCTGATCGCCAGCGTCGTCTCGGTGGGGGTGCTGATGGCGCGGTTCGCGTGGCTTACGCGACGCCCAGGATCCAGCCCTCTTCGCGCGTGACGTCCTCGGCCTGCGCCTCGTGCGCCTTGGCCGGGCCGAACGCCGCGCCAAGGCGGCCACGCTCGTCGAGCGCAGCGAAATGCTCGGCCGACGCGCGGACCTGGGCGGCGTCCTTCGGTTCGCCGCCCGCAGGCTTGGCGTTGAACAGCGAGGGATAGATTTCGCAGGCCACGACGCGAACGCCCTCAAGATCGGCCGGTGTGAGCGCCTTCCAGCCGGTCTCGAACGGCCAGATCTGCAGCGCGGCCCCGTGCGCGTCCTTCAATTTCTTGACGATGGGCATGCCGGTCAAAGCCTGACCGCCGACGGAGCCCTGGTAGTAAAGCTTCCAGATCGGGGACGCGCCGCGCGCGGCGACTTCGGCGAAGCGCAACTCGGGCAGATCGCCCTCGCCGTGGTCGCGCTGGCGCTTGACGGACAACATCGTCTGGGCGTCCTTCGCCGGCGCGCCCCAGAACGGAAACGCCTCGCCGGTCATCAGCCGGTTCATCTTGGCGGCGACCTGGAACCGGTTGTTGGCGTTGTCCGGCTTGTCCTTGATCTCGCCCGCCACAAAGCTGAGCATCGCCGACCAGGGCGCGCCTTTCAGCTTCAACGCGGCCGACGTGCCCCGCGGGAAGCCCAGCGGAAAGTCGAAGCCCAGGAGCACCCGGTCCCCGCGACGGAACAGGTCGGCGAGGGTCTTCTCGATCAGTGCGTAGGCTTCCGCGCGCGTCGCAGGATTGTGCGCCTCGAAGCCCAGCTGCAGCCGCACGTTCTTCTTCAGCACCCCGATCCAGATGGAATCGGGGCCCGTGGTGGGACGCGAGGCCGCGCTCCAATCCACCATCACGTAAGCGTCGAACAGGCGGGACATGGCGGGGAGGAGTTAGCAGAGAAAGCCGGAGGGCAATACGGTTTTCGAGTCCAGGCTCAGCGTTTCGCCAGCGGCCAGTCGATCACGCCCGCCGCCCATAGGCAGGCCCACACGAGCGCCGGCTGAAGCAGGAGGCGCGGGCCATGATACGTCCAGTCCGCCGTTCGCCCGGCGACGGCGACGTCTCCCAGCGCGTGGTGGATGTTGGCGGGAAACACCGCGACGCAATAGAGCGCAAGGCCAACGCCCGCAGCCTTGCGCAGCGGCGGGACCAGAAGGCCTGCGCCTCCCAGGAGGGAGGCGACGCCTGTGGCCTGCACGGCGAAGCGCGCGTCCGGCGCCCAGGGCGGAACGATGGCGGCGTAGGCGTCGGTCCACAGGAAATGCAGCGCGCCGTTGACGACGAATACAAACGCCAGCGCCCAGAGCACGCCGGTCCTAGCCAAGCTTCACAAGCATCTTGCCGGTGTTGGCGCCGGAGAACAGGTTCAGGAAGGCCTGCGGCGCGTTCTCGATGCCGATCTCGACGGTTTCCTCCCAGGCCACCTGGCCCGAAGCGATCCACGCGCTCATGTCGGCGAGGAATTGCGCCCGCTGGCCCCAGTAGTTGGAGACGATGAAGCCCTGGATCTTCAGGCTCTTGCCGACGACGTAAATCAGGTTCCGGGGGCCGGGGCGGGGCTGGGTGTCGTTGTACTGCGCGATCATCCCGCATTCGGCGAAACGCGCGAACGGACGCGCCAATTCAAGCGCCACTTCAAGGTGCTCGCCGCCCACATTGTCGAAGTACACGTCGACGCCCTTCGGGACCGCAGCGCGCACAGCTTCCAGGAGATTGCCGCAGGTCTTGTAGTTGACCACGTGGTCGACGCCGCGCTTCTTGAGCCACGCCGCCTTGGCGTCGGAGCCGACGCTGGCGACCACCGTGCAGCCTTTGATCTTGGCGATCTGCGCCACGAGCGAGCCCACCGCGCCCGCGCCGCCAGACACGAACACCGTCTCCCCCGGCTTCGGATCGCCGATGTTGAGCAGGCCCGAGTACGCCGTAAGACCCGGCATGCCGAGAACGCCGAGGAAGGCCTGCGGCGGCGCTTTAACGTCCGGCAGTTTCTGCAACGCCGCAACAGGCGCCGCAAACGCCTCGCGCCAGCCGAACATGCTCTCCACCAGGTCGCCGGGCTTCAGCGCGGGGTCGTTGGAGTGGACCACCTCGCCCACGGCCCCGCCTTGCAGCGGCTGGCCGATCTGGAAGGGCGGCACGTAACTTTCCCGGTCGTACATGCGCCCGCGCATGTACGGATCGACCGACATCCACAGGTTGCGGACGAGCGCTTCGCCTGGGCCGGGGTCGGCGAGGGTCTGGCTGGCGAGTTCGAAATCGCCGAGGGCCGGAGCCCCCACGGGGCGGCTCTTCAAACGGATTTCGCGCGATGTCGTGGCCAAGGGGCATCCTCCGCGCCTCGCTTCAGGAGGCGTGGACCCACCCTGGAAGCGCGGCGCGGCAAGATCAATCGCGGGCGGCGTCAGTCCGCCGGAACCTGCGCGGACCGCGCGCCGCCCGGGCCAAGGAGCGAGGGCGACGCGCGGGTTTTGTTGCGGTGCAAAAAGACGTGCGCGATCAACGCGACGCGAGCGTCGCCGCGACTGGCGCAGGCCGGTTTTCAGCGAGAACCTGGGCGTGCACGGAGGCCAGCTGCGGCGAGCGGGTGGCGTCCACGGCGCGCGCCACGGAGTCCGCGACGCACTCCCGACGCGCCGTCCGCGCGGTCGGCGCATAGCCCGCAATCGGCGGATTGGCCTTGGCGCACAAGGCGGTGGCGGTTTCGACGACGCGCGCGTACAGCGCCGCGGCGGCGACAGGGTCCGACAGATCCGACGGGCTGACGGGGATGGAACGTCTCAGTTCCTCGGCCGCAACGGGCGTGACGAGCGTGGAGACGGAAAGTGCGATGACGGTAACGAAACGACGCATGAGACAACTCCTGTCAAAGCGCCATCCTCGTCCGTTTCTCCCCTTTTGTGTGCAACGCAGCATAGAGCGGAATTCGCCGGCGCTGTCCAGCGGAACGACCCGACGAATTGGTAATGAAGCGCGCGTGCTTGAAGCGCGGCGGCGGCGACCGCATAAGGCCCACCCGGGCGGCAGCGTGCGCCCGGCCGCTCAGATCCAAGGCCCCATGACCCCGCGTCTCCGTTTCGCGCCGAGCCCCACCGGCCGGCTTCACGTCGGCAATATCCGCACGGCGCTGTTCAACTGGCTGTTTGCGGCCTCGCACGGCGGCATGGTGCTGCTGCGCATCGACGACACCGATCTGGAGCGGTCCACCAAAGCCTACGAGCAGGGCATCGAGGAGGACCTGCGCTGGCTCGGCCTCGATTGGGGGGAGCGGGCCAACCAGTCTGCGCGCTTCGCCTCCTATGACGCCGCCGCTGCGACGCTGAAGGCCGCGGGCCTGCTCTATCCCTGCTGGGAGACGGAGGAGGAGCTGGAGCGCAAGCGCCGGATCGCGCAGGCGCGCAACCGGCCCCCGATCTACGACCGCGCTGCGCTCGCCCTCACCGAAGTCGAAAAGGACGCCCTCACCGCGGAGGGACGCAAACCGCACTGGCGCTTCAAGCTCTCCGGCAGGCGGGTGGAGTGGGATGACCTCGTCCGCGGGCGCCAGTCCATCGACACCGGCTCGCTCTCCGATCCCGTGCTCATCCGGGCGGACGGCGCCTATCTCTACACCCTCCCCAGCGTGGTGGACGATGTGGAGTTCAAGATCACGCACATCGTGCGCGGCGAGGACCACGTCGCCAACACCGGCGTCCAGGTGGAGGTGTTTGAAGCGCTGGGCGCTGCGGTGCCGCAGTTCGGGCATTTCCCGCTGCTCGTGGGCGCCGATGGCGAGGCGCTGTCGAAGCGGCTCGGTTCGTTGTCGGCCGATACGCTGCGCGCCGAAGGCTTTGAGCCGATCGCGATCCTGTCGCACCTCGCCAAGCTCGGCACGTCCGATCCCGTGACGGCGCGGCCGGATTTCGCGACCCTGGCGGCGGAGTTCGATTTCGCGAAAGTGGGGCGCGCGCCAGCGCGGTTCGACCCGGAGGAACTCAAGCGCGTCAACGCCGCCGTGCTGCACGCGATGCCCTATGAGGTCGCCAGGCCGAAGCTTGCGGCGCTCAACGCGGACCTTGGCGAAGACTTCTGGAACGCGGTGCGCGCCAACCTCGTGCTCCTGCCGGACGTGGCGGCCTTTGCGGCCATCGTCAAAGGGCCGCTCGCGCCCGTGATCGCCGATGCGGCGTTCGCCGAGGCGGCGCGGAGCGTGTTGCCCGACGGCCCGTACGACGCCGCCAGCTGGGGTGCGTTCGTCGATGCGGTGAAGGCCAAGACCGGCGCGAAGGGCAAGGCGTTGTTCATGCCGTTGCGCCAGGCGCTGACCGGCATGGACCACGGCCCCGAGATGGCGCCGCTGTTTGCGCTGATCGGTCCGGAAAAGGCGCGCGCGCGCCTCGCCGGCGAGACCGCCTGAGCCCGCCTTCGCCGCCTTGCACAGGGTGATGCGGCGCGCGCCGGCCCGCAGCCGAAGACCGCCTTCCAACGCGCCGCGCGCTGCGGCATGATTTGCGCGGGTGGGAGGGTGGCATGCGTCTTTTGCGAACGATCGGATGGACGCTGCTGGTCGTCGCGTGCGGCGCGCCCGCGCCGGAGGCCCCGCCCGCGCCGGCTGCGGTCGCGTTCACGCAGCCGCCGCTGCGCGCGCTCGCGCCGGCCCCGCGCGCGCCGGAAGTCTGCCTCGATGACGCCGATGCGGCGCTGGATGCGCGCCTCGCCCTGGACGCCGTCTGGGCTTTTGACCCCGTCGCGGGCTCGATGGCCCAGCGCGGGCTTGGAGGCCCGTCGTCGTCCCCGCAGGCGCCGGTCGCGCGGCGCATCCTCACCCATTCGCCCGAGACCTTGCGCGCCGGCCTTGCGCGGTACCTGACGGCGCAAGGCGACAATCCGGGCGTGAGGACGGCAGCGCTCGTCACGTACGCGGGCGACGGGGAATCCTGCGCGTGGCTCATGTCGGCGGACGGCGTGGCCGCCTACGGGCGCAGCAGCGTCGGCGCCGACGACGTGCGCGCCGACGTGGCGCGCGTGCTGGAGATCCTCGATGTGCGCGGCGCCATGAACGCGCGCGCGCCGCGCCTCCGGTCGGATGCGACGGCCTCCGCGGCCGGCGACCTGCCGGCGCTCGACGTGGGCGCGCTCGCCACGGCGTTGGCGCATGTAGCGGAGACCGCGACGCCCGCGCCGGTCGCCGCGGCGCTGGGCGCGTTCGACTCGCTCATCATCGTGCCGCATGAGGGGCTGCTGGCCTTCCCGGCGCTGCTGCTCACGGCCGGCCGGGCGGAGGGGCCTCCGGTCTATCTCATCGACCGCGTGTCGCTACAGATCGCGCCGTCGCTCAGCGAGATCGGGATCGGCCCCGGTCTGCACCGGTCGGCGGACGCCGATCTCGCGACGATGACGCCGCAGGATCGGCGCGCTGCGCTGGCGCGCGCGTTGATCGTCGGCGACCCCGCCTACGACGATGCGGAGTACGCCATGCCGCCGTTGCCGGGCGCTGCGCAGGAGGCCGAGGCGGTGGCGCAGATCCTGGGGGCGAGCGCGCTGGTGGGCGCGGCGGCGACGTGGCCCGCGGTGCAGGCGCGATTGCAGGAGCGTCCGCGCTACATCCACTTCGCCACGCACGGCCTGTCGGACGGCGAGGGCGCAAGCCACGCCGACAACCGCAGTTTCCTCGCGCTCGCCGGCGGCGGGCGGTTCACGGCGGGCGACGCGCGCGCGACGCGCATGCGCGACGGCGCGATCGTCGTGCTCAGCGCTTGCCAGAGCGGTCTCGGCGCCAGCCGGCCGGGCGGGATCGTCGGCCTGCCGCGCGCGTTCCAGCTTGCGGGCGCGCAGACCGTGGTGATGAGCCTCTGGAACGTCGACGACGCGGCGACGGGCGATCTCATGCGCGGGTTCGCGCAGCGCCTCGCGGAGACGGGGCGGCCCGCATCGTCCTTCGCCGCCGCCGTCCGCGACACCCGCACCCGTCACCCGGACCCACGCCACTGGGCGGCGTTCGCCATGTTCGGCGTCGCGCGCCCATGAGACGCACGGCGCGGAGGGGCAACGGCTTGGGCGTCGGCTAGCGCGGCGCCATGCGGATCGCGCCGTCGAGACGCACGCACTCGCCGTTGAAGTAGCCGTTGGTGATCATCTGGAGCGCGAGGCTGGCGTATTCGGCGGGATCGCCGAGGCGTTTGGGGAAGGGGACGGAGGCGCCGAGCGCATCCTTCACGTTCTGTGGCGCGGCCGCCAGCAGCGGCGTGTTGAAGATGCCCGGCAGGATCGTGTTGACGCGGATGTTCTCGCTCGAAAGGTCGCGCGCGATGGGCAGCGTCATGCCGACGACGCCGCCCTTGGAGGCGGAGTAGGCCGCCTGCCCGATCTGGCCGTCCACGGCCGCCACCGAGGCGGTGTTGACGATGGCGCCGCGATCGCCGTCCGCCTGCGGGGCGAGCGTCAGCATGCCGGCGGCGGACTTCGCGATGCAGCGGAACGTGCCCACCAGGTTGATCTGGATGATCAGGTCGAACTGGTTGAGCGGGAAGTGCTTGATCTCGCCGGTGTCCTTGGCGCGGGAGGCGGTCTTCACGGCGTTGCCGGTGCCCGCGCAGTTGACGAGGATCCGCTCCTGGCCGATGGCGGCGCGCGCCTTGGCGAAGGCGGCGTCGACGCTGGCTTCGTCGGTGACGTTCATCTGGCAGAACACGCCGCCCACATCCTTCGCGACGGCCTCGCCCTTGGCTTCGTTCATGTCGAAGATCGCCACCTTGACGCCGTGCGCCGCCAGCGCGCGCACCGTGGCTTCGCCGAGGCCGGAGGCGCCGCCCGTGACGACGGCGGAGACGGAGGAATCGAGTTTCATGGGCGTTGCTCCCGGTGTGTTCTGGCTGTGCGGCCAAGGGTTAAGCACCTGCCGCGGCCCGCGAAAAGTCCTGCCGAAGGGGAAAGCGGTTCCCGCACACCTAGGCGAGGGCCGGGCCCATCGCCTAAGACCCCATGATGGACCTCACGCCGATCTACTGGGCGCTCGCCGCCGGCCTCGCCGTTTACTACGCGCTGCGCGTGGGGGACCCGCCCGGGCGGACGCGCACGATGGTCAAGGCGCTCTCCGTGGCCGCACTGGCGCTCGTGGCGCTGATGGGCGGGGGCTACCTGCTGCTGGTGCTGGCGCTGCTGCTGTGCGCGGTGGGGGATGCGTTTCTGGCGCAGGATCTGAAGCGCGGCGGCGATGGGCCGCTGCGCGCCGGTATGATCGCATTCGCGCTCGGCCACGTCGTCTACATCGTACTGTTCGCCAATCAGGGCGGTGGGCTGGCGGACGGACTGCTGCGCGGCGCCTTGCAACTGTGCGTGCTGGCGGCGGCGGGCGCGCTGGCGTGGTGGCTCTGGCCCGATCTGGGCGCCATGCGATGGCCGGTGGCGGGCTACGTGGGCGTGGTCACGCTCATGGCGCTGCTGGCGCTGGGGCTGCCCGACAGCCTGTGGCTCGTCACCGTGGGGGCGCTGCTGTTTTTGACGTCGGATGCGTTGCTCGCGGGCGAGCTTTTCAAGCTTCCGGCCGACAGCCCGGCCCGTCGCTGGAGCAGCCCGGCGGTGTGGCTGCTGTACTGGGGCGGGCAGGCCGCCATCACGGCGGGACTTCTTTATCCGCACCGCTGAGTGGGGCCGCCACCGGCAACGGCTTGGCGCTGCGCGATTCGCGCACCGTGATGTAGAGCGTGGAGGCGACGATCACGAACGCGCCCGCGAGCATCGCCACGCTGGGGATTTCCGCAAACAGCAGGTAGCCCACGCCGACGGCGAGCGGCAGGCGCACATAGTCGATCATGCCCAGCAGCGACGCCTCGCCCGTGGACAGCGCGCGCACATAGCAGCTTTGCGCCCCCACGCCCGCAAACCCCATGCCGATGAACAGCGCCAGCGTCGCAAGGTCCGGCTGCTTCCACGCCAGGAAGGCGAACGGCAGGCCCGCGAGGGTCGTGAAGGCGTTGGTGTAGAACACGAGCGACAGGGTGGAGTGGTCGGCGGTCAGGTCCTTCACCGTGACGATGGTCAGCCCGAACAGCACGGAAGAGGCGAGCGCGGCCATGGCGGCGAGTCCGAAGCCCGCCTCGCCCGCCGGCTGGAGCATCAGCAGCACGCCCACGAAGCCGACGCCCACCGCCGCCCAGCGCCGCCAGCCGACGGCCTCCTTCAGCAGCCACACCGCAAACACCGTGATGAAAAGCACCCGCGAAAAGCTGATCGCCTGCGCGTCCGCCAGCGGCATGTGCGCAAAGCTGTAGAAGCCGGCGAAGAAGCCCAGCGTGGACAGCGCGCAGCGCAGGATCACCTTGCCTGGCCGCTTGACCGCCCAGGTGCTCCTCGGTGCGCGCAGGATGAACGGCAGGATCGCCGCCATCCCCGCCGCGCAGCGGAAGAACACCATCTGGCTTTCCGGGAATTGCGCCTGCGCCAGCAGCTTGAGGCACGTGGCCATGGCCGTGAAGCAGGCCGCGGATGCAAGCATCCAGAGCGCGCCGACGGCGTTGCCGGAGAGGGTGCGGGGAAGGGTCACGGACAGGCGCGTGTTAAGCCCCTTCGCCGCCGTTGGCGAGCCCGGCGGCGGGGGTGGGCCCTGCCCGTTGCGCACAGCCGCGTCCCGCGCCAGTTTCCCGCCGCACGCCTCCGCCCGCAGCGCCCTTGGGGAATGATCATGTCCGACGATGTCGATGCAGCGATGCCTGTCCCGGAGGGTTTTGCGGACTGGGGCTGGCGGCGTGGCTTTGGCGCCCAGTGCGGACCGCTCTACAGCCGCCAGCTGCCGGACTACCGCCGCATCCTCGGCTTCCGCGTGGACGAACACCACACCAACGGCATGCGCGCCGCCCACGGCGGGATGCTCATGACGTTCGCCGACGTGGCGTGGGGCAACATCGTTTCGGTGGAGCGGTCGAGCTTCTGGGTGACGATCAAGCTCACGTGCGAGTTCCTGTCGTCGGCGCGGTTGGGGGAATGGGTGGAGGGCGGCGGCGAGGTGCTGTCCGTCGTCGACGACGTGTTCACGGTGTCCGGCCGGGTGTGGGTGGGCGATCGCCTCGTGTTGACGGGCAGCGGCGTCTTCAAGGCGCTGGCTCCGCGTGACCCGAGGCCGGGCGAAAAAGCCTTCGCGACAGGTTGAGTCGCGTCACGCGCCACGGACGTTAACGTCGAGTCGCCTTTCGTTAATCTTTGCGTGGTGAAGATAACCTACAGCGTTAGGCGAGGCGGGGCGTGGCGAAGCAGAACGATCGACGGGATCTCTCCATGATCCGCGAGAGCGGTTCGACGGCGCGCGTCCTGAACCTCGCGTTCATCCACGAGCGCCATGGGCACACGCCCGAGCACGCCGAACAGCCGTTGTTCAAGAACAGGCGGCTCAACCAGGCCGTGATCGTCAAGCACGCGTTGCGTCCCGAAGAGCGCACGCTGTTCACGCGGCCGCCCCAGACGGCGACGAAGGTCGTCCTTCCCTTCGCGGCGACGGACCTGCGTCTCGGCGGCGCCAGTTTCTTCGTCGGACAGTCGGATCTTGAACGGCTGTTGCGCGAAACGGTGGGCGGTTACGAAGAGGCGCTGGTTCTGGCGGCGGACATGGAGCTGCTCGCCATGCTCGATGAGCTACCGTCGTTCGATCCCTTCCTGATGCGGGAGCGGCTGCGGCGGTCCGGGATCTCTCCGGCGCGGTGCTACTTCGACGTGACCGACGCCGACCTTGCGCGCATGCGGAAATTCGTCACCGGCGAGATCGCCCAGCTCGTGGAGCTGGCCTTCGCCAGCGAAGGTGCCGCCGCCCGCGAACTCGCCGCCAAGCTGTCCGACAAACTGATGACCGACGAAACGGCGCAAAGCCTGGAGCCGCTGCGCCAGACGCTGCGCATGTCGGGCGACGAGTATCGCGAGGGCGTGTTCGCCTGGAAGGGGTTCCTCTACTACAAGTGGATGGTGGGCGAGTTCGCGCCACGTCTGGCAGTTCTCGCGCGCGAAATCCTGTCCGCCCGCATCCAGCGCCTGAACGCCGAGGACCGCCTCCAGATCAACGCCATGCGCAGCCGCATCGTCAATCACCTCGGCCGCACCATGGCCCACGTGCAGGCCGCGCTGGACCAGTACGACGCCGCCTACATCGATCTCGCCAACGGGCGGCCCAACGCCTTCCGCGACTTCCTGTTGCAGGCGCCGGCCATGTTCCTGGTGATGGGCGAGGCGGTGGGCGTTGTGAAGCACGTGGAATCGTTCTGGCGCTACCGCTTCCCAGCGAACGTGATGGCGATGATGGAGGGGGACGAGGCGTTCGAGGTGTTCGCCGAGTTCGAGTCCACGCTCGGCGGCGTCGCTGCGGTCCGCAACGCCGCCTAGGGCGCGGTCGCTTGAGGCTGCGCCGCCCGGAACCGCACGTCGCCTCCTCGCCGATGTCGGGCCGCGGGTCTCGCCCTTGGCCACTTCGGTGAAACGCGGTGACGGCGTGGGCCCTTGCCGCTTCGGCGCCCGGCGCCTAAAGGGACGGACGCCGCCGCCGCCATAGCTCAGCTGGTAGAGCACCTGATTTGTAATCAGGGGGTCGGGGGTTCGAGTCCCTCTGGCGGCACCGTGCTTGGCGGGATGCGGCCGACGGCGCCTTCGCCGCGCGGATCGGCGCCGCCTTCAAGGCCCTGCGCTGTCACGCGGATCGCGTGCAGACCGCTCTGGCCATCGACGGGAACAAGACTCCATCCCCGCCGCATGAGGTCTTCGCCGACGCCCGCCGGCCAGCGGTCCCGCTCGGCCGGGACATCCGCGAAGCGCCCGGTCGCGTTGCCGAGCGCGAGCGCCTCCTGCACCGGCAGGTTCCAGTCGAGAATGCCGATGGTCGCGCGCGCCACGTAGCCGATGATGTCGGAGCCGCCCGGTGAACCGATGACGAGGACGAGATCGCCGTCGGGGTCGGTGACGATGGCCGGCGACATCGACGAGCGCGGGCGCTTGCGCGGCGCGACGGCGTTGGCGACGGGGCGCCCGTTGATCGTCGGGCGGAAGGAGAAGTCCGTCAGCTCGTTGTTGAGCAGGAAGCCACCCGCCATCCGCTGGGCGCCGAAGAGGCTTTCGATCGTCGCGGTCAGCGCGACGGCGTTGCCCCACCGGTCGACGACGGAGAGGTGGGTGGTGCCGAACTCGTCCTGGTGATCGGCGCCCCACCGGTCGCGGAGCGCTTCGCCGGCGGGTTCGCCGGGATGCACGCGGGCCGGGGCTTTCTTCACATCGATCAGGCGCGCGCGCGCATCGAGATAGGCGGGCGCGATCATTTCCCGCGTCGGCGTGGGGACGACTTCGTCGTCGGCCATGTAGTGATCGCGGTCGGCGTAGGCGAGGCGGCTGGCCCAGAGGAAAGCCGACCAGTCGTCCGCATCGGCCGCGCCGACGGGCGCGGGACGGGCGCGTTCGTAAAGCCCGAGGATCGCGAGCATTGCGTTGGCTGAGCTTGGCGGCGCGGCGGTGCAGACGCGATAGACGCGATAGGGCGCGCACAGCGGCGCAAACCGCTGCGCCTCTGCGGT
>JANRIM010000115.1:0-14702 GCA_033764865.1 Hyphomonadaceae bacterium
ATCAGGGCCCCCGCGCGAAGGAGACGCGGCCCATGGCCCGCAAGAGAGCCGCCCCCGTTCCCGCCCGCACGGCGCCGCCGCCGGAGCCGGGCGCATTCGAGCTGCTGCTGGGCTGGACGCGGGACGACGCCAAGGAGTCCATCGGCTTCGCCGCGCCGAAGGCCGCCAAGGGCGCCGACGCCCCCGAACAGCCGTTGCTCTACGGCGAGGACCGCCACCTGCTCACCATCGCGCCCACGGGCGCGGGCAAGGGGCGGGGCGTGATCATTCCCAACCTGCTGCGCTTCGAGGGCAGCGTCATCGTCATCGATCCCAAGGGCGAGACGTGGCACGTCACGGCGCGCCGCCGGCGCGAGATGGGCCAGCAGGTGCTGCTGCTCGATCCCTTCCAGGCCGTGGGCAAACGCACCGACAGCCTTAATCCGTTCGACCTGTTCGACCGCCCCGGCGCGCTGCTCGACGCCGACGCCGAAATGCTCGCCTCGCTGCTGGCGGGCGATGCGGGCTTCCACAAGGAGCCGTTCTGGGACAACTGGGGCCGCAGCCTGATGTCCGGCGTGATCGCCGCCGTGGCGGAAACCGCCGCGCCCAACGACCGCCACTTCGGCCGCGTGCGGGAGTTGCTGATGAGCGACGACGCGGTCTTCAACCTGCACACCCTGCTGGAGAGCAACGAGGATCTGAACCGCCTCTCCAAACAGAACATTTCCTCCTTCCTGCCCATCACCGAGCAGACGCGTTCCGGCATTCTCTCCACCGCGCAGAGCTACCTGAAGGTGGTGAACTCCGATTCCGCGCTGCGCTCGCTGTCGCGCTCCACCATCGATCTCGACGCCGTCCGCGAGGGCGCGCCCATGACGATCTACATCGTCATCCCGCCCGACAAGCTGGAGAGCCACGGCGCGCTGCTGCGGCTGTGGGTGGGCGCGCTGATGCTGACGGTGATGGGCAGGAAGCGCCGTCCCAAGCGCTCGACGCTCTTCCTGCTGGACGAATGCGCCCAGCTCGGCGAATTCGGCCCCCTGCGCCAGTCCATGACGCTGCTGCGCGGCTACGGCCTGCAGGTGTGGCCCTTCTTCCAGGACCTTTCCCAGCTTCAGCGCCTCTACCCGAAGGACTGGCGCACCATCTTCAACAACGCCGGCGTGTTCCAGCTGTTCGGCGTCGCCAACCACCTGATGGCGAAGGAAAGCAGCGATCTCATCGGCGACATCGACGCCGACACCCTGCGCAACATGGCCGCCGACCGGCAGGTGATCGCGGTGTCCGGCGCCAAGGCCGTCGCCGCGCGCCTGTCGGACTACCTGGAGGACGCGCCGTTCAAGGGGCTGTGGGATCCCAACCCCATGTTCGAGAGCGACGCCGACGCCCCCGCCGCCGGCGGCAAGCCCGGGGGTCCTGCGCGGTAGCGCCGGGCGCAGACGGCGTCCGCCACAGCGCCGTGCGCCGCTGAGAAAAGCGCGGGCCGCCGGCCCGCAGGCCGCCTCGTGGCGGACGCCCTGCGAGCGGGCCGGCGCCATGCGGTTCGGCCGCCATCATATAAAGACTTCTTTATATCTTTATTGCCGCGGCGTCGTTCCCCTGCTAGAGGCTCCGCCACATCAGGAGATTCCCATGACCACCGCGCTCGCCGAAGGGCCCCACTACGTCGTCCGTGACCTGTCGCTCGCCGAGTTCGGCCGCAAGGAAATCTCGCTGGCCGAGAGCGAAATGCCGGGCCTCATGGCGACGCGGGCCGAGTATGGCGCGAGCCAGCCCCTGAAGGGCGCGCGGATCGCGGGCTCCCTGCACATGACGATCCAGACCGCCGTGCTGATCGAGACGCTGAAGCACCTCGGCGCCGACATCCGCTGGGTGTCGTGCAACATCTACTCGACGCAGGACCACGCCGCCGCCGCGATCGCCGCCGCCGGCATCCCGGTGTTCGCATGGAAGGGCGAGAGCCTCGTCGACTACTGGGACTACACCGCGCGCCTGTTCGACTGGCATGGCGGCGGTTCGCCCAACATGATCCTCGACGACGGCGGGGACGCCACCATGTACGTCCACCTCGGCCTGCGCGCCGAGCAGGGCGACACCGCGTTCCTCGACAAGCCGGGCTCCGAAGAAGAGGAAGTGTTCTTCGCGCTGCTGAAGAAGAAACTCGCCGAGAAGCCGAAGGGCTATTTCGCCGGCCTCGCCGACGCCATCAAGGGCGTCTCGGAGGAGACCACCACGGGCGTGCATCGCCTCTACGTGATGGCCAAGGAAGGCAAGCTCCTGTTCCCCGCCATCAACGTCAACGACAGCGTGACGAAATCGAAGTTCGACAACCTCTACGGCTGCCGTGAATCGCTGGTGGATGGCATCCGTCGCGGCACGGACGTGATGATGTCGGGCAAGATCGCCATGGTCGCGGGCTACGGCGACGTGGGCAAGGGCTCGGCGGCGTCGCTGCGCCAGGCCGGCTGCCGCGTGATGGTGTCGGAGATCGATCCCATCTGCGCGCTGCAGGCGGCGATGGAAGGCTATGAAGTGGTGACGATGGAGGACGCCGCGCCCCGCGCCGACATCTTCGTCACCGCCACCGGCAACAAGGACGTCATCACCATCGAGCACATGCGCGCGATGAAGGACCGCGCCATCGTTTGCAACATCGGCCACTTCGACAACGAGATCCAGGTCGCCGCGCTGAAGAACTACAAGTGGTCCAACATCAAGCCGCAGGTGGATGAAATCACGCTGGCGGACGGCAAGCGCATCATCCTGCTGTCGGAAGGCCGCCTCGTGAACCTCGGCAACGCCATGGGCCACCCGAGCTTCGTCATGAGCGCGTCCTTCACCAACCAGACGCTCGCGCAGATCGAACTGTGGACCAACCACGCAAAGTACGAGCGGCAAGTCTACACGCTGCCCAAGCACCTCGATGAGAAGGTCGCGTTGCTGCACCTGGAAAAGGTCGGCGCGAAGCTCACGAAGCTGCGGCCGGACCAGAGCGAGTATCTCGGCGTGAGTGAAGCCGGCCCGTTCAAGCCGGATCACTATCGGTATTAGGCGTTGCGGGCGGCGCGCTACGGCGCGTCGCCCAGCACGTCATCCAGCGTCCACCGCAACGTCTCGTCCCGCGCCGCCTCCGGCTCGTGCTTCAGGAAGGACACTGTCGCCTGCTTCGCCGCGATCCGGTGCAGCCGCTCCATGTCCGCATCGACCTTCGCCCGGAGGCTTGCGGTTAGGCATTCCTCGACGTTGAGTCGAAAAACATCGATCTCCGCGCGCCAGCTGTCCTTCGGCTCCTCACGCTGCGTCCATGCTAGCTTGAAGAAGTGTTCCAAGATGCGCGTCACATAGTTCGCCGCTTCACGGTATTCGCTCTTCCCCAAGTCCTCCACCTCCTCGGCGACCCGGTCCCAATCCACCGCATTGGACCGCCCGCCCGCCTTGCCCGCCGCGCGCAGCGCCGCCGCCTGTTCCTGGGTCCAGACGTAGAAGTCCCGTTCGTACAGATCGTCGATGGCCATGGGGTCAGGATACCACGGAACAAATGGAAACGCCGCCCGGCGAAGGGCGGCGTCTTGAAAAGCGGTCCAGCCCGACGACTACTTCTTCTTCAGGAAGCCGCCGAACTTGTCGTTGAACTTCGACACGCGGCCGGCGCGGTCCATCATCTGGGCGTTGCCGCCGGTCCAGGCCGGGTGGGTCTTGGGGTCGATGTCGAGCGCCAGCGTCGCGCCCTCGGCCCCGTAAGTGGAGCGGGTCTTGTAGGTCGTGCCGTCGGTCATCTGGACGGTGATGAAGTGGTAGTCGGGATGGCCTTCGGACTTCATGGACGGGGCTCGCGGGCAAAATCGGCGGAAATCGGGAAGCGGGGGCAATAGCGGAAGGGGGCCGTGAAGGCAAGGCGATCTTCCCGCCGGCCCGTGCCCCTGCCGGCTCATCCCTCCGCGGGGCGGGGCAGCGCCAGGCGGCGGGTGACGCCGATGGCGGCCAGGAACGCCTCGTCGTGGCTCACGACCATCAGCGCCCCGTCATAGCCCGCAAGGCCGGCCTCCACCGCCTCCAGCGCCTCCAGGTCGAGGTGGTTGGTGGGCTCGTCGAGGATGAGGAAAGGCGGCGGCGCAGGCCCGCCCAGCACGCAGGCGAGACCCGCCCGCAGCGTCTGCCCGCCGCTCAGCGCGCCGACCGGCTGAAGCGCCGCGTCCGCCCGGAACGCAAAGCGCGCGAGCGCCGCCCGGCACGCGTTCTCGCCGGCGCCGGGGTTCAGCCGGGCGAAGTTGTCCCGCACCGTCTGGCGCGGATCGAGCAGGCGCACCTGCTGGTCCAGCATGACGAACGGCGTGAACACCCGCACCGCGCCCGAGACGGGCGCCAGCGTCCCTGCGATCACGGAAAGAAGCGTCGTCTTGCCCGCGCCGTTGGGGCCCGTGAGGGCGATGCGCTCGGGGCCGGTGACGGTGAAGCTCAGGTCGGCGATGACCGGCCTGTCGGGGACGTGGCCGGCGGTCACGTTCGACAGCCTCAGCACCGTCCTGTGCGGCGCAAGCCCTGTGGGCGCCAGCGACACCGCCATCGGCTGAAGCACGGCGATGCGCGCGCGCGCCGCCGCAGCAGCAGCCAGCGCGTCGTCCCGGCGTCGTTCGGCGACGCGGGCGGCGTCGCCGGCGGTGTTTTCCGCCCGCGCCTTGCGCGCGCCGAGGAGGATCTTCGGCTGCCCGCCCTTCGCCGCGGCGCGCGCGCCGGCGGCGTCCTTGCGGGCTTTGCGTTCGGCGGCCAGCTGCGTCCTTTGGGCATGCGCGGCGAGCTGGCGTTCTGCGTGGGCGAGATCGTGGCGCGCCGCGGCGAGATCGAGCGCCTTGCGGGCGCGATACGCGCTCCATCCCCCGCCGTACCGCACGGCCGCGCGGGGCGTCAGCTCCACGATGGCGTCCATCGCCTCCAGCAGGTCACGGTCGTGGCTGGCCACGAGGGCTCCGGCGCGCCACCGGACCAGAAGGTCGCGCAGCGCGTCGCGGCCCTCGCGGTCGAGGTTGTTGGTCGGCTCGTCGAGCAGGAGAAAATCGGGCGCGGCGAACAGCAGGGCGGCGAGGCCCGCGCGGACGCGCTGCCCGCCCGAGAGCGCGGCGAGCGGCGTCTTCGGCGCGGCGTCCAGCGCCATCTCCGCAAGGGCGGCCGCGATGCGGGCGTCGAGGGTCCAGTCCGCGCTGGCGATCTCGTCGGCGTCGGCGGCGCCGATCTCGATGCGCTCAAGCAGCGCCAGCGCGTCGGTGACGCCGAAGAGATCGGCGATCGTCTCGTCCGCGCCGACGCGCAGGGACTGGCGCAGCGACGCGATCCGCCCGTGGACGGTGACCGCACCCCGCGCCGGCACAAGTTCACCCGCGATCAGGCGCAGCAGCGTCGTCTTGCCGGCGCCGTTGCGCCCGACGAGGCCGGTGCGTTCGGCCGCGAACTGGAGGTCAAGGTCTGAGAAGAGGGGGCGTCCGTCCGGCGTGGACCACGCGAGACCGGACACAACGATCGACGGCGACATGAAAGAACGTTCCCAAGGGCAATCCGGGCGGGGTTGCGGTCGGGAAAATCACATCGCGGCTGTCGTCCTTTCGCTGGTGACCGGGATTTACGGCGATGCGCGCAGCGTTTCAAGGCGCCGAGGCCGGCGGCGCAAGACCAACCCGGGTGAGCATCGCCGCCTGCCGGGCCGCGACCTGATCCTTCTCGAAGCCCGCGATCTGGGCCTCGAACATGCGGCGGAAGTTGAGTTCGGCGTCGAGGTGGAGGAAGGCCGCGCCCAGCCCGATGGCGGCGCGGTCCATGAACACGAACTCGCGCGGGATGGTCACCGGGCCGTGGATCGCGAGGCGTTCCTTGACGGCGATCACCTCGCGCCGGCCGTACATGCCCGGCGCCACGCCTTCCGCCACGCGCCGGGTGCGGTCCTCCAGCATCGGGCCGTAGATGAACCGCGCCCAGATGGTCAGCGCCTCCACCGCGCCGTCGGAGAGGTCGCCGAAACCCCAGTCCTTGTAGGCGCGCGCCACGCCGTCGAGGTCGTCGGCGTCGAGCGCGCGGTAGAGGTTCACAACGCCCTGCACGAACGCCGGCGGAAAGATGCGCACGCATCCGAAGTCGAACAGGTTGAGGCTGCGGCCCTCGTCGCCGAAGGTGTAGTTGCCCAGGTGCGGATCCCCGTGGATCACGCCCAGCGAAGACATCGGCCCCCACCACGCCTCGAACAGCAGCACGGCGATGCGGTTGCGTGTGTCCTGGGGGGCGTCGAGAAAGGATTTCAGCGGCGCGCCGTTGAGCCAGCTCATCGTGAGCAGGCGCTTGGTGGAGAGCTCCGCGATCGGCGTGGGCGCTGCGATGTCGTCGCGGTCGGCGAAGAAGGCGCCGTAGAGCGCCATGTGCCTGGCCTCGCGGTCGTAATCGAGCTCCTCGCGCAGGCGTTCGGCGATCTCTGCGCCCATCTCGGTGGGATCGACCACGCGGTTGAGCCGGCGCACCAGCGTGATCACGCCCTGCATCTGGCCGATGTCGGCCTCCACGGCGCTCGCCATTTCCGGGTACTGGAGCTTGCACGCCACCGCGCGGCCGTCGGCGGTCACGGCGCGGTGCACCTGGCCCAGGGAGGCCGCCGCCGCCGCCTCGCGCTCGAACGACGCGAACCGCGTCTCCCAGTCGGCGCCCAGTTCGCCGCGCATGCGCCGCTGCACGAACGGCCAGCCCATGGCGGGCGCATTCATCTGCAGTTTCGACAGCTCCTCGGCGTACTCGGGGGGCAGGAAGTCCGGGATGGTCGCCATCATCTGGGCGATCTTCATCAGCGGGCCCTTGGTGCGGCCAAGGGCGGCGCGGATCGCCTGCGCGATCTGCTTCTCGGACGCGGAGCCGCCGAACAGCGCGCTCATGCCCGCGCTCGCCGCGGCGCCCGCCACGCTGGCGCCCACCGTCGCCACGCGACCGGCGCGGGCGGCGAGGCGGTTGCGTTCCCTGTCCTGTGTGTCTTCGCTCATGCGAACCGCTGCACGCGCCTCATGTCGTCCACCGCGACGTCATACGCCGCCTCGTACAGGCCCGGATCGTCCGCGCGCGCGCCCATGAGGGCGACAGCTTCGTCGAAACGCGCGTCGGGCCCGGCCCGCACCCAGTCGAGGTAAGCGTCGCGCAGGCGGGCGTCACCCTCCATGCGGGCGAACAGCGCCGTCGCCAGTGTCGCAGCCATGGCGTAGGCGAGGGTGGAGAGGGGCTCGGCCTGCGCGCGGGGCGTGAGCGGCGGGGGATCGCCCGACCAGGCGTGGCCCGGCGCGTAGCCCGCCGCGATCTGCCCCCACGCCTCCGGCGTCTGCTCCAGCGCGTCGCGCGCCGGATGGCGCACCAGCATGGCCAGCAGGTCCTCCGCCATGCGGGCCGCGGCGGCGCGGGGCGGCCCGGCCTCGGCGTACACCGCATGGAACGCCCGCTCCGCCACATGCGCGGCGAGTTCCGCGGCGGCCATGGGCGGGGGCGGCCGGCTGGGGCCCAGCGGCCGCACCGCCATCTGCGCGGCGTGGCCCAGTTCGTGGGCGAGAATGAGCGGGGACTGGCTGGTGGCGTCGAACGTGGTGATCACGCGCGGGGGGCCGAGGCGGCAGGCTTGGGTCTGCGGCGTCTGACGCGCCGCGGCGCGCACCCGGCCCAGCCGCACCACTGCTTCAGCGGTGCGGCCCAGCGCGGGATGGACCCGCGCCACCGCCGCCACCGCCAGCGTCTTGGTGCGCCGCCAGGTGAGCGCGTCGCGCCAGGGTTGCGGCCACGGCGCACGCCACCGCGGCGGCAGGCTTGCGGCGCCCACGCCCGCATAGGCGGCTGCGAACAGGTCGGCGTGCGCGCGCGCCAGGGCCGGCGCCCGCGCCGCCGCCACCCGCCGGAACGCAGCGCCCGCGGCCTCCTCCACGCCGATGGCGTCCCATCGTTCACGCGGGTTAACCAACGCAAATAATTCGTTTTTATGTCCCATTTTAACGCGACCTTGAGGACCGGCCCCTATGGTCCCCCTCCGAGCGCCCGGGAGAGGCGCCGCCCGACAAGGTATGGTGGAACATGGCCAAGACGATCCTGATCGCGGATGACGATCCGGCGCAGCGCCGGCTGCTCCAGGCGTCTGTTGAACGCAATGGATTCAATACGAAGACGGCGGAAGATGGACGCGCCGCCGTTCGCCTGGCCGAGGACGACGCCGTCGATCTCGTCCTGCTCGATCTTGTCATGCCCGGATTGACGGGGCTTGAAGCGCTGAAGGAAATCCGCCTGCGCCGGCCCGGCCTGCCGTGCATCGTGCTGACGGCCTCGGGCGGCATCGACACCGTGGTGCAGGCCATGCAGGCGGGGGCCAACGATTTCTTCGTGAAGCCCGCCAGCCCCGAACGCATCCTCGTCTCCATCCGCAATGCGCTGGAGATGTCGACGCTCAAGGTGGAGGTCTCGCGCCTCAAGAAGAAGGCCGCCAACACGCTGACGTTCGAGGACATGGTGGCCGAGGCGCCGTCGATGAACCTCGTGGTGCGGATGGGCCAGCGGGCCGCCGCCTCCAACATCCCGGTGCTGATCACCGGCGAAAGCGGCGTGGGCAAGGAGCTGCTCGCGCGCGCCATCCAGGGATCGAGCGAGCGGGCGGGCAAGCCGTTCATCGCCGTCAACTGCGGCGCCATACCGGAGAACCTCGTGGAGTCGATCCTGTTCGGCCACGAGAAGGGCGCGTTCACGGGCGCGGTGGAGAAGCACGCCGGCAAGTTCGTGGAGGCCCACGGGGGCACGCTGTTTCTCGATGAAGTGGGTGAGCTGCCGCTCGACATGCAGGTGAAGCTCCTGCGCGTGCTGCAGGAGAGCGAGGTCGATCCGGTTGGTGGAAAACGCCCCTTGAAAGTGGACGTTCGGATCATCTCGGCCACCAACAAGGATCTGGCGAAGCTCGTGGCCGAAGGCCGCTTCCGCGAAGACCTGTTCTACCGCCTCAACGTGTTTCCCATCGAGGCGCCGCCGCTGCGCGAGCGCCGCGAGGACATCCCCGCCATGGTGGCGCGCTTCATCACGCGCTTCAACGCCGAGGAAAGCCGCAGCGTCCGCGGGTGCGCGCCGGACACGATGGCGATGCTGGTGGCCTACGACTGGCCGGGCAACGTGCGCCAGCTGGAGAACAGCGTGTTCCGCGCAGTCGTGCTGAGCGAGGGCGAGCTGCTCGCGCCGGAGGATTTCCCGCAGATCAGCGGCGTGAAGCCGCGTCCGCTGACGGCGGCCAACGATTCCCTTCCGCAGGGCGTTGCGTCCGCGGCCAACGACGCTGCGCCCATGCAGGCGGTCGCCGCCGCGGAGATGCCCCCCGTGCCGATCTTCGACGCGGGCGGCCACTTGCGCCGGCTGGAGGAAGTGGAGCGCGACCTGATCGAGCTCGCCATCGAACACTACGCCGGCCACATGAGCGAAATCGCGCGCCGCCTCGGCATCGGCCGCTCGACGCTCTACCGCAAGCTGCGCGAGTACGGCCTCGATGAGAGCCGGCTGGCGGGGTGAGTGATCGCCCAATCAGAACGGGGCCTTCGCTGTCGCGGTGCGGTGGCGTTCGGGTCCGTTCGGCGGAGCGCTGCTAGGCGATGTCCGGCATCGGCGGCTCTGTTCGTCGCCCGTCGCCGTCAATCCCGCCTGCGCGGCTGGCGTAGCGGCGCAAGACGCTTCAGGCCGCGGGGCGCGGGCTTGGCCCGCTGCCGCGCGCGCAGCTTGTAGCCCACCTGCGCGATGGCCTCGATGGCGGGCACGATCTCGCGGCCGAGATCGGTGAGCGCGTACTCCACCGAAGGGGGGGAGGTGTCGAGGACGGTGCGGCTCACCACGCCCTTTTCCTCCAGCGCTTTGAGCCGCTGGGACAGCATCTTCGCCGAGATGGGCGCCATGTCCGCGGCCAGTTCGCTGAACCGGCGCGCGCCCCCGGAGAGGTACCAGATCACGTTCGGCGTCCACGCCCCGCCAAGCAGCTCCATGCACGCGCCGATGGGACAGGGGATCGCCGCCGCCACCTTGTTCTTGCGCCGCTTCAGCATCGTGTTCCGCCGCTCCGCCGGTTACCTGCAGGAAACCCCATTCTTTCGGTAACACGCCCTCACAAGGTTTCCAAAGGTAACCGAAGGCCCTAGATGCTCCTGCGCCCCGGGGCCGTTGGCCAGGGGCGGACAGACTTTGGCCGAACGGAGAGACCCATGAAACTCTACTACGCACCCGGCGCGTGCTCGCTTGCGCCCCACATCGTCCTGCGCGAGACGGGGGCCGCCTTCACGCTGGAGAAGGTCGACATCCGCGGCAAGAAGACCGAGACCGGCGCCGATTTCCTCGCGATCAATCCCAAGGGCTACGTCCCCGCGCTGGACATGGGCGACGGCGACGTGCTCACCGAGGGCGTCGTGATGCAGCAGTACATCGCCGACCAGGCGCCGCAGACCGGGCTCGCCCCCGCCCGCGGCACGCGGGAGCGGCTGCGCGTGGAGGAGTGGCTGGTGTTCATCTCCTCCGAGCTGCACAAGACGCACTCGCCGCTGTTTTCGCCCGCGACGCCTGCGGAGGCGCGCGCCGGCTTCATCGACAAGATCGGCCAACGCTACGACTACATCGAACGCACGCTCTCCGACGGGCGCGCGTATCTCACGGGCCCCGCCTTCACCGTGGCCGACGCGTACCTGTTCACAATCACCAACTGGGCCAAGCCCGTGGGCGTCGACCTCGCCCGCTGGCCGAACCTGAGCGCCTACGTCGCCCGCGTGGCGGCGCGCCCGGCCGTGCAGGCCGCGCTCGTGGCCGAAGGGCTCGTCAAGGCCGCCTGAAGCGTCGAGGACGCGGGCCCGGCCATGGCCGCCAAGGCCGGGCCCGCACCTCTTGCAAGCCCTCCCGCAACCGGCCATCTGAGGGGCACCTCATTGTCCCGAAAGGCCCCGCCGGCATGACCCGCTTCACCCGCCTCGACGACGACCAGAAGCCCGAAGAAGCCCCCGCGCTGCCGGGCATGGCCGCGGAAAAGGCGCTGTTCAACGCCCGCATCATCACCCTCACCGGCGAGATCAACGATCGCCAGGCCAAGCGCGTCTCCGACGGCCTGCTGGCGCTCGCCGCCGACAAGGACGATCCGATCACGCTCGTGATCTCCTCGCCCGGCGGGCACGTGGAGAGCGGCGACATGATCCACGACATGATCAAGTTCGTGAAGCCGCGCGTGCGCATCCTGGGCACGGGGTGGGTGGCGTCGGCGGGGGCGTTGATCTACTGCGCGGCGGAGCGCGCGGACCGCTTCTGCCTGCCCAACACCCGCTTCTTGCTGCATGAGCCGCGCGGCGGCGTGGGCGGCGCCGCCTCGGACGTGGAGATCCAGGCGCGGGAGATCCTGCGCATGCGCGAGCGGCTGAACCGCATCTTCGCCACCGCCACGGGCCAACCGATCGAGCGCATCAAGGCCGACACCGACCGCGACCACTGGATGATGGCCGAGGAAGCCCGCAGCTACGGCCTCGTGGGCGAGATCATCACAGGGATGGGTCAGCTGAAGTAGGGCGCAGGAGCATGCCGATGTAGAACATCGGCCAGATCACGAGCGCGAGGTTCGGCAGGTACCAGGCGGGATCGAACTCCCCGAGCAAGGTCCAGTAGCTGACGGCCATGCCGCCGGCGACCATCGTGAGCACGAGCGAGACGAGCGCCATCGGTCGCCAGAGCGGGTCGCCGCGCTGCGCCAGGCGGATGGCGAAGAGGCCGGTGACCGAGAACGCCACGTCGAGCGGCAGGAACGACCAGTTCCACGCCACCACCCGCCGGTCATGCGCATCGGCATAGAGCCAGTCCGCGGGAATGGCGATGACCCCGACTGCGTCGAGGCCCGCCGCCAGCCAGTACGCGATGAACAGGGTGTCGGTGACGCCGAGCGCCCAACGCAAACCCGCCGGCATCGGCCCTCACCCCGGTGCGTGGCAGCAGGCTTCGATCTTGTTGCCGTCGGGGTCGCGCACGAAGGCGGCGTAGTAGGCGGGGTGGTACTGCTCGCGCAGGCCCGGTTTGCCGTCCTCGATGCCGCCGGCCTCCATCGCGGCGAGGTAGAAATCGTCGACCGCCGCGCGCGTGGGAGCCGAGAAGGCGATGTGCACGCCGTTGCCCTGCGAGGCCGGCTGGGCGTTCACCGGCAGCTGGATCCAGAACGTGGGCTTGTGCGGGTCGTCCCCGTAGCCCACCCCCACCAGCTGGCCGCCCACCGTCACCGGCATCACCGGCGCCATGCCCAGCGGCGCGAGCACCGCGTCATAGAAGGCCTTGGCCCGCTTCACGTGCGTGACGCCGATGGAGACGTGGTCGAGGCTCATGGCGCGTTGTCCTGCGTTGGGTGCGGCGCGCGAGCCTAGCCCGCGGGCCCCGTCCCGAACAAGCGGCCGCGCTCCGTCACCCAGACGATGGCCAGCGCCCCCAGCCCCAGCGCCAGGTGTCCCGCGATGAGCGGCAGCGGAGAGCCGTCGTACAGCCGCCCGATGAGCGCGCCCAGAAGCGCGCTGAGCGTGGTGGTGGCGAAGCCGTTGAACGCCGAGCCCACGCCCGCGCGCGCGCCTAGCGGCTCCATGGCGATGGCGGAGAAGTTGGCGCCGATCATCCCGAACATCAGCATCGCCGGCGCCAGCAGCAGCATGTAGCGCCACAGCGGCGTGGGCCCAGCCAGCAGCAACAGCACATGCACCGCGCTCAGCGCGGTGAAGGCCGTCAGCGCCGCGTGGGACATGCGCCGCATGCCGAACCGCGTCACGAACCGCGCGTTGATGAACGAGGCCATCGACATCACGCCCGCCACCGTCGCAAACGCCAGCGGAAACCATACGCCCAGCCCGAAGACGTCCACGAACAGGGGCTGCGCGGTGGCCAGGAAGCCGAAGAGGGAGCCGAACGCCACCGCCGCCGCCAGCGTGTAGCCCATGGCCAGCCGGTTGCGCATCACCACGCCGTAGCTGCGCAGCGCGCCGCCGAGGTCGAAGGGCGTGCGCAGGTCGCGCGGGCGCGTCTCCGGCAGGCGCAGCCACGTCCACGCCATGATGATCGCGCCGGCGGCGAACAGGAACCCGAAGATCCACTGCCACGGCCCCGCCAGCAGCACGAGCTGCCCCAGGCCCGGCGCCAGGATGGGCACCACCATGAACACCATCATCGCAAGCGACATCACGCGCGCCATCTCGCGCCCGGCCATCAGGTCGCGCACCACGGCCACCGCGATCACGCGCGCCGCCGCCGCACTCGCGCCCTGCACCGCACGCGCCAGCAGGAACACCTCGAACGTCGGCGCCAGCAGGCACAGCAGCGTGCCCATGAGATAGACGACCATGGACACAAGCAGCACGGGCCGGCGGCCGTAGGAGTCCGACAGCGGGCCGTAGAACAGCTGCGCCACGCCGAAGGACATGAGGTAGACGAACAGCACCAGCTGCTCGTCGGCCTTCACCGTGACGGCGTAGGCGGCGGCGATGTCGGGCAGCGCGGGCAGCATGATGTCGATGCCCAGCGCGTTGAGCGCCAGGAACGACGCCACCATCGCCACCAGTTCGGGCGTGGAGGGTGTGCGGATCGTGGGGGATGTCATCGGCCAGCGCGCTTGTGCCCGATTGCTCCGGGCGGCGCCAGCGGGCTTCCGTCCCGGCGCGCGCAGGCGCAAGGTGGGGGCCAACAGAGCCCATGAGGGCCGGGAGACGCGAAGGAGGCGGTCCGATGCGGACGTGGCGCTGGGCGTTGGCGGCGGCGATGGCGGCGCTGGCCGCCTTTCCGGCGGACGCCCCGCCCGCGTGGGCGGGGGACGCGGCCCTGCACGCGCCGCCGCCGCTGGACGATCCCCGCTACGTCACCCCCACCACCAGCGACGCCATCGGGCGCGTGGTGGCGCCTGTGTACGTCAACGGGCAGGGCCCGTTCCGCTTCGTGGTCGATACCGGGGCCAACCGCTCGGTGCTGTCGCCGCGGCTGGCGGGCGCGCTGGGCCTCGACGTGGCGGGCGCGCCGCAGAGCCCGGTGCACGGTGTCACCGGCGTGGCGCCTGCGCCCATCGTGCGGGTTGAGGATCTGCGCGTGGGCGAGCTGTCGCGCAGCGGGGTGGACCTCGCGGTGCTGTCCAACCGCCTGCACGCCAGCGCCGACGGCACGCTCGGCGCCGATCACCTGCGGGCGGGCCGGCTCGTGATCGATTTCGCCCGCGACCGCATCGAGCTGTTTGAGACCTCCGCGCGCGTGTCGCCGCGCGACCACCGCATGCCCACGCGCATGCGCTTCGGCATGTTGCCGGTGGTGTCGGCGCGGATCGGGCCCGTTGCCGTGCACGCGGTGATCGACACCGGCGCGGAGCGGTCCGTCGGCAACGCCGCGCTGCGGCGCGCGCTGCTGCGCGAGGGGATGGCGCTGCAAACGGAAGGCGAGGCGCAGATCTTCGGCGTGGTGGGGCCCACGGAGGTGGGGGATCTCGTGTGGGCGCCGCGCTTCACGTTCGGCGGGCTCAGGATCGCGCGCCTGCCGATCCTGTTCGCCGATACGCACTTCTTCCGCATCTGGCGGCTGGAGGAGGAGCCCGCCCTGCTGATCGGCATGGACGTGCTGGGGCAGTTCGATGCGCTGACGGTGGACTATGGACGCCAGCAGGTGTCCGTGCGCCTGCCCCAGCGCCTGCCCGCCGTGCGGCGGATGGCGCGTGCGTCGCGCCT
>JANRIM010000149.1:0-2944 GCA_033764865.1 Hyphomonadaceae bacterium
TCGGACGATCCGCTGGCGGCGGGCCTGGAGATTTTCGCCTGCCCGCCGGGCAAGCGGCTGTCGACGCTGTCGCTCATGTCCGGCGGGGAGCAGGCGCTCACGGCGACGGCGCTCATCTTCGCGGTCTTCCTGGCGAACCCCGCCCCCATCTGCGTGCTTGACGAAGTCGACGCCCCGCTGGACGACGCCAACGTGGACCGCTTCTGCCGCATGCTCGACGAGATGCGCCGGCTTACGGACACCCGCTTCCTGACCATCACGCACAACCCGGTGACGATGTCGCGGATGGACCGGCTCTTCGGCGTGACGATGGCGGAGCGCGGCGTCAGCCAGATCGTGGCGGTTGACCTGCAGCGCGCCACGGAGCTGGCGGCCGAGTAAGGGCTCCCGCCCGCGCTACAGCAGTTCCAGCGCGACCGCAGTCGCTTCGCCGCCGCCGATGCACAGGCTCGCCATGCCGCGTTTGGCGCCGCGGGCCTGAAGCGCCGCGATCAGCGTGGCCATGATGCGCGCTCCGCTCGCGCCGATGGGATGGCCGAGCGCGCAGGCGCCGCCGTTCACGTTGATCACGTCATGCGACAGGCCGAGGTCCTTCATCGCGATCATCGGCACGACGGCGAAGGCTTCGTTGATCTCGAAGAGGTCGACGTCGCCCACGCCCCAACCCGCCTTGTCGAGCGCCTTCTTCATGGCGTGGACGGGCGCGGTGGTGAAATAGGCCGGCGCATGCGCATGGGCGGCCGTCGAGACGATCTTCGCCAGCGGCCTGGCCCCCCGCGCCTCCGCTTCCGAGAGCCGCATCAGGACGAGGGCGGCTGCGCCGTCGGAGATGGCCGAAGCGTTCGCCGCCGTCACCGTGCCGTCCTTGTCGAACGCGGGCTTGAGGGCGGGGATCTTCTCCGGCTTGGCCTTGCGGGGCAGTTCATCGATGTCGATCGCGATCTCGCCGTCGCGGCCCTTGATCGCGACGGGCGCGATCTCGCGCTTGAACGCGCCGGAAGCTGTCGCCTTCTGTGCGCGCGCGAGGGTTTCGATCGCGTAGGCGTCCTGCGCCTGGCGGGTGAACTGGTACTCCTGGGCGATCCTGTCGGCGTAGACGCCCATGGGCTTGCCTTCGTAGGCATCCTCCAGACCGTCGAGCGCCATGTGATCGAACAGGCGATCGTGGCCGTACTTTTGGCCGGTTCGGTGCTTCGTCATCAGGAACGGCGCGTTCGACATGCTCTCCATGCCGCCTGCGATCACGACCTTCACATCGCGCGCGATGAGGGCCGCACGGCCCATGATGGCCGCCTGCATGCCGGAGCCGCACATCTTGTTGAGCGTCGTCGCTTCCACCGAATCCGGGAGGCCCGCCTTGCGACCGGCCTGGCGCGCCGGCGCTTGCCCCTGGCCTGCGGGCAGCACGTTGCCCATCACGATCCAGTCCACGGCTTCGCCCTTGACGCCGGCGTCCGCGAGCGCGGCCTTCACCGCCACCGCGCCCAGTTCATTCGCCGAAAAGCCGCCAAGATCGCCCATCAGCCCGCCCATGGGCGTGCGGGCGAAGCCGACGACGACGACAGGATCCTTCTCGGTGTGCATCATCATTCTCCCGGTTGCGGACGCAGGACCATCAACGTCGACGTGCCGTGCGCGAGCATGCGACCGCGCGCATCCGTGATCCTGCCTTCGCAGGTGATGATGGTTCGGCCCTGTGCGACGACGCGGCCCTCCGCCCGCACCGGCCCGCTATCGGGCAGGATGGCGCGGACGAAGTTGCCCTTCGTCTCGATCGTCGTATAGCCGACGCCGGCCGGCAAGACGGTATGCGCTGCGCATCCGGTGCAGCTGTCGAGCAGCGTCAACGCGAAGCCGCCGTGCACCGTGCCAAGGGGGTTGAGCACCCGGGCAGAGGGATGGCCGGTGAACACCGCCAGCCCCTCACCCACCTCGGTCAACTCAAACCCCATCGTGGTGGAGATGCTCGGCGCGCCGGCAGTCTGGCCCCGGCGGGTGGCCTCCAGCAGCATCTGCATGGCCTCCAGCCCCGTCATCGACCGCAGGTGATCCGGGGAGAACGGCCGCGGGCCGCCCCGGGGCGCCTCGTCGGGCTCAACATGTGCGGCGTCCATGCGGTTTTCCTTGTGCCTGCAACAATTGTAGATACATAGAAGCATGGCCAGAAACCCGCAAGCCCCCAGATCGCCGCCTTCCGGCCGCAAACCGCTGAAGCTCACGCAGGAGGCGCTGGCGCCGTTGGTGGATTGCACGGCGCGCACGGCGCGGCTCGCGGCGCGACGACTTACGGCCTTCTATGATGCGCGCCTTGCGCAAACGGGCCTGTCCATCGCGCAGTTCGGCCTCATGGCGCAGATCGCCGGCGCCGAGGACGCTGCGCTGGGCGCGCTGGCGGATCGCATGGGCCTGGAGGCGTCGACGCTCACCCGCAACCTCCAAGCGCTGGCGCGCGAGGGTCTGGCGGAGATCGTCACTGCGGGGTCGGACCAGCGCCGGCGCACCGTACGGCTGACGCAGAAGGGCGAGCATGCGCTCGCAGCCGCGTTGCCGGTATGGGCGAAGGCTCAGGCGGAAGCGGCCGCAGTGGTGGACGCCAAGGCCCTGCGCACGATCGCGCGCAACACGCGCAAGCTCCCGGTTTGAGCGCGCCGGCGCTGGCCCGGGCGCGCTATCCAACGAACTCCACGATGCGGTCGACGATCGCGGGCGTCTGGCAGATCATGCGGTGGCCGAGCCCATCGGTGATCAACAGCTCCGCGCCGGGCCATACGTCCGCCAGAGCCTGGGCCCCGGCGTAGTCGCAGGCGTCGTCGTCGTACGAGTGCAGGATCAGCGCGCGCGCCGTCATCGCCGGCGCCGCACGGCGCAGATCGAACCAGTCCACCGGGCGGCCCACATCGGCCTCGTAGCTGGCGAAGATCTCCTCCACCACGGATTGCGGGAT
>JANRIM010000153.1:0-3885 GCA_033764865.1 Hyphomonadaceae bacterium
AGTCGAGAAAGTTCACCAGCGACAGGTCGCGGATCTGCGCGAACACGCTGGCCGCCGCCTCGTACTGCGTCTTCGTCGCCGACAGGCGCATCGCGACCTCCGCGAGGTCGGCTTCCGACACCTTGCCCAGATGCTTGGTCAGCAGATCCGCCTGCGCCGTGAGGCGCGTGACGGCCCCCTCCAGGCGCGCCTGCGTGTCGCCGTTGCGGCCCTGCGCGTCCACGACCTTGCCGTAGGCGACGTCGAGCGTCCCCACGATGGCGGTGAGCGTGGCGCGCTGCGCATCGGTCAGCGGCGCGCCCACGGCGGGGTCGCTGGTGAAGGCGTGCAGGTCCCGGAACACGTTGTAGAGGTGGGTGGCGAAGTCGGACGCCTTTTCCGCCACCGCAATCGGCGCGCCGACGCCGATGTCGATGGCGGTGGTGCGCGTCGATTCGCTGAACAACGCGCCCGTGTCGATCGCGGCGCCGAGTTCGTCGAGCGTGTCCGCCTGCACCGGCGGCCCCCCGCGCCGCTCGCCCGCGAAGACGTGGACGCCCTCGTGGGTGGTGTTGAAGGCCTGCGTCGCAGCGCCGAACGCCACCTCCAGTCGCCCCGCCAGGTAGGTCGCGTCATTGGACGCCAGCGCCTCGAAGATGTCCTGCTTGAGCTGGGCGGCGGCGTCGCCCGCCTTGCCGAGCGCGGCGTCCTGGATGTCGAGCCGTGCGGCGAGACGATTGGCGGCGGCGACGCGGCCTTCGCTCTGGGCGATGGCGGCGCGCGCGCTCACGATGCGGCCCGCTTCCTGGCCGTAGCCCTTCAGGTCCTGCGCGATCACACCCGACGCCGTCTGGCGCTGGAGATCGTAGAGATCGTTGTTCAGGCGCGCCAGATCGTTGCGCGCCAGCGTCGCCACGAGGAAGGAAGGGATCGGTTTGACCATGGGCGCCTCAGGCGAGATTGACGAGGATGTCGAACATTTCGCGCGCCGCCTGGATGACCCGGGACGATGCGGCGTAGGATTGCTGGAACTGCGTCATCTTCACGAGCTCGTCGTCCAGGCTGACGCCTTCGGTTTGCGCGCGCCTCTCCGTGGCCGCGGTGTACACCGCATCGGCGCCCGCGGCGGCCCGGCCCGCCTGCTCCGCCGCCCGGCCCGCCTCGCCCGCGAGCCGCGAGGCGTACAGGGACAACGTGGTCGACTGCGCCGAGAGATTGCCCGCGGCGGCGAACGATCGCGGCGCATCGCGGACCGCCGACAGCGCCTGCGCGCCGCGGGTGTCGCCGGACTCCACGATGCGCGCGCCGATGGCGGCGCCGAGGTCCGGCTGGCCCACGCCGAGACGCTTGGCGTCGGCGGTGATCGCGGCGTTGACTTCAAGGCCGAGCGCGCGCGTGGCCGTGGCGGCGCGCGTCAGGCCGAAGAGCTCCGAGACGGAGACGCCGGTCGCGCCCCGCTCCGTGGTGTCACGCGTGACCGCCACGGCATATCCGCTGCGCGGCGTCACGATGAGGCGGCCGTCGCCGTCGATGGACGCGGTCGCGTACTGGCCGATGCCGGTGGTGGCGTTGTTCAGCGCGCCGAGATAGTCGGTCCACGTGGTTCCGGCGGCGGCCACGCTGGGCGTGCGGATGACGCGGCCATTGGCGTCGGTGATCTCGAAGTCCAGCGCCCCGCCAGTGGCGAGGCCGTGCGCATCCGCGGGTGAGACGCCCGCTTCGTAGAACAGCGGCGCGGGGGCCCGCACCAAGTCGTTCAGGCCGAAGAAGTGGGCGAAACCGCGCCCCTCGCGGGCGCTCTCGTTGCCCTCCACCTCACCCAGGACGACACCGCCGGCTCCGGCGGCGGCTATGGTCAGCACGCCGTCCACGAAGGAGGCCGTACCCTGCGCGGGCGCCAATTGCAGCACTTCATTGAGCCGCGTGACGAGGTTGCCCACTGTGCCCGTGAACGCGCGGGTATCGGCCGGGTTTTCAGTGATGATCTGGCCGTTGTCGAAGTCGATGGTGATGCGGCGAACGAGATCGCCGGCGCCGCTCACGACGCCCACCACCGCCGCACCGGAGAAGTTCAGCGCATCGGTGGCGAGCAGTCCGGTCTGGCGCCCGGTCAAAGTCGCGGCGGCGGGATCGCCGGCGCTGTAGGCGTGCGTGGCGTTGAGGGCGTCGGCGAGTTCGGCCGCGAGGCTCGCCAGCGCGTCGCCCAGCTGCGGGATGTCCACGTCGCGCGCCGCGATCAGCCCTGCGATCTTGCCGTTGCCCACAAAAGGATCGAACTGCGATTCCGTCGGCAGTCCCTCGTTGATCGTGATCGACCCGGGAACGCCATAGGCCGCGGCGCCGCCATCGTAGCTGAGGCGCGCGGCCGTCATGCCCACCAGCAACGCGCCGGTGTTCGTGCGCAGCTCGACGACCCCGTCGGCCTTAGCGGTGGCGCGCACGTCGATGAGCGTGGCGAGCTGGTCGATGAGCTGGTCGCGGGCATTCTCCGCGCCGGTGGAATCCCCGCCCGACTGACGGGTCATGCCCACTTCCCGGTTGAGATCGGCGATGCGGCCGAGCAGGCCGTCGGCCTCCGCAACGGCCTCGCCGAGTCGCTGGTCGGCCTCCAGCCGCAGGCTCTCCAGCGCGTCGCCGGCGCGCGAGAACTCGTACAGGAGATCCTGGATGGCGGCGATGGCGTTGTTGCGCGAGACGGTGGAGCTGGGATCCTGCGCGATGGAGAGGAACGAGGTGAAGACGTCGTCGATGGCGGTGAACAGCGTCTGGTCGCCGTTGGGATCGCCGAACACAAGCTGGGCGCGATCGAGCAGGTCCGCGCGCGCAGCGACCGCGCCCTGCGTGCTGGACGCGGTGCGCTGCGCGGCGGCGAGGAACCTGTCGGCCGCCCGCGTGATGGCGTCCACGCTGACGCCCGCGCCGGCGCCGGCGACCACCTGCGGGCTGAACTGCGCGCTGGCGCGCACGTACCCCGGCGTGTTGGCGTTGGAGATGTTCTGCGAGACCACAGTGAGGGCGGTCTGGCTGGCCTGAAGGCCTGTCAGCGCGTTGCTGAAGATCGATCCGATGCTCATGGCGTTTCCATCTCCCACCCGGCAGGTTTGACCGTGCGACCGGCAACTTGTGCCGGGCGCCGCACCGGTGGCGTGCGCCCTGCGCAGAGTGCCGAAAGCGCAACGCCGGCCAAGGCCCGCAAGGCTTCCGTCCACACCGCCGCGATGACTGGAAGACCACCGCGGTCGTGTGCGCGCATCATGGTTCGCAAGCTTGGGGCCACGCCGCGCACGCCGCGCTGCACACGGCAATTGCTGCCGGGCGCCGTGCGAAATCTGCCGCGCTGACTGTGCGCGCGCCGCTTGCGGACGTGGCAGTTCTGTTGGGGCGCAAGCAGTTGCTCCTCGTCGTGCGCATGGCGCGCAACTTGCGAAGCGAAGGCCACGTTGCGGCGCGCAGTCGACGCCGCATGACGAGGATATCTGGCGCATGGATGCAGCCGTCGCACTGATCGCACCGCCCCCGGCGTCGACCGCGACCGAGAGCCCGTCGACCGCCGCGCGCGAGGATGCGGCGGCTTTTGACTCACATCTCGCCGCGGAAGCGCCGGCCAAGCCCGCGCCGCGCAAGCCCGTCGCCCCGCGGCCGGACGGCGAGGATGCGCCGGCCAACGATGCGGGCGTGGCGCAGAGCTACGCCCTCGCCGCGACCGCAGCGCCCGTGGTCGTGCGCCTCGACGCGTCGCCTGCGACCGTGAACGTCGTGCATGTCCCCGCCGCGGATGCGATGTCCGCCGCGGCCAAACCTGCGCCCAGCGGCGCCGCGGCGCTGCTCGCAACGGCGGGCGCGCAGCCTTCTGCGGCGGCTCCGGCGCAGGCGCCGGCGACGCCCGCCCCCGCGGCGACGCCAACG
>JANRIM010000155.1:0-39428 GCA_033764865.1 Hyphomonadaceae bacterium
TGACGCAAGCGCCAGACTGGAAATGGTGCGGACCGAAAGAAAGGTTCACCAAAAAAGGCAGGATGAACAAAAAAAAGATAGTAACTCCGTTAAGTCTTTACATCGCAACACTTAAATATTTAGGTTTGCAAGGGTCGCCACCCCCATTGTGGGAGTGGGTGCAACTGCGGGAGGAGTGGACACCAGTACCACAGAAGGAGTGGCAGGTGATAGTGGCGGTGGCGGTGGCGGTGGCGGAGGCGGTAGCGGCGGCGCGGGCGGCGCGATGGCCACGTCGCCGGCGCCACCGCCCCCACCGCCGCCCGCACAGGCGGTGGCGAGCGCGCCGGCAAGGGCTGCAAGAGCCAACCGCGCCAACTGCACCCTGCTCATGGCCACGCTCCCACGATCCCTCCGGCGCTCCCTCAGTCCCCACGGTCTTCGCAGAGCACGGCCCTTTCGGTTCCCGTCCCTGGGGAAACAGACCAAAGGAGAGAAGGCGGATGTGGTCAAGCGCGGGCCGCGCCTGAAATAATTGGAAGAAATCTTTGTCTTCCGCCCGGCCCGATTGCCGCTACACCCCGCCCGCCGGACGCGTTTTTCGTCCCAGCGGATCATGGCCCCATGAACATTGCCTTCATCGACCTTCAGGCCCAGAGGCGGCGCATCGCCGACCGGATCGACGCCGCCATCGCGCGCGTGCTCGCCGACGGGCGGTTTGTGATGGGGCCGGAGGTGGCGACCCTGGAAAAGGCGCTTTCGGACTTCTCCGGCGCGGCGACGACATTGTCCTGCGCCAATGGCACCGACGCCATCGCCCTGCCGCTGATGGCATGGGATGTCGGCCCCGGGGACGCCGTCTTTTGTCCCAGCTTCACCTTCGCAGCGACGGCTGAAGTCATCCCGTGGGTGGGGGCGACCCCCGTCTTCGTCGATATCCTGCCCGCCACCTACACCATGGATCCCGCGCATCTTGAGGCGGCGATCTCGGCGGTGCGGGCGGAGGGGTTGACGCCCAAGGTGGTGATCGCGGTGGATCTCTTCGGTCAGCCGGCGGACTATCCTGCGATCAGCGCCATCGCCAAAAGGCATGGCATGAAGCTCATCGCAGATTCAGCGCAGAGCTTTGGCTGCACGCTGCATGGCCAGCACCCCATCGCTTGGGCGGATGCGGTGACGACGTCCTTCTTTCCCGCCAAGCCCCTCGGCTGCTATGGCGACGGCGGCGCCGTTCAGACCGATGACGCCGGTCTTTGGGACGTCATGGATTCCCTGCGCGTGCACGGCAAAGCCAGCGCCGCCGACATCGCCCGCGAAACGTTCGCCCACGAGCCAAAGTATCTCAATACCCGGATCGGCATGAACAGCCGCCTCGATACCCTCCAGGCCGCGATCCTGCTGGAGAAGCTCGCCATCTTCGCCGACGAGATCGTCCTCCGGCAGGGCGTGGCGCAGCGTTACAACGATGGCCTGCGTGACGCCGTCTTGCAAACGCCCAGCGTCATCAACGGCGGGGTCTCCACATGGGCGCAGTACACCATCGAGGTCCAGGACCGGGACGGCCTCGCTGCAGCCCTGAAGGAAGCGGGGGTTCCCACCGCTGTCTATTATCCGGTGCCGATGCATAAACAGGCCGTCTATGCAGCGCAATCCCGCATGCCGGGTGGCCTGCCCGTGACGGAGGCCAAGGCGAAAACCGTGATCAGCCTGCCGATGCACCCCTACCTGGACGCAGCCACGCAAGACCACATCATCGCCACGGTGCGCAGCTTCGCCCGCTGACCGTGTGAAGCTGCCCCGATCCGGTCAGGACGCGTCGGCCTCCGCCGCCACGCGCAGCAGGTACTTGCCGTAGTCACTCTTTTTGATCGGCTCGGCCAGAGCGCGCAGCGCGTCGAGTGAAATGAATCCCATCTTGAAGGCGATCTCCTCCAGGCACGCGATGCGCAGGCCCTGACGGCGCTCCATGGTCTGCACGAACGACGCCGCCTCCAGCAGGCTGTCGGGCGTGCCGGTGTCGAGCCAGGCAAAGCCCCGGCCGATCCGTTCCACAGCGAGCGCGCCCCGGTCCAGATAGGCCCTGTTGACGTCGGTGATTTCCAGTTCGTTGCGCGCCGACGGCTTCACGGCGCGCGCGATGTCAACCACCTCTGCGTCATAGAAGTAGAGCCCCGTCACCGCCCAGTTGGACTTTGGCGCTAGGGGCTTTTCCTCGATGGTTTGCGCATTGCCGGCCGCGTCGAAGCTGACCACGCCGTACCGTTCGGGATCGGCGACGTGGTACGCGAACACCGTGGCGCCTGCCCGTCCGCTGGCGGCCTGCAGAGCGGCGGGCAAGCCGTGACCATAGAAGATGTTGTCGCCGAGAATGAGCGCGGACGGGCCGCCGCGCACGAAGTCCGCCCCGATGTGGTACGCTTGGGCGAGACCCTCCGGCCTCGGCTGCACCTCGTAGTTCAGGCTGACGCCCCAGCGACCGCCATCGCCCAGAAGGCGCCGGAAGCTGCCGATGTCCTCCGGGGTCGAGATGATCATGATCTCCCGGATGCCCGCCAGCATCAGCGTCGCCAGCGGGTAGTAGATCATCGGTTTGTCGTACACCGGCAGCAGCTGCTTGGAGGTCGCCGTCGTCATGGGGTAGAGGCGCGTGCCGCTGCCGCCCGCCAGAACGATGCCCTTCATGGTCCCCTCGATCACATGCTGGATGAGCCTTCGTCCGGGATGGCGCGCCGGGCCCCGGAAGTCCAGCGCCTAGCGCGCCTCAGTCCACGGCCCATCCCGCCGCGGCGATGTCGTCGAGGCACGCCGCCAGCCCCACACGCCATGACGGCAGCCGCACACCGTGCGCCGCGGCGATCTTCTCGCAGGACAGCCGGGAGTTCGCCGGCCGCTTGGCGGGCGTGGGATAGTCGGCGGTCGTGATCCGGTCGACGATGGCCGAAGGACCACCGCGCGCCGCCGCTCCCTCGAATATCGCCGTGGCGAAATCCGCCCAGCTGCAGAAGTCGGCTGCGCTCATATGGAACACGCCCACCCGATCAGGCCGGGGCGCTTCGCTCAGGTGGCGCGCTACCTGGAGCAGGCCTTCGGCGATATCGGGCGCGAACGTCGGCGCCCCGAACTGGTCAGCCACGACACCCACGCGCGCGCGCGATTTCGCGAGGCGCAACATGGTTCTGACGAAGTTCTTGCCCTCCGCGTCATACACCCACGCAGTGCGCAGGATGGCGTGCTGCGGGTTCGCACGGGCCACGCGCAACTCGCCGTCGGCCTTCGTGGCGCCGTACACGCTTTGCGGGGCCACCGGGTCGTCTTCGGTGTAGGGATCTCGCTTGGCGCCGTCGAACACATAGTCGGTGGATACGTGGACGATGGGGATGCCGCGCTGCGCGCAGGCTTGCGCCATCAACCCAGGTCCCACCCCGTTGATCCGGGCCGCCCTGTCTGGCTCGGTTTCGGCGCGGTCGACAGCCGTGTACGCGCCTACACACGCCACCACGTCCGGCGCGTGAGCCGAAAGCGCCGGAGCGAAGGTTTCCGGCCGCTCAAGATCGAGGTCCGGACGCCCGACTGCGACTACCTCGTCGCCACCCGACCTGATGAGCGCGCGCGCCACCTGGCCGTCGCGGCCCACCACGAGCAGCTTCATCCGGGCGCCTTTCCGCCGATGAGGCCGAGGCGCGCCTCCCCGTGACCGGCCGCGCGCAACGGGCGCCACCAATCCTCGTTGGCGAGATACCACGCCACGGTGCGCCGGATGCCGCTTTCGAAGTTTTCCGCCGCGCGCCAGCCGAGTTCCGTCTCCAGTCGCGTGGCGTCGATGGCGTACCGACGATCGTGGCCGGGTCTGTCCGCCACGTAGGTGATGAGGTCACGCCGGGAGTAGTTCGCCGGCGCCAGTTCATCGAGAAGATCGCAGATGACCTGCACGACCGCCAGGTTGGTGCGCTCGTTGCGGCCGCCCACGTTGTACGTCCGCCCGACGTGGCCCTTCTCCACGATCAGCGCGAGCGCTGCGGCGTGATCGTCCACATAGAGCCAGTCCCGGATGTTGGCGCCGTCGCCGTAGACAGGCAGCGGTTTGCCCTCCAGACCGTTGAGGATCATCAGCGGAATCAGCTTTTCGGGCAGGTGGTAAGGGCCGTAGTTGTTCGAGCAGTTCGAGATCAGCACTGGCAGGCCATAGGTGTGGCCCCAGGCCTGCACGAGATGATCGGACGCGGCCTTGCTTGCGGAATAGGGCGAGCGTGGATCGTAGGGCGTGTCCTCCGTGAACAGCCCATCATCGCCCAGCGACCCGTAAACCTCATCGGTCGAGACGTGGAGGAAGCGGAAGGTCTCGCGCCTCTCGGCGGGCAGCTTTTCCCAGTAACCGCGGGCGGCCTCCAGCAGGCGGAACGTGCCGACGATGTTCGTCTCGATGAAGGCGCCGGCGCCCGTGATCGAACGATCGACGTGACTTTCCGCCGCTAGGTGCATGAGCGCGTCCGGACCGAAGGCGGAGATCGTCATGGCGTTGGCGGCGCCGTCGCAGATGTCGCCCTGCACGAACCGGAAATTCGGCGCGTCCGCCACGGGGGCGAGTGAGCTCAGGTTGCCCGCATACGTCAGCTTGTCGAGCACAAGGACGTCGTGTCCCTGGGCCACCAGGCGGCGCGCCAACGCAGACCCGATGAACCCTGCCCCGCCAGTGACGATCACACGCATCGAAACCCTCAGACTGGCCAGGTGAAGAGAACGCCCGCCTCATGCAAGGCGGGCCAGAGTTTATCGCGATCCGACAGGGTCACCGCGCCGGGGTCCACGCCCCAGTCGATGGCGAGAGCGGGATCGTTCCACATGAGGCCGCGCTCGCCCGCTTTGTCGTAGGGCGCGGAGACCTTGTAGACGACCTCCACATCGGGCTCCAGCGTGACGAAGCCGTGGGCGAAGCCTTTCGGCACGAATATCTGGGAGCCGTTGGCGCTCGAGATCACCGCCGAAACATGCCGCCCGTAGGTCGGAGAGCCGGTGCGAACGTCCACCGCCACATCAAGAATGGATCCTCGCACGCAGCGCACCAGCTTGTCTTGCGCGTTCGGTCCGACCTGCATGTGCAGACCGCGCAATGTGCCCTGCGGCGCGGAGAAGGAATGATTGTCCTGCACCCAGGCCAGCGGGCCGACCATGGGTTCGAGCGCCGCCTCGCTCCACGTCTCGCTGAACCAGCCCCGCGCGTCGCCGTGGCGCTTCGGCGTGTAGAGAAAGACTTCCTCGATCGCCAATCGTTCAAACACGCACGCTCTCCGCGATTCCGGGAGCTTTCTAGGCCGCTCCCGCGCGGGGGTAAAGTAAACGGCGACCGGCTTGACACCGCGCCGCCTCGCCGGGTCAAACAAGGACCCGCATCGGTGCAGACGGACGAAGGCGCGCATGGCTGGGCTTGCTCACCAAGGGCGCTTCCGCGGGCCGTGGATGACCCGGATGCTGGCGGCGTTGGACCGCTGGCCGCCGTTCCGGCCATGGGCGTTGACGGCGCAGGAGAATGGCTACACCGCATCGCCCCCGCAGGGCGACTTTCCCGCGGGCGTTTACCAGATCCGGTTCCGGCGCAGTGCCACCGCCAGCGATGTGCTGCGGCCGCTCCTCGTGCTCGATGGCGACGACACACAGGCCGTGCCGTTGCCGCCGGTCGACGAGCGGCGGACGACGTACTTCTTCTCGGCGCGCAGGCGGACGCGCTCGCTGACGATCGTGGGTGTCCACGCTGAATCCCTGGACGCGGTTCTTGTCCGTCGCGTCGGGGCCGCGCGCCTTGCGGCGGCCATCGCGGCGCGACCCGATGCGCCACGACGGCGCGCGCTCCGCGCGCTGGCGTCCGGCGATGCGCAGCGGGCCATCGACCTGATCGCGACGGGAACCGAGGCTTCGACCGCAGAATACCATGCCTGGCTGCAGCGCTTCGAACCGGCCCCGACGGCGGACGACGAGCGGATCGCCGCGTACTTCGGCGACGGTCGGGGCGCGCCGACGTTCACCGTCGTCATGACGGCTTACAATTCCGACCCCGCCACGCTGGAGGCGGCGGTGGAGAGTGTCGTCGGCCAGCGCTATCGCCACTGGCGCCTCGTGGCCGTCGACGACGGATCGCCCACCGACGCGCCCGCCGCGATGCTTGAGCGATGGGCCGGCGAGGACGACCGGATCACCGTGCGCAGGTTGTCCCAGAACAAGGGCATTGCGGGGGCGACCAATGCCGGGTTGGCGGACGCAGCCGGCGAATGGATCGCCTTCCTCGACCACGACGACATGCTGGCGCCCGACGCGCTGGCCCTCGTCGCGGCGGCGATCTGCGCGCGGCCAGACGCACGCATCGTCTATACCGACGAGGACAAGATCGACGCAGTCGGACGGCGCAGCGATCCCTACTTCAAGCCGGGCTGGAACCGTGAGCTCTTCTACGCGCAGAACTACCTCAACCACCTGACGGTGATCCGCCGCGACCTGATCGAGGCAGCCGGCGGGTTGCGGCCGGACTTCGACGGCAGCCAGGACTACGACCTGTTGTTGCGTTGCATCGAACAGGTTTCCGACGACGCCATCGTGCACGTGCCGTTCGTGGCCTATCACTGGCGTTTCACCGACGCGCGCGCCAACTACTCGATGACGCACGGCGCGCGCGCCCGCCTCGCCGCCCTCCGGGCGCTGGACGACCATTTCAGCCGCACCGGCGTCGATGCGCAGGCGACGCCCGTGTCGGACACGCCCTACTGGCGCGCACAGTGGCGCGCGCCCACGCCGCTGGTCAGCCTGATCATCCCGACGCGAGACAGGCTTGATCTTGTCCGGCAGGCGGTGGACAGCATACAGGCGGCGCGCGGGGCGTATCCTGACTTCGAGATCCTCATCGCCGACAACGAGAGCGCAGACCCTGCAACGCTCGCCACCTTCCGCGCCTGGGAAGCCGCCGGAACAGCACGGATCATTGCCGCGCCGGGCCCGTTCAACTTCAGCCGCATCAACAACATCGCCGCGGAAGCGGCGCGCGGCGAAATTCTCGGCTTCGTCAACAACGATGTGAAGGTCCGCACGCCCGAGTGGCTGGCCGAGATGACGTCCCACTTCGCCCGCGCCGACGTCGCCGCCGTGGGGGCCAAGCTTCTCTATGGCGATGGACGCGTCCAGCACGCCGGCGTCGTCACAGGCATCGGCGGCGTGGCGGGTCACGTGTGGAAGCGGCGCGACGGCGCCGAGCGCGGCCCCTTCTCCCACCTTGTGCTGCCGCGGGAAGTCAGCGCCGTCACCGCCGCCTGCATGCTGGTGCGGTCCGGAGCTTTTCGGGATGTGGGCGGTTTCGACGAGGATCAGCTGGCGGTGGCGTTCAATGATGTGGACCTGTGCCTTCGGCTGCGGGCGAAGGGGTGGCGCATCGTGTGGACGCCCTTTGCGGTCCTGGATCATTTCGAATCCGCCTCGCGCGGCGTGGAGAGCGGGGCCCGCAAGGCGCGCTTCGACGCCGAGTTCGCCGCCATGACCACACGTTGGGGCGCAACCCTCGCCGCCGACCCCTACTACAATCCCAATCTCACGCTGGACGATGAGGGCGGCGGCCTCGCGTTTCCGCCGCGGGCGCTCCGACCGTGGTCCGCCGGTGAGACTAGAGATTGACCTTGTTGAAAACCACCTCAGGCGTTGCGCGCACAGCGAGCATGATCCAGCGCCAGAACCAGGGCGCGTAGACGATCGCGCCGCCTGACTCCATCGCCTTCACGATGGCCGCCCCTGCCTGCGCCGGCGTGGCCCACAGCGGGCCGCCCTTCTTGATGCCCGCGGTCATGGGCGTATCCACGAAACCGAGCTTGACCGCGACGGCGCGGATGCCTGCATTGGCGGACCGGTGCGCGAGCCCCTGCATCAGGATGGAAAGGCCGCCCTTGGCCGCGCCGTAGACGAAGTTCGACCGCCGGCCGCGATCTCCCGCCACGCTGGAGACCGCCACCAGCGCTGGACGTTCAGCGCCCGCGGGTTGCGCCTCGAGAAGGCGGGCGCCGGCGAGCATCCACAACGCGGCGCTCGTGAAGTTGACGTCGATGATCGCGCGGGCGTGGACGGGATCGGCTTCTGCCTTCGCCTGCTCCCCGAGCACGCCGTAGAACAAAACAACAACGTCGGCGCCGCCCAGGACGCGGGCCGCGTCCGCGAGCGCTGCGTCGGCATCCCCGGCGTCGGCAAGATCACGGACGAAGATGTCCGCCCGTCCGCCGCGGGCCGCGACATCGTCGGCCACTGCTCGCAAGCGCGACTCGTTGCGGCCGAAGAGCGCGAGGTGGGCGCCCTGCGTTGCGAGGGGACGGCAGGTCGCTTCTGCGATTGCCGACAGGGCGCCAAGGACAATGATTTTCTTCACGCAGAAACGCGCCTCCAGAATGCGGAACTCAGCACCGGGTCTACCTGCGCCGCGAAGGCGCGCCAGCGGGGATAGCCCGCCTGAAACAAGGCGGCTGTCATGCGTCCGTCCTTCGCGGGATAGAGGCGTCCACCGGCATCCAGCACGATGGCGTCCAGCCGCGCCAGCAGATCGAGTGTGGCCTGGCCGCGATTGGCGAAATCGAGCGCCAGCGTAACGCCGGCCTGCGGAAAAGAAATGATCCCGGGCGACGCAAGCGGCCCGAGGGTCTTGAGCACGGCGAGAAACGAGCCCTGGCCCGAGCGCGCAATGATGTCGAGCATGGCGCGCGTCGCCTCGCGGCCGGCATCGAGGGGAACCACCGACTGATACTGGTAGAAGCCGCGCGCACCGTAGAGGCGGTTCCAATGACTGATGGCGTCAAGCGGGTAGAACACGCTGGAGTAGTGCGCGCGCGCAAGGCCGGCCCGCCGCTCGCCCTGCCATTGGTACAGCGCGTTGAAGGCCGCAAGCGACAAGGGATTGAGCGCAAACGACGGCGCCTCCACTGGCACGGCCCAGCGCGGACGGCGGGCGTGCACCTCAAGACCGCCCTGCTCGCTCCAGTTGGCGCGCGAAAAGATACCGCGTCCAAGCTTTCTCCCGCGCGCGGTGCAGTCTACCCAAGCGACCGTGAACTCCCACCCGTTCAGGCTACTCTCGGCAAGCTCGAAGAAACCGTCGAGCCCCGAGAACGGGATGGTCTCCTGCGTCAACCACGCCGAGCGGATGGGCGCCAAGTGGATCTCCACCCATGCGATCAGGCCTGTGAGGCCAAGACCGCCGGCAGTGGCGTCGAACAACGCATCGCCTGCCGCGAGGTCCATCGCGCCGCTATCTGACCGCACCAGACCGATGCGGCGCACATGACGGCAGAACGACCCGGCCTGATGATGGTTCTTGCCGTGGACATCGTTGGCCACTGCCCCACCCAGAGTCACGAAGCGCGTGCCTGACGTCGTTGGCAGGAACCAGCCTGCGGGGACGGTCAGCTCAAGAACCTCCGCAAGGCTCACCCCGCCTTCCGCCCGCAACACGCCCGTATTGCCGTCGAAGGCGATGAACCGGTCAAGGTTGCGCATCGCGATGAGCGCGCCATTGGGATTGAGACAGGAGTCGCCGTACGAGCGGCCAAGGCCGTAGGGCACAGCGGAGCCCCCCGACGCTGCGAGCGCGGCCGGGAGCTGATCGCGAAAGCTCGGCCGCAGGACATCGTGCGGCGCGCGCAGCACCCGCCCCCAGGACACCGGCGTCTCACGATGCGCCTGCATCACATGACGATCGCCAGCGCAAAGGCCACGACCAAGACAGCGCCCATGACCAAACTCGGACGGTCCCTCACCGCGAAAGCGACAGGGTCGTCATCCAGTTCGCCGCGGTGCGCGAGCAGCCATATCCGCATCGTCCACAGCGACACCAGAGCCGGCGCCGCCCAAAGCCAGACAGGCGCGCTGTACAGCCCCGAGGGGAATGCCTCTTCCATCAGATAGGTGATCATGATCAGCACCGATCCAACGGTGCTTGCAACACCGAAAACCAAGGTGAGCGGGGCGTCCTCGCCACGGTAGCCGCGGCCAGCGATAGCGCCCGGCGGCGCCGCCGCGACCTCCACATGCCGCTTGGCAAGCGACATCGAGAAAAAGAACATCATGGAAAAGCTGAGCAGCCACGCCGAGACAACCGAGTTGAGCGCAACCACGCCAACAACCAACCGCATTGTATAGAGAGCGCCGAGAAGAAACACATCGAGGAATGGCGTCCGCTTGAACCGGAAGGAGTAGGCAAGCGTCACAATCAGGTAGGCGACGAGAACAGCCGCAAGCGGCGGCGCGAGACTGATGGCGACGACCAATGCGCCCGCGATCATCCCGAGCGCCGCGATCGCCCCCTGCTGGACGGGAATGACGCCAGCCGCAAGCGGGCGGCGATGTTTGGTGCGATGCCGCCGATCAGCTCCGAGGTCCGCGAGGTCGTTGAGGAGGTACGTGCCGGACGCCGCGATCGACAGGAGCGAGAAGGCCAAGACTGCAGCGACAATGGCTGCGGGATCGCGGTACTGACCGGAGAGCATCAGAGGCACGAAGACGAGCAGATTCTTGGCCCATTGGTGCAAGCGCAGGGCCCGTCGCCAGTCGTTGAGGCTGGCGTCCGGAACATCGAACTCTTTCTCCACCGGCAAACCCAGGGCGCGGGCTCGACGCGCCACGGCGGGACGAGCACCCACCATCACGATGCCCGCCGCATCTTTCCAGACCGGCAGATCGGCCCCGCTGTCGCCCGCGTAGACATATCCCTCCGGAAAGCGCTCACGGAGCGCATCCGCCTTGCGCGCGGACTTCAGGTTGATTGCGCCGCAGCTGCCCTGCACACTGTCGAATACACCGACGCGATCGGCCACACGGCGCGCCACCGTCTCATCGGCCGCGGACACCAGGTGAATCGCGCGCCCGGCGGCCTTTTGCGCCCGAAGCCAATCCACCACCGCAGGACGCAGCGGCGCAACATCGATATCGGCGGCATCAATCTCCGCAATCCGGCGCTTGAAGGGGGCTCGCCCGCCCAAGAGACGTGTGAAGGCCCCCAGTGTGGAAAGTGGCTTGGCGAAAAGGCCGGCGACAATACCTTCGCCCAAGACATCGGTGGCGATCAGCGTGCCATCCATGTCCACGACGAGCGGAAGGGGCGCAGCGCCCTCTCTCACAGGGACTGACGACGCACGCGCAGGTTCCAGCGCGCCACTCATCCCGACGCCGCGACAGTCGCCATGCGACGCACATTGTCTGATGCTTTGTGCGGACGTCGTCCCACGACAAGGAACTGCTTGCCGAGAATCTGCCAGGCGAGTGGCATGCGAAGATAGAGTGCGATCAACCCGGGGTTTTTGGGCAACGCCGACCGCGTCGTGTAGGGGAGGAACTTGGCGATGACGGTCTCTACTTCGAAACCCGCCTGCACGAGCCCCTCCTCCAGCGAAAGATGGGATAGCGGCAGATAGTGATCGTAGAAGTCCCAGTACTTGTCGGCGAGGAAACGGATGTTGGGACCCATGGCGACGATACGGCCGCTGGGTTTGAGCACTCTCAAAGCCTCTAGGAACACGCCGTCCAGCTCTTCCTTCGAGCGAAGGTGCTCCAGAAAGTTGGAGGTGAAAACCACATCAACGGATGCATCCGGCAGCCCTACGATAGCGTCAGCGCGACAATTCAGGAATGTCACATCATTGTTCAGGAAGCGGGCGACATCAGCATTGAGATCAACGCCATACTTTTTTCGGGCCGCGATGTTGTTGATGAACTCGCCGTAGCCGCAGGCGAGATCGAGCACCGTGGCGTCTGCCGGAATGAAGCGTTTGAAATAGTCGCTGCAGAGGACGCGCCAGATGCGGTTCTTCTCCGGCAACGCAGCCTCGTTGAACCTGAAGCGGTAGAGGGTCGCCAAGTCTGGCATTGCTGGTCTCCGTCAGCCGCCGCGGAAGGTCACAAACTTGTGCAGGGCGAAGTTGAGGAAGGTCGGCGCGAGTACCGCCAACCCGTGCCCCACTGCGTGAGCATAGCCAACCGGCATCCACCGGGGCAACAGCCACTCCCCCAGCACGATGGCGAGCCCTGCGACGACCGGGAAGGATATCAGGTTGATGACAACGAACCATGCCGCTTCCTGAGCGACGGTGCGGGTCGAGTAAGGGAAAACGAACACGCGGTTGAGGGCGAATCCCACCGCGATCCCAACCGCATAGGCGCTATAGACCGCGGCGTCGAATGGCAACGCCGTGCTGAAGGCGAGCCGCGCCAGCCAGTGCAGCAGGGCTGCAACCCCGCCCACCGCCAGAAAGCGGAGAAACTGGGGTGTCAGGTAGAGGGCGGCCATCGCCTTCACGGACTGATCGAGGCTCACAATGACGTCCCGTAACCCACTTGCATCGGACGTCCATGACGTCGGACCCGCATTTGGCCCTTCGCCTGAACGTTCCTTTTCCAAAGGGTTCTCCATGCCCGTCCCTCCGGACGAGTGCAATCCTGCGTCGGCCGTCCGCGCCATCACCCGTTGAGCCGCTCCGCCATGAGCTTGGCGAAGCGCAGGCTCTCGGAAACGCCCCTGTCTTCCGGGTAATAGTAGCAGGTGTCGGCGATCTGAAGGCCCGCGATCGGTGTCTGGACAGGGGGAAGTATGGCTTCGAACCCTGGCTCATAGATGGGCTGGGCATGGCGCAAACGAGCCACGTGCGTGGCGATCACGTCACGTTCGGCCAGAGCGGGATTCAACGCCTTGAGACATGCCATGCTCTCCGAAATCAGCGCCTCGTCGGAGGCGATGAATTTTGGATTGGTGATGGGCATGTAGAACGGCACGTACACGATGGAGTCTCCCCCAACCGGCCGCAAGTTTGAGAATTCCACGATGCCGGGGATAGCAAAACGCTTGTCGGAGATGTTCACCCAGAAATTGTCGGTCACTGGCTTCTTGAGGCGGAACAGCACGCAGATGACGCCGATGTTCCTGATCCGGGCGTAGGCGTCACGGAGCTTGTACTGGTCGTCCGGGAACAGCTGCGCGACGATGGGTGTGGCTGCGGTGGAGATGACCTGATCGGCCGCGAACGCCCGCCCGCCCGCTTCCACACCGGTGACCTGGCCGTCGGCGATGAGGAATTTCTGCGCCGGCGTCATCAGGTGAATTCGTCCACCCTTCTCCTTTATCGCCTTCGCGAGCGCGTTCATCAACGTCTCGGAGCCGCCCTCGATGTAGCCCAGACGCTCCTCGAACAGCGATTTGCGCGAGCGGCCCAGTCTCTTGATCCGCTGCCACATCCATGCCGCGGAGACCTGGTCGGCAAACTCATAGAACTTGAGGTCCAGCAACGGTTTCCACATCTTGTCGTAGGCTTCCCGCCCTGACCATTTCAAGAACCAGTCCGTCGCCTTCAGCCTGTCGAGCGTACGCCAGTCGCTTCGGCGCGTGGCGGTGAACACCTGGAGGCCGTAGCGGATCTTCGCGAGCAGCGAGAGCTTTGGGAACATCAGCAGCGAGACCGGGTCGCCCCACCGATGCAGTTCGCCATCCACGTAGTAGCCCATCCTGGTGGACACCCAGCGCATCTTGTCGCCTATGCCAAGGTCTTCCATCACGGCGAAGGTATCGTGATCGGACAGGCAACAGAAATGGTAGAACCGCTCGATGGAGACGCCATTAAAGTCGAAATGCGCGGCCATCCCGCCCACCGTGTCGCCCGCCTCCAGCACATCGACATCAAAGCCGCGCTTGACCGCGTGATACGCGGCAGCGAGCCCCATGGGACCTGCGCCAATGACGACAACCGACTTTCCCATGGCGTCAGAAGTCCAGTTCAACGCGCGAGTAGACGGGGTGGCGGAACGTTTCCTCCAGCGCCGCGCGCAGGCTCGTCGCCGGAACTCCGAATATGCCGGGCCAGTCGATCACTTCAAACACGTCGGGCGTCGCCAGCGCCTTCAGTTGCGCCGTGGTGAAGGGCGGATTGCGATCGATTAGGGAATAGGACTTCAGCAGCAGCCAGAACAGGCCGTACGGAACCCTGACGATGGGCGTCCTGGCCCCCGTGACGTCCTTCACCAGCTGAATGAGATCGATGTAGTCGATTTTCTCCAGACCGGAGATGTTGTAGGCGCCCTCGATGCGCTTCTCGAGACACGCAGCGCAGATGGCGGCGAAATCCCCGCCGTAGAGCGGCTGACGCAGATAGCGGCCGTCGCCCGGCACAGGAAACACCGGCGCTTTCGCCATGAAACGCGCCAACCAGCCCACGTGCTTGCGATCAAACCAGCCGAACATGAGCGTCGGGCGCAACACCACGTGGCGCATACCGCTCCTCGCGACCACCGCCTCCTGGGCCTTCTTGCTCTCGGTGTATAGATCCACAGCCATGGAGTTCACCACGGAGGAACTCACGTGCACCATGTAGTTGCAGCGCCCCGCCGACTGCGCCGCCTCCAGCGCGCGCTCCGTGGCTATGATGTTGTTGCGCTGAAACGGGGCAGGATCGAGCCCCCCGATCTGGGCCTGCAGCATGACGATGGCGTCCGATGCGGCGATCTCGGCCTCCCATGGGCCGGGTTCCGCGATATCGGCGTCGATCACTGAAACATCGGGATGCATGCGCCGCAGAATTGCGGTGTTGGAGGCATGCTTGTCGATGGCCACGAGTTCGCGGCCTGGGCCCTTCAGCCGCGGAATGAGGTTTTGCCCGACCAGTCCGGCCGCGCCAGTGATGGCGATGCGCATGCGAAGTATCCCGTCGTGGTGTTTACCGGCCCCGGCCTCATGCGCAAGGGGATGGGCGCGCGCCGGCCAATGCCGGCGGTGGGTGCGGGGATAGGCGTCGCGGGCGTCCCGCCCGGCGACGGCGACAGCGCGATGCGGGCCAAGGGACCGAGCGCTGTCGGACGCGAATGAATTCCGAGGGGCTCACGACCTGCGACACTTGGCGCTCACCTGATTGATTGCCTGAGGTTTCACACCATGCCCGGTCCCGGCGCCACCACCAATCTCCAGCTCCCCTACCTTGAAGCCGCCCAGGCGCAGAAGCACGTCACGGTCAACGAGGCGCTGCGGCTGCTCGATGCGCTGGTGCAGGGCGCGGCGATCTCGCGCACCGTCTCGGCGCAGCCCGCCTCCCCCGTCGACGGCGACATCTACATCCTGCCCGCCGGCAAGACCGGCGCGGCGTGGGGCGGGATGACCAATTTCGCCATCGCCTACTGCCGCGACGGGGTCTGGAGCCAGATCACGCCGCGCGAGGGCTGGACGTTCTACGTGAAGGACGAAGACCAGCACGCGGTCTATTCCGGCGCGGCTTGGGGGCCGATCCTGTCGGCGGCGCAGACGGCCGGCTTCCGAAACCGGCTCCACAACGCCGCCTTCGCCATCAACCAGCGCGGCCTGACGAGCGTGGCCGACGACGCCTACGGCTTTGACCGCTGGTATGTGCTGACCTCCACAGGCGCCGTCACCCTCGGCGCGCTGACCGATCCCGAGATCGGGCGGCCCACCGGCATCCGTCTCACGCAGCCCGACGCCACGCCCAAGCGCATCGGACTCGCCCAGATCGTGGAGGCGGCCAACATCAAGGACCTGCGCAGCGTCGCCGCCGCCATGGCCGCCCGCGTGCGGTGCTCATCGTCCCAGCCGATCCGCATGGCGATCCTTGAATGGACGGGCGCGGCGGACGTCGTGACCAGCGACGTCGTCACCAACTGGACGAGCACGAGCTTCACGGCCGGCGGCTTCTTCAACGCGACCACGCTCAACGTGATCGCCACCGGCGCATCGACGCCCGCGGCGAACACCTGGACCGATCTGGCCCAGATCACCGGGAGCTTCGGGGCTTCGCTCAACAACGCCATCGCGATGGTGTGGACCGAAGGCGCGCTGGCGCAGAACGCCACGCTCGATCTCGACCAGGCGCAACTGGAGCCTGGCGCGGCGTGCGGCGCCTTCGCGCGTCGGGCGCTGGGGGAGGAACTGGCGCTCTGCCAGCGGTACTGCGAGGTGTGCAACGAGGATGGCGGAGGGCTCATGTGCTGGAGCGACACCACCGTCGGGGAGGTGTACGCCACGCTGCGACCGTTCGCCGTCGCCAAGCGCATCCCTCCGGCGATGACGCTGACCAACCGCGTCAATATCGGATTTCCCGCAACGCCCGGCGGCGCAACGGCGTCGCGCTACGGCTTCCGGGAGGGCCGCGTGGCCAGCGCCACCGGATCGGGCCGCTTCTTCATGACGGACTTTGTGGCGGATGCGGAGCTGTGAGGGGTGACGACACGGGGGGCCAGATGTCGGCGCACAAGGCATCGAGGATGCGCGCGCTCGCATCGCCCGCCACCACTGTCCGCGCCAGAAACGCCCGGTGCGCCGCGGCGTTCGCCCCCCCGGCGGGAGCCGCGTCCAGGAACTGAAGCCAGTCCTTGGCGGACCGCAGCAACGGAAGCGGTTCATAGGCCGGAAGCATGTCGATATCACCGGCGAATACCGCCGTCTGCTTGCCGGCCTGTACTGCATCCAGCGCCACGGTGGAGGGCGATGTGATGACAGCGTCGACCCCCGCGATGACCGGTTCGATGGGTTGCTGGTGGGCGTTCAGAAGCTGGATGTTGGGGCGATCAAAGCGGCCCGGTTGGCGCGTCGTCCATCGACCCGCCGGGTGAGGTCGCAGCACAAACGTCACGTCCGGCCGTCGCCGAGCCGCCTCCTCCAGCGACTGCTCGAACGCGCGACGATAGCGCGGGGTGTAGCGGTCCCAATGCAGGTTTTCAAACACCCCGACGCGGACGCCCTCATGCGGGACGCTGGTGGGCGCCGGCGGCGCTGGCCTGCCCACGGGAACGACGCGACCGCGCACATCTGCCGGCACGAAGCTCGGGAGCGACTCCACCGGCCCCCAGCCAAAAATGACGTCCGAGGCAAAGGTCACGGGCTGGGCGGCGCCCATCGTGAGGCCTTCCATTTCCAGACCGTGCTGAATGGACGCGCAACGAAGGCCAAGGCCCCGCGCGATCACCGCAAGACCGTGTGCAAGCCTGTGCGCCGCGAGTGATGATTCCGCCGCCATCACCAGCGCGTCGCTGTCTCGCAGATAGCGTGCGTCCAGCTGCCCTGACGCCTCCACCATGGTCGGCCCGATGCCACGGTCGATCAGCGCCTGCGCCAGACGCGGCTGCTGGGCGAGGGCCCGCCAGGAGACGATGACATAGCATTTGAGCCCCCGCCCCCGCGCCGCATCGATGACCGGCAAGAGCACATCGAGATCCTGAACAAGATCCACCAGAAAAGTGATGGTGGGCCGCGCGCGGCGGCGCGCGCTGGCGGCCTTGCCCCGCGTGCTGGCGGCTTGCAGCGCGCCCTCCCAGAGGTTCACCACCGGATCGAGTGCATAGGTCGTGGCGATGACCGCCTGCGCGGCGGCGACGTCTGCAGCCGCGGCCGCGGCGTCGGTCAGGTAGCGTCGCAGGCCAGCCTTGTAGTCGGTGGCGACACAGTGCTTCAGCGCGTCCAATGCAGGCGACGGCGACGCCACTACGGGAACGCCGGCGGACAGCGCCAGCACGGCGCGGTTCGCAGACTTCACCAGCGAGAAATCGTCATCCCCGGTGGTGAGCAGCGCTACATCTGACTGGGTCAACTCTTCGTGGACGGCCGTGTTGGACCAGACGCAAAAACGGCTCGGCACGCCTAGAACGCCCCGCAGCGCCTCGTAGCGTTCCCGGTCGTTGGACACGATGACGAGTTCGATCGGCGCCTCGGCGTGGACGGCGCGCAGCGCCGCGATGGCGGGCAGCAGGCTAAGCATGCCCGAGTTGGAGTTTGGGGCGCCCGCATTGCCAAACCAGAGGACCCGGCGCGGCGACTTTTCAGGCGGAGGTCCGGGCGCGGTCATGCTAGTCTGTCCGACCGCCTGCTTCCCGATTTCGGCAGGCAGTGGCTCGCGGGCGAGCTTGCGCCGAATGCTGCGGAGGCTGGCGCGTGGGTGACGCAGCACAAACCAGACTTTCGCTAGCAGCGGCACGGACATCACGCGATGATGGATGCGCCGTAGAAGCCAGTCTGGATGCCGGCTGATGTAGGCCAAACGCCCGGCTGTGCGCCCCACTACGCCTGTCGAGAGTCCATGCATTGCCTTTGCGGTACGTCGCCATGCCCATTCCGGGTGCGTGATCACATAGACCGCTCTTGAGAAGATCATCTCCAGTCGATTTGAGACGACCCGCATGGTGCGCCGCGGATGTCGCACCGCCCAAAGCAGTCGCGCGCCGAAACTGCGGCGGGGTTCCCTTGAGTCGGTCCGGACAGGCTCCTTCCACAGCGGGCGGCTCGCGGCGAGCAGGTCTGGCGTTTCCGATACATCGGGAATGAGCACGATGGGCAGATGCGCCGGCAGCAGCGGGCGAAGCCGCGCGGCGAGTTCAGGGCCTGTCGTGGTCACGGTGTCGACCACGGCGCCCAAGCCAGCAAGGCTGATACGGCCCAACTCGAGACCATCGGCCCGGTAGCCGCGTGACGTGACGTCGTCACACAGGTCATAGACCACCGGCACGCCGAACTTTCGCGCCGCCGCCGCCGCAGCCAATGCGGCGCTGTCCAGACGTTTGATGATGATCAGGACATCAAGGTCGGAAAGCTCGGCGTCGGTCGGCGCCTCGAAGAACCGGTTCTCGTGCCCGCGGGCGCCGAGGCCGTAGGCGATGTGGAAACACCGATAGCGATTGCTGGCGAGATTGTAGCCGCCCGATTGCAGTAGCCAGCCGAGCTTCATGACGCTCCCCTGGTCAGGTCCCCGGTCGGACCCCTACTTCAGATTGGGGCTGCCGCCTGATCGCGCGGCGCCAGGACGGCCATGGCCTGCGCCTCCAAGGTCCCCACCGAGTACCATTGGCGTAAGCACGCCTGCGCCGCCTGCGCAAGCCGGGACGCCTCGGCCTCATCCTCCAGCAGCTTCACGACGGCGTCCGCCCAATCCTGAGGCGTGTGCGCCCCCCACGCGGCGCCTTCCTGCAGCGGACGGGCATAGACCCGGCCGCGGGCGAGGACAGACGGGATACCCGACTGGGCATACTCGACGAACTTCGTGTCCGCCTTGCAGGCGTTGAACGGCGTATCGTTCAGCGGCGCCAGGCCGGCGCGCCACCCCAGGCCCTTGAGGCGTTCGAGAAACGATGGGTAGTCAGCGGTGCGCGGATGAGCGGTCACGCGCTCCCCGAACCGGGTCAGGGCCGGCGGCGCCTTGATGGTGCCAAACGTCTCGAACCGCGCCTGCGGAACCCGCGTGAGCACATCGGCGATCGCAGGTGCGATGGCCTCAAGGTCGCCACCATGCCCGGCCGTGCCCATGTACCCGAACACGGGCGGACCGCCGACCCGGAACGCCTGGAACGGCTCGTGGGCTGCGGCGTACAGCGCGCCCGGGATGACGGTCCTGTCGGGAAACCGGTCCGCCAGGACCTCGCCCAGCGCCGCGGTGGACGCGTAGATCGCATCGGCGCGGCGGCACACAACCATCAGGCGTGCGAGCCGGGCCGGATCGTTGTGCATCGCCGCCTTGGCGGCGCCCAGCGCTTCCGGGACATTGAACAGGTCGTCGTCGAGGTGAGCCACGACGCGCGCCCCGGCCCCCCGCGCCACCGCAAGGATATCTCCCGCGAACCGGGTTCCCGCCCGCGAAAACACCACAACGGTCGGTCGCGCCTGCGCGACGAGATCTGCGAGCGCCCGGCGGAAAGCCGCAAGGCCAAAACCGTCGAGGTCGCGTTCAGCGACGATGAACAGTCGCACATCGCCCCGTGCACACGGCGCGGCCAGCGGATGGACGAACGACAGGTGCTGGGTCGCCGCCATTGCGTCGGCAAACACGAGAACACGGACCGGCGCTTCAATCGCGCCCGCGCTGAACGCGACCGGAAGGGCTGCACCATCGTCGGCCGGAGACAGAACGGCAGGCGCCGATGGTTCGCGTCCCAGGACCCGCGCGGCGATCTTTTCGAGCGTGCGCGATCCCGGCAGCTTCATTTCACGACCGAGAAGTAGAAATCCTTGTGGTTGTCCGTGTGGACGATGGCGTAGCCTGAGAAGCCGAACCGGCGCACCGCTTCTTCCAGGAGCTGGGCCATGTTGGCGTGGGTGTAGAAGTGCGCGTGGATCGAGAAGCGGTTCGCGAGCATGTCCTTGCCGCCGTCCTTGATGTTGCGCAGCGCAGCATAACGCGCGTAGTGGGTCGCACCCGGCTCCATGATCCCCGCATCGTACTCGCCCACCAGTTCGCCAAGCGTGGACAGGTCCGCAGCGTAGTCTTTCGCACCCGCAAGATCGGGCACGATGGCGACGATCCGGCCACCCTTGCGTAGCTTACGCCCCCAGAGCTCAAGGTGTTTGAGCGGATTGGCCAGGTGCTCGAACACGTGGCTGGTGAAGATGAAATCGAGGCTCTCGTCGTCCACCGGCAGTTCGTGTGCGTCGCCCACGCGGTAGCGGTCCCAGAGGCTTTCATCGACGCCGATCTTGCCCTTTGCGTCGTAGAGGCGGCGCCATTCCTCCGGCGGCATCTGCTCGATGTAGGAGACATCCACATCCGCGGCGGGCTTGATCTGCGGATTGGCGCCCGGCCCGATTTCCACGCCCCGACCTTTGCACAGGGCAATCACCTGCGACCGGTCGAGCGCCTTGTGAACGCCGAGAAACACCGAACCTGCGCCCTTCGGCGTGACGTGGATCAGAAGGTCGAGGGGTTGGGACTGCATGGTCGGCGCATCGAGCCGCCAAGGCAGCAGCACAGGCGTCGCGACGTCCGCGTCCACCTCCATCACGACGGGCGTCCAGAGCGGTTCGGCGGTTCCCGGCGCGACGAATGAAACCTGCACGCGCCCGCGTCGACCGAGCCCGGCCAGGCCGCTGAAGCACCAGCCCATCGTCTCGGGCCGAAGACGGAAGGGGTAATACGCGGAAGCCCCTTTCACCCGGATCTGCGGCTCCGCGCTCGGCGCAATGTCAAATCCACGCCACGTGGCGCGTCCGACCGTGCGGACAGAGCGAACCGCCTTCGCGGTGACAACGAGGTTCTTGTCGCGCTTTTCGTCGAGCAGGTAGAGGTTCATGGAAAGCGGTCCTTGGCGTCCCTATCGCCGGGCGACAATGATGGGGCGGAACGCGCGATCCTCGTGACGACCGAAGATGTGCGGGTGCACCACGTTGCTCACGATCGAGTAACCCACGTCCTTCAAGGCATCCACCAGAGACCCCGGGGTCGCCCAGAAGGAGTATGTATTGTCCAGGGATGCGCGCACCTGAGCTTCGCGCTCCGACGCTGTGGCCGCCTCGCTGTGTTCCTGGAAGAGGTAACCGGCATAGCGGCCGTTGATTGGCTCAGTAGGCTTGAGGCGGTAAGGCTCAATCTTTTCCGGGTGGCTCACATGGGTATAGAGAAACATCATGTCTCCTGTCAGCTCGTACAGGAGTTTCAGCATGGGCAGGAAGTCATCCTTGCCGAGGTGGTGCAGGATGCCTGAGCAGAAGACGATATCGAATCGACCGGCCTTCGCAGCGTCGATCTTGCGAACGTCACCCTGAGTAAACGTCACGTTCGAAAGGCCGTAGGCGCGGGCGGCGAACTTTGCCCGCTCCATGTACAAACTGCGCCCCTCGACGCCGAGTACTTCCTTGGCGCCGCCGCGTGCAAACAGCAGCGAGTGGCCGCCTTCAGCTGAAGCGATATCGATCACGCGCTGTCCGGCGATGCCGCCAGCGCGCGTGTGATACTTTGCGATGTCGATCGCCAGTTCGCCAAGCCGCTCAAGGCCGATGGACTTCTTGTAGAACTTCTCGTCGCGCGCTGCGCTGATCGTTTCGTGCGACCCGAACTTGTAGTGGTGGGACCATGGGGTAGCCGGATCGAGACGGGCCAGCTCTCGCTCGACTTCCTCTTCCGAAACAACGATGTCGTGCTGCACATGCCCCTCCGTTACGTGGCCGCCGCGGCACGCCGCGCCTGGACGATCTTCTCCAATACAGTCTCCAGAGCCCGCCGAGCGGCGCCGCCAGGCGCGACGTTGCGGGCGAGGAAGGCGGCGCTCTCGGCGACACTCTGCCTTTCGACAATATGGACCATATCATCCACGCCTGAAATCATCGGCAGGGGTGCATAAAGCGGCAGCGGCACGCCGTAAGCGAAGATTCCGACCGGCAACTTGTACTCAGCCGCATCCACCGCGATCGTCGAAGGCGTGGTGAAAACGAAACGCGCCCGGCCAAGTATGTCCTGCGCCGTCACGCCCCGCCATATCGGGTCGTCGGGTGCGGCAATCGTCAAGTTTTGGGCGGCTGGCAGTTGGCCCTTGTACCTATCGGTCAGCCAACGCCCCTCCGGATGTGGGCGCACCAGAACGGAGAGGCTCGGCATCTTCATGCAGAACGCCTCAAGGTCGCCCAGCAGTTGCGCGCGGTACGCATCTGAGTAGCGTCGCCAGTGCAGATTCTCGAAAACGGCCACGTCGACGCGTGCTGGTCCGGGCCACTCCACTCCCGGCTTCTTGCGGTCCGGGCGGAAATGAGGCCGGCCAATCACTTTGACCTTCGCCAGCGTGTCCGGCGGCGTCTCCGGCGGGAGAGCCGCCAGTGGCATCCAAGACAGGACCGTCTGTGCTGCAAACCGGACATCGACGCCCTGGTAGGCGTCAAAGTAGCTCAATCCCACGTTCTCCAGCCCATGCTGGACGGCGATGGTTGAAAGCCCAGCCTCGGCGCACGAAAGTGACAGTTCATGCGCCGCGCGGTGGGGCGGCACTGTGGTCTCGCAAGCGGTAAAGAGCGCCTGCGCGTCCCCCAGCGCCTTGACCCAGGTCTCCTTGGTCTCTTGGGCCCCGGCTACGATGATCGGAAGACCGAGCCAATCGACGAGGGATGCAGCGCGTGGGTGCTTTGCAACCAGGTCTTCATGCACCATCACGACAGGCGTGACCCGACCAGACAACCGCGCCTCGTCGATGATCGGCGCAAGCGCGTCCACATCCCCGGGAAGGTGGAGGAAAAAGGCGACCCGTGGCGCCTGCCCCAATGCAACCGGCGTCGCGCGCGCGGCGTGCGCCGTGGCCAGCGGCGGCGCTGCGAAGTCCCCCACCATCTCCAGGTCCACCATTCCGCCGCGCTCGTCGCCGAACACATCGAAAGTCCCGACCACGTCGGAGTAGTACGTCATCCGCTCGGCGTTTTCCTCGATGCTGTGGAGCGAGCAGCGATAGTAGTACCGGCCGGGGACAAGGTGGTTGCGGTATGTGACACGCACGGTCACCTCGGCGCCGGGCGCCATGTCGGGGAGCTTCGGTCCATCCATCTTCGTGCGGTAGAGCGAGACGCCAATCCCCTTTCCGTCGCTGATTCCGATACGCGCCTCGGGATTGCGAACGGCCTCATTGGCGCGAATGGTAAACTCGAACGCACTCAGCCCGTCGCCGTCCGGGTCGGGATCGATGTGTGCGAAATGCGTAACCGTCATGGCGGCATCCGCGCCCTGTGACGCCGATGCGCCGGAGAGTGAACGCTTGAGCTCACGCTCCTTGGTCATCCGCCGATAGTGCGCCACCCCTTCGCGCGCGAGCCCGTCGAACACTTTTTCTCCGCCCTCGAGCACGATGGCGCGGGTGCAGATGGAGGTGATCAGGCCAGCACTGTGGCTGACAAGGAGGTAGGTGACGCCGCGCCGCTGCTGGGCTTCGATGTGACCGATGCACTTGAGGCGGAACTCCGCATCGCCGACCGCAAGCACCTCGTCGACGATGATCAGTTCAGCATCGACATTCGCGGCGCAGGCAAAGCCGAGCCGCGCCTGCATGCCGGAGGAATACGTCCGCAGCGGTCGCCGGAAATAGTCCCCGATATCGGCAAACCGCTCGGCCGCCTCCAGCGCCGCGGCCTTGGCGGCGCCGGTAATCCCGAGAGATTCGCAGAAGAGCGCGGCGTTCTCCAGACCCGACAGCTCGCGCTGGAAACTGTCGCCCGTGCCCAGGATGGTGGAGACCTTGCCCAACCGCTCCACCGTGCCCGCGGTCGGCTCCAGAACGCCGCCCAGGATGGAGAGGAGAGTGGTCTTGCCGGCGCCGTTGCGGCCGAGAATGCCGAGGGATTCGCCGCGATGAATATCGAGGTCCACGCCGCGCAGGACTTCCACCACTTTCGGGTTTGGCCTGCCCGCCAGTGCGCCCACAAGCGACCGCGCCGCCTGGTCCTCCAGCGAGAACGATTTTGCGAGTCCCCGGGCCCGAAGGAGCGGGGGCGATTTCTGGTCTGTCATAAGGTTTCAAGCGCCGCTGAGCGAAGCCGACTATAGGCCCCCGCGGCCAAGGCGCACAATACGGCGGTGGCAGCCGCCCAGGCCCCCCAGGCAAGCATCGACGGCGCCGCGCTGAACATGAGGGCGTCCCGGGCGCCATTGAGCGGTCCGGAAAGCGGGGCAAACTCGATGAACGCGCGAACCTGATCAGGGAACACCTGCAAGGGCACGGTGACACCGGCGGCGTAGACGAAGAGCCGCAGCCCAAGGCGCGCGCCTTCCGCAACGTCGTCCACGAAGGGTGTGACGAACATGAGCAGGATGCTCAGCGCCAGCGTCTGCAGCACAAACAGCGCGAGGGCGCCCAAAAACGCGCCGACCCCCATGGCCGTCACACCCCCGATGCTGAACGTGACTACGGTGAGGGCGATGGCGAGGTAAAGCGCCAGGTGCAACAGGAACTCCACGATGAAGGAGCCCGTCGCCACAGCCATGGGCACGCCGCCGCGACGCACCTGACCCGCCACCCGCGCGAGCGCGTTGGTCGCCCCCGATATCGCCGTGCTGAGAAAGAGGAAGAATGCGTAGCCGAGGGCGAACGGTGCGACGTAACCCATCCCCCCTGCCCCGTCCGGCTGGCGCCACTGAACCTTGAAAGCGACGCCGAACACAAACCAGTACAGCAGGAAAATGGCGGCAGGCGTGAGGAAAAACCAGGCGATACCCAGTACGCTGCGCAGATGCCGCTGTCGGATGCGCGAGAACGCGAGGGACGTCGCCGCGCGCAGGCCTGATCGGTAGTCAACAGGCCCCATGACGTACGTCAACCGGCCTTCGTGGGCACCGCGATCGGGGGAATGTATCCGTCGAGGAACTGCGCGAAGAGATCCGCGTAAGCTTCATCGCGGAAGAAGATGTAGTTGAACCCCCCCTTCCGACCGCGCCGTTGTCCGATGACCTGCTCTTCGGTGAACACCATTTTTCGGTTCGTCCTGAGCTGGTCGTATGACAGTCGCCAGCCGTCGGCGAGCATGGTGTCGATGATGTGGTCGCAATGCGTGTTCTTGTGGTCAATCTCGATGAGCGCCGTTTTCAGACGGGGATCCTTCAGCGTCTCCTTCATGCCGGCGAACACGCGATGCTCAAGCCCGTCGACATCCACCTTGATGTGCGTCGGTTGAGGCACTGCGCCGGACGCCACGAGACCGTCCAGCGTCACTGAAACACATCCCTGGAGGAGGCGGGCGTCCTTGGGGGTCGATTTGTCACCGAACGCCTTGTCCTCGGTCCACGTGTTCTCGTTGAAATCGTGATGTGAATAGGCATATCCGAACGCGCCAAGATAGAGCTTGCCCACTTCCGCGACATCGCTGGCTGCGGCGCAAAAGGCCACGACGCGGTCATTCAGCCCGTTGACGAAGATGTTCTTGTTCAGCTCCGCGTAGTTGAGCGCCTCTGGTTCGATGGCGAAAACCCGGCAGCCGGCGACCACGCCCGCATAGATCGAATACATGCCGACGTTCCCGCCAATATCGACCAGCACGTCATCGGGCGTCATCGAGTCGAGCCACGGAATGGTGGTCGGTTCTTTCGAGAAAAGGCCGGCGACGCGCTTGGCTGCGAGGCGATTGCTTTCCACGTAGCGTAACGGCTTGCCATCGACGAAGAGCTCGAGGCACGGTGTGCTGAAAAAGTCACTTTCAAAGTCAAACTTGCGGATCGGACCCGTCTGCCGGACGTTTCCGATGCGCTCGGGGACCGGCCCCGAATGCTTGGCGAACAACACGATCAAGCTCTCCCTGCGGCGGTACTTCTGGCATACCCGCCACCCCTTTGCCACCCCGACAGATGCACGCGAACAGAACGAGAATGGCGGGTGACGCAGATTGACGCCGTCGGTCCCGATTGAGCCCCATAAATCGCTGTGATACCGCTCAAGACGGGTTAGGAGCGGCCAAGGCCGGTGACATTCGATGCAGTTATTTCCGCACGAAGGCGTCGACAACTACTTCCGCGAGGTCGACGGCCGCGCGCTCGACCGGGAAGCCTGCAACCGCATCGCAACCCAGTACGAGGACGGCGACGCGATCCTGCTCACCCACATCCGCCCCGACTATGACGCCGCGTTCCTTGAAGCCCTCCACTGGCCCGCCGACGCGATCCTGAAAAAACTCAAGGGTGCGCCGCTTCCCGAGGTGCATGATGCGGTCCTGAGGGGCAAGATCCCGCAGATCAACCCGGATGCCCCGCGAAACAGCCCGCACGACCAGTATCAGCGGCTGCTCACCCAAGTGTTCAACGGGGACACGGGCAAGCTGGCGTACTTCATCCAGCAGATCGCCTCGGTGAACGCCTTTCTGGAAAACCTTGGGCGGACAATCTTCCCAAAGTACAAGATTCTCAAGCGATCGATCACGTGGCGGATGTCCGATACGATCAACGAGAACCTGCACATCGACGTCTACAACGAGGATCTGCCGGATCATCACCTGCGGTTCTTCGTGAACCTCGATACGACGTGGCGCATCTGGCACACCAGTCACAGGCTGGATTGGCTGGTGCGCAATCACATGCATCGCCTGCCCGCCGACTTCCTGGCGACGGCCACGCCGGGCCGGATATGTCACCGGCTGAACTTCGACGTGTTCGGCGGCTTCGAGCAGGCAGGACGCGAGGGGATGCCCAAGCACATCGCGTTCTTCGGGCCTGGGGAAGTCTGGCTGGTGGACAGCCGCAAGGTCTCCCACCAGATTTTTTTCGGGCGCCGCGCGGTCTCCACGGAACTACAGGTGGACGTCAAAACGATGCTTGATCCAGCCAAGCACTATCTGAACGTCGTCTCGGACCTGCGCCTGGCGGCCTGACCAGAGGGAGGGTGGCGTGTTCGACGAACCGATCCGCATTTTCGTTGGGGCGGATAGATCCCAGGCGCTGGCGGTCAAGGTGCTGGCGTATTCCATCCACCGGCATACGGACGCGCGAGTCGACGTGATCTCCATGGAGGACGTCGTCCTACCCGAGCCGGAGGATCCCCGCCATGGATCGCGGACACTCTTCTCCTTCACGCGCTTCGCCATTCCGAGGCTCGCCGGCTATCGCGGCAAGGCGGTCTACATGGACGCCGACATGCAGGTGTTCACCGACATCCGCGGCCTCGTCTCCATCCCGTTCGACAACGCGAAGGTCGTGATCCAGGAGGAGTTGCCGGAGGAACACCAACCCAAGCAGGGTGTCCTGGGCGCGCCCAAGCGGCGCATCAAGCAATGCTCGGTCATGCTCCTGGACTGCGACCGGCTGGAGTGGGTTCCGGAGGACATTATCGCGTCGCTGGGCCGCGACTACACCTACGAAGACCTGCTGTACCACCTGTGCATTCTCGAAGAGCATGAAATTCGCGAGGGCGTCCCCTTCGAATGGAACTCGCTGGAGACACACATCCCAGGACGCACCTGCCTCACACACTACACCGACATGCTCATCCAGCCCTGGGTAAGCCCGGAGAACCCGATCGGCTGGGTGTGGCTTGAGGAGGTGAAGCGCATGCTCGCAGAAGGCGCGCTCACGTGGGCGGCGTTGGAAGAAGAAGTCGCTCTGGGATACTTCCGCCCGTCCCTGCTTCAGGAACTGAGACTGAACGAGGACCTCTCCCAGCCAGATCCCGAGAGGATCAAGCGCTATCTCGCGTCGGATGCTGACGCTGGTTTCGTGAAGCATCGAGAAGTGTATGAGCGCAAGCGTCTGCGCAACCGTCTCATCAAGGACTTTGAAGCCCGCCTCGCGGCGGCGTAACGACACGCGCGGGTGGCGCTGCGGGGGACGAGGACGGATGGACAGGAAGATCGCAAGCGACATCGCGCGCGGCCCTCTTAGGCGGCCCGGCGATTGGCTCCCCTCGCCTTGGGCCGATAGCATCGCCCGGTTCGTTTGCATCATCGTGCTGGCGGGGCTGGCCACAGCTGCGTTCTGGCAGACCTTCAGCGCCCATCTCGACCTGTCGAGCGACGAGATTTTTTTCTACTACCTTTCCGTCTACGGCGGTTTCCCTGGGCCAGGCGGGTTTCACGCCGCGATGGTCGAGCAGTTGACCGCGCAGTCCGACCGGATAATCGCCAGCATCGAAAGTCAGGGCGCGTCTACGGGAAACTTTGGCGACGCCATGCGGTACCTGCCGCTTCAACTCAACTCCCTCAACGAGTATCCGCTCGCAGAGCGGTTTTGGAGCCTTTTCACCAACGCCCCTCCGCGTGGGGATGTGGCCAGCCTGCCCCAGGCTATGGCCAACTCTCTCGTCTCAATGTTTGTCGCAGCCTTCGCGCTCATCGTCGCAATCTACGCCGCCACAATGGCGCGCTTTCTTCCATTGCGCGGTTGCGCGGCGCTTGTCATCGCGATGGCGTTCATCTTCGCCAATGAGACGGTCTTCACACTACCGCCGGCTTTCGCGAATCTGCTGGCCGAACCTTTCCTGCCGACATTTGACGCCACCTTGAAGGATTTTCGCGCGTTCTCGTTTTCAGCACGCTCCAATTTTCTTCTGCTTCTTCCGCTCATGCTGGTCGTGCGATGGGAGAAGGGCGTGTTCTGGGGCTACGTGGTCCTTTTGTTCATGACCGCGTGGCATGCCTCCCAAGGGTTGACCGTATTCGCCCTCCTCCTCGGCCTCGACCTTGTAAGGCATCGCGAGAAACTCTTTGCGCCTCGCCTCCTGCTGGTTCTCTGGCTGACGGTGGCGTTCGGGCTGCTCAGCGTCATGGTTCCACAGGACAAACGAGTGCTGGCCTACGCGTTCCTGGTTGCGAGCGCATTGCCGGTGATCGCCGCTGGCGTGCTTCATCCAGGCTGGCGCGCCAGTCGTGGCGAACAAGACCTGAAGGCCTCCGCCGGCTGGGACTTTGCATACCTGCTGCTGGTGGCCGTCGTGGCCAACTATGGGTGGACGATGCACCGAGGGTTGCTGCCGCAGGGCCTGTCGTGGACAGGATACGTTCTAGTGTTGCGGCTTGGGTCGATATTCGCCGTTGTCGCGGCAGCTTGCCTCTCTTATGCCCTCGCAACAGTGGCCTTCTTGATCGCCAATGGCCGCGCTCGCCCCTTGGTGGCGGGCGCTGTCGCTGCGCTAGCCGTGTTCACCGCCTTGCAACTCTCGACACCCGACGCGTGGAAACCTCGCGTTGCACTTATTGAGCGCATGGAAGCGCGGGCCAATGCGGTGAACGACAGCCTCAAAACTCCCTTGTCGTTCGTGACGTCGACCGAACTTGATCGCATCTGGTACGCCATCGTGAAGTCCGAATTGGACGGTACTTCATATGCTCCACAGTTGGCTGTGGACAGCGTCGGCGATCCTAACCGTTAGACGACCTTGCGGCCGCGTGACGGGCTACTTGGTTTTCAGACGAACCGACTGAATTTCGACGCTGCGACCCAAGCCCTCGACATCCGCGTAGATCAGGACAAGGTCGTCAGTCCGAGCGGCCGTCACATCCGCCGGTGGGGTAAACTCCATCATCTGATCCGCGAACTCGGGGCCTACCCGCATTTCCCGCCAACCACTCGATGTGACATCCGGCCGCGAATAAGCTGCATAAAAGGCCGGCGGCGACTTGCCAGGTACTTCCCGTGCAGAGATCAGCACCTCCACCGGCTGGCCTGAAGCGGATGCGCGGAAAGACGTCGGCACCTTCAGCAGGATGGAGTTGCCGTCGCCGACAGCCTGATTTCCTCTAACTGACGACTGTAGAATGACAGACGTCACCTTGCCCGCATCGTCAATCACCGGCGTCACGGTGTTTCCCGCTCGAACCATGAAGACCGACGGATCACCGCCGGGTTCGAACAAGGTTGCAGCGGCCGTCTCCCGACCGGTTGCAGCGCTCTCCGCGTTCTGGGTTGCCGGTTGGCATGCCGATAGAAGCGCCAAAGCAGCGAACAGCGATATCCTCATTGCGACCCCCAAGAAAAGCAGTTTGAATGCGCAGGCATTGTGACTTGTGAAGTGCTAGCGACTGAGTGCGGCGCCCCTCGATGCCCGTCAAGCGCCGGCTGGCAGCCGAGCTTCCCATAAAGCCCGTGAAAGCGGAGGCTAACACGTACTTCTTGTTTCGGTGTCGGGCGAAAACCGCTGGGGCAGTCTCAGTTTTCGCACAGTTGTTGACACACACCGGACAGTAAAGTGGAAAACCGGGCGCGTCGGCCGGAGGCCCCGACGCAAGGCAGACAGCCCAAACCCGCCGCACGGCTTGCCCGGACACCCTTGCATCCCGCGTATCTGTAGTATGTGGTTCGTAGGGATCAAACCTCGGAGCCTTGGCGCCATGCCAGACAACGCTGCGCCCACGGATAGCGCCACCCAAGTGGTGGGCGTCAATCCTCAGGAGCAGCACTACGTCCAGATCCACGACGCCTATACTGCCCACTACTTCGATCCTGTCTCCGAAGCCTATCGCAGCAGGTTCATCTTCGATCCCTTGTGCCGGGGCCTCGACCTGTCATCGGCGCACATCGCCGATCTTGCCTGCGGTGCAGGCCAGAATTCCCAGATCCTCGCTCAGCGGTTTCCCGGGGCTACGTTCGAGGGCTTCGATATCTCCGCACCCGCCTGCGCCGCTTATCGGGGCGCCACCGGCGCCATTGCGCACAAGGTGGACCTCACGGCGCCGCTCGAGATCGAGCCGCGTTTCGACGCGGTCATGGTGATTGGCGGGCTTCACCACTGTGTGGCCAACCTCGACACGGCGATGCGAAACATCGCCGCCATGCTGCGTCCCGGCGGCGTGCTCATGATGTACGAGCCCTACGCAGGCTACCTGCTCGAGCCGGTCCGACGGGCCTGGTACCACATGGACAAGTACTTCGACGCCCCCACCGAGTGTGCGCTAGACCCCGGCGACCTTCTCGCCGCGCAGAACGGGCGGTTCACTGCGGACAAGACATTCTACACCGGCGGCCCGGCCTACTTTGTCTTGTTTCAAAGCCTTGTGTTGCGCGTACCGCTCGGCATGAAGAAACCACTCGCGGCGCCGTTGTTTGCAGTCGAGTCGCTTTGGAACCGAATACCGTTCGCACCCCTCTTCCCCGCGTTCGGGGCCGTTTGGCGGCGCACGCAGGCCTCCCTTGAAACGAGCCGTCCATGACTCGCGCCGACCTTGCCCGCAAAACCATCGACGACTTCAGCGAACAGTGGTCGCGCTATCCCGACAATTCGGGCCACTACGGCTCCGTGGACTACTTCGCCGACGTACTCGATGGCCTGCTCACCATCGATGACGTTCGAGACGCAAAGGTCGGCGACATCGGCAGCGGTTCTGGGCGCATCGTCGACATGCTGCTAGACGCCGGCGCTGCGCGGGTATGGGCGGTAGAGCCCGCCGACGGCGCCTTTGCAGCCCTCAAGGCCAACACCGCGGCGCGCGCCGATCGCATCGACTATCTCCACATGCGGGGCGAGGATGTGCCCAGCGGCCTTGATCTCGACCTCGTCGTCTCACTCGGCGTTATCCACCATATCCCCGACCCAATGCCGACCATGCGCGCGGTGCACGGCGCGCTGCGCCGCGGTGGGCGGTGCTTCATCTGGCTCTATGGACGGGAGGGGAATGAGGCGTATCTCGCCATCGCGGAACCATTGCGCCGCGTGACGACGCGGTTGCCGGCGCCCGTACTCGCCGCGCTGAGCAGCGTGCTGAATGTCGCCCTGGCAGTGTACATCCAGCTCTGCGCAGTTATGCCACTTCCGTTGCATACCTATGCGCGCAAGGTGCTCAAGCCGCTCGCATGGGACAAGCGCCGCCTCATCATCTACGATCAGTTGAACCCCGCTTACGCCAAGTACTACACCGAATCTGAGGCGAAAGCAGTGATGGCGGACGCGGGATTCACGGACGTGCGTGTGCGTCGGCGCCACGGCTACAGTTGGCAGGTGCTCGGCACAAAAGCCTAGCGGGGTGTAGGCGCCGCGGGCTGAAGTACGGCGCCCGGCGGCGCGAACATCAGCGCCGTACGCGGTTCCCCGGTGTCCAGCTCCCGCGCCGCCGCCATGTATACAGCAGCTTCCTGGCGGAAATTGATCGCCTCCCCGATCGGGCGGTCGATCAGGTCTGCAACATCACGCATCGCGGCTCGGAAGGCAGTGTAGTCGTACCGTGTGGAGGCCAGCGACCATGCCGGCGCCAGTGCCGCAAGGCCCACGGCGACGGCCACGATGTAGGGACGTCGATCCACCACGCGCAGGCGCTCTAGCGCCACCACGAGCGCCGCGAAAATCAGCCCCGGATAGATCAGCGAATAAAGCCGCCCGCCGATCTGGGCCCAGAAGTACTTCGCGATCACCGGATCGAGCGTCAGCGTAATAGCGTAAGACACGGGCAACGTGAACACCCAGACGGCGCCAATCACCACAAGATCCCCAAGCGCAGGGTGAAGGCGCGTGAGCGGCGCAAGAAATGCGGGGCTTTTGAGCAGGAACGGCGTTCGCCCGGACCGCACTGCGCGACCCAGCGCGTAGACGCTCCAGCCATAGAGAGCCAGCGCCGCGGCCACCGCAAAAGGCGCCGCTGCGGCCGCCGTTGGCGACACATAATTCCAGAGCGTCTCCCGCGCTGCCCATACAAGCCCTGCCGCTGCGATGGCGGTGGCCACGGCAGGACGGATCAGCATCGAGCGCCGCAGCACGCAATCCACGCCCACGAGAAGCGCAATGAACAAGGCCGCGAGACTCTGGTGCACAAAAATGAGTGGCACCGCCGCCCAGTAGGACGCGGCCCACCAGCCCCGCCATCGGAACGCGAAGACGACCAGCGTCAAAAGGAACAGGTACGATCGAGGCGTGAAGCCAAAGAGCGTGAACTGGTCGCCGGGGTTGACTGTGAACTTCCAGAGATTGTCGATGGCGACTGCCGGATCGGTCCTTTCAAAAAGCACAAAAGAGCCAGGCTCGACGACTCCAGACAACGCACCGATGACGATGAGCGTGATCCCAGCCGCAAGCGGGTATGTCGCCCGTCCTGTGGCGCCGAGACCGGCGATCAACAACAGCAACGCAATCACGGCGCTGAGTGTCGTCGTCGTCAGGGTCACGGTGCTGATTGCGTCCGCGTATCCTGGAAGTGCGGCCTGCCCCGGCGAACTATGTGCGACGCTCACAGCCGACATCAGCCACGAGAACGCAAAGTAGTTTTCTCGATAGCCCGCGCGTTGCTCGAAGCGAGTGACGATCTCGGGCGATGCTGCGTGGCGTGGGATCTCCTCCAGAATTATTCGCCGCACGCCTTCCGCACGCGCGGGTTCCCGCAACTCAGCGGCGGTCATGTAGAGCCAGATGTTGTCGTCACTGGCGCGCAGGTCCCGCGCGCGCGTCTCGAAGAAGCCCGCCAGGTAGACGAGGGTCACGAAAAGGAGACCAGCGACGAGCGCGGCCCACCGCCCAAGGTCCGCGCCCGCTCTCATGCCCACCCCTCGCCGCCAGCCCAAACCTTTAGTGCGCCCGGCTTTCCAAGCGCGGCGCCGGAAGATAGACCCCATTCGGGGGCACTCCCCCCGATGGCCGCGCCGTCATAGAACAGCACCGATCCCGAGGATCAAGAGCATCCATGTGTGGCATCGCCGGACTTCGACGGCTGGACGGCGCGTCCGTCAACCCCGCAATACTCGACCGGATGACCGATACGCTCGTGCACCGCGGTCCCGACGGGCGGGGCGTCCACCGCCAAGGACCGGTCGGCCTCGGTCACCGGCGCCTCGCGATCCGAGGCCTGGGCGCTGACGGCGCCCAACCTATGAGCGATGTCCGGGGCCGTATCTGGGTCACGTACAACGGCGAAATCTACAACGACCGCGAAATTGCCCGCGATCTCGAACGGGATTTCGGATTTGTTCGTCGCACGACCTGCGATACCGAAATCCTGCCAGCAGGATTTCTCGCTTGGGGCGCCGGACTGTTCCAACGCCTTGAGGGCATGTTCGCCATTGCGATCTGGGACGCCGAAAATCTCTCGCTCACCCTGGCGCGCGATGCAGCGGGTATCAAGCCGCTGTTCGTGCAGACCGATGCGCACGCCATACGCTTCGCCAGCGAGATCAAGGCGCTGCTCGCTGATCCCGCCACGCCGCGGCGCATCGATCCCGCCACAATGCTGCAGTATCTGGCTCTTGGGTACTGCGGGCCACGGGAAACACTTCTCGCCGACATCGCGCAGGTCCCTCCCGGCACTTCAATGACGCACGACGGCGTACGCTGGACGCAGCGCACGTTCTGGAGACCGCGTCGCGCGCCGGACATCATGCGCCTCGACGACGCCGTGGCCGCCGTGGGCGCGACACTCGACGCCGTGGTCAACGACATGCTCATAGCGGACGTGCCCTTGGGCGTCCTGCAAAGCGGAGGCATAGATTCCTCGCTTGTTTCACTGTCCCTGCGCGCTCCCGCCGAGACGCCGCTGTTCACGGCGCGGTTCGCCGACGCCTCCCATGACGAAACACCGCTAGCACGCCTGATCGCGGCGAAAATCGGCGCCCGGCACGAGATCGTCGACGTGGAGGCGATCGACGATCCCACCCGGGTCTTTCGCACAATGGCCTGCGCCGTTGATGGGCAGCTGTTTGACTCCAGTGGATATGCCTTCCTCATCCTCGCCGAAGCGATCCGCGGCCACGTGACCGTGGCGCTCAGCGGCGATGGAGCCGACGAATTTTTCGCCGGCTATCCGACACTGCAGGCGACGCGCATCGCAGGCGCTGTGGGCAGGATGGCTCCGCGTGGCCTTATGCGCGCCGCGGCCAACACCGTCTGGATGCTGGACGCAGCGGCCGAAACGAGGATGCCGCCCACGGAGACGGCAGGACGCTTCCTGTCCGGCTTGCCCGAGGCGGATCGCGCCCATGCGCGCTGGCGCCAGCTGGCGCCAGACCCTGTCTGGCGCAGCGTGCTTGGCCCGGCGCTACGCGCCACTCTGGCCGGGTTCGATCCCTTCGCGGGCTATGTCGCCGCCATGGGCGACGAAGGCTCCCTACCTGACCGCGCGATGATCGCCGACCAACGCCACCACCTTCCCGCCGACATGCTCAGAAAGGTGGATGCCATGAGCATGGCGGCGAGCCTCGAGATTCGCGTACCGTTCCTTGATCGGCGGATGATGGACCTTGCCGGCCGCATCGACTTTCGGGTCCTGCGCGATGCAGGTGGCGGCAAGCGCCCGCTGCGCCGGCTCGCAGCGCTGAAGGGCGCCCCGGATGCATTGGCCGGCGGACCCAAGCGCGGCTTCAATACGCCAGTGGCGCGACTTTTACGCGGCCCGTTGGCTGCCCTGGCGGGGGACCTGCTGGATACCAACGCGGACCGTCTTTCGCCGCTTCTGGACCCTATGGCGGTGCGCGCCCTTTGGCGCGATCACGCGGCCCGCCGCGCCAACCATGGCTATTTGCTGTGGGCTATACTTGTCTTCGCCGTGTGGACTATGGAGGAAGAGAAAAAGGGCGTAGGCGTGAGTTTCGCATGAGTGATGAAGGAAGTTTCGACGCCCGGCGCCTGTCAATCGTGATCCCGGCCTACAACGAAGAAGACGCGATCGCCGATACGCTCCACGCCTTGCAGGCGGCGCTTCCGGGCGCAGAAATCATTGTGGTCAACGATTGCTCCACGGATCGGACTGGAATGATCGCCCGCGCGGTTTCCGGTGTCATCGTGAAGGACCACCCATTCAACCGCGGCTACGGCGCAGGCCTCAAGACCGGTATGCGCGCCGCAAGTCGCCCTCTGATCGCGTGGTTTGACGCCGACGGCGAGATGCGGCCTGCCGATCTTGTGCAGATGTGCACCGACCTCGATCGCTCGCGCTTGGCCGCCGTCATCGGGCTTCGCTCGCGCATCGCCACCAGCCATACGCGGACCGTCGGGAAGTTTCTGATTCGCCTCACCGCGCGCGCGCTCGGGCTACAGATCGGCCATGACATCAATTGCGGCTTGCGCGTGTTCCGCCGCGAAGCGATTCGGCCCTACGTCATGTTGTTGCCCGACGGCTTTAGCGCCAGCACGACGAGCACCATGATCATGGCCGAACGTGGCTACCCCGTGGCGTTTCATCCCGTGTCGATGAACCCGCGCATCGGCCATAGCAAGGTGCGCCTGCGCCACGCGTTCGGTTCGATCGCCATTGTCCTTCGTACGGTGATGCTGTTTGCCCCGCTGCGCATCTTCCTGGCGCTGTCAGTGCCGTTGCTGTTGGGCGGCGCCGCATACGGCGCCTTCATGGCGGTGACTGCAGGCCGAGGCGTTCCGACCCTTGCCGTGTTGTTGATCGTGAGCGGGGGCTTCCTTTTCCTTGGCGGGCTCCTCGCGGATCAGATCAGCCAGCTTCGCCTTTCCCAACTTCGTCATCTCGACGATCGGCAACGGGAGGCGCCGTCTTCCGACCAGGGGGCGGCATAGACGATCTAGACATCGTAGAACGCCCGGTACCACGCCACGAAGCGCTTCACGCCCACCTCAACGGGTGTATCGGGGCGATAGCCGATGACGTTGGACAAATCTCGGGCGTCGGCTTCTGCTTCCGGCACGTCCCCGGGCTGGAGCGGGAGGAATTCAATGGTGGCCCTTCTGCCTAAATTTTCCTCGATCAGCTCTATGAACCGCATCAGCGGGACAGGTCGTTCGGCGCCCACATTGAACAGACGAAAAGGCGCAAGGCTCGTGGCGGGATCGGGGTGGGCGGCGTCCCACGCGGGATCAGAGCTTGGCGGCAGCGGCGCCAGCCGCGTCACGGACTGCGCAACATCATCGACGTAAGTGAAGTCGCGCCTGTGGTCGCCCCCGTTGAAGACCTGGATCGGTTCACCGCGCAGGATCGCCTTGGTAAACAAGAAAAGCGCCATGTCCGGGCGCCCCCATGGACCGTACACGCTGAAGAACCGGAGGCCCGTGCATGGCAACCCGAACATGTTGGCGTAACTGTGCGCCATCATCTCGTTCGATAGCTTTGTGGCCGCGTAAAGAGTCAGCGGATGGGCAACGCCTTGGTGCACCGAAAAAGGCAATGTGCGATTGGCGCCGTACACCGAACTCGTCGAGGCAAACACCAGGTGCTTCACCCCGACGGCGCGACAGCCCTCGAGGATGTGAAGGAAACCCGTGACATTGCTGGCGACGTAGACATGGGGATTGACCGCAGCATATCGCACGCCCGCTTGTGCAGCGAGGTTGATCACATGGGTGGGCCGATGATCAGCGAAGACTGTCTCAATAGCGGCGCGGTCCGCCAGATCAGCCTCAATACAGATAAAGTTGGGATGTTTTGCAACGCGTTCCAAACGTGCGCGTTTGAGGCTGGGGTCGTAATAGTCATTGAAGTTATCGACGCCAGTAACCGTATGGCCTTCGTCGAGAAGGCGCTGAGTCACAGCTGCGCCAATAAACCCGGCAGACCCTGTAACAAGAACCCTCATCAGACCGGTCTCACGGCCGCCAAGCACGGGCCCACTCCTAAAGTCTTCCATCCACGAAGGTACGCGGCAGCACGGACTTGACGTCGTAGAGGATGGCGGTCTCTTTGCCAAACGCCCGCACGTTGTCCCCTCCCATGTCGACGAACTCTCGGTGCGCCACAGCAAGGATCACCGCGTCATAGCTGCCGCGTTCAGGCGCCGTGACGAGCGAAAGCCCGGTCTCTTGCGCAACGGCCTCACGATCCAGCCAAGGATCGTGTACGTCCACGTCTGCACGAAACGTGCGCAGATGCTTTACGAGATCCACTACCAGCGAGTTGCGAAAGTCCGGGCAGTTTTCCTTGAAGGCTAGTCCCAAGACCAGCACCTTTGCGCCTACAGGGTTTGTCCCGACGCTCGTCATCAGACGAAGAACCTGCTGTGCAACATACTCGCCCATGCCGTCATTGATCCGTCGTCCCGCCAGGATCACGTCAGGGTGATGGCCGATCTCACGCGCCTTGTGCGTCAGGTAGTAGGGGTCGACGCCAATGCAGTGACCGCCGACGAGACCGGGCCGAAATGGCAGGAAATTCCATTTCGTACCAGCGGCTCGCAATACGTCGTCGGTATCCAGTCCCATTCGATTGAAAATCATGGCCAGTTCGTTGACGAGCGCGATGTTGACGTCACGCTGCGTGTTTTCGATGACTTTAGCCGCCTCCGCGACGCGCATCGATCCCACGCGAACCGTGCCCGCCGGAATAATGCTCGCATACAGCGCATCCACAAAGTCCGATGCCGCCTCCGTGGACCCAGACGTGATCTTCACGATCGAAGTGAGCCTATGGTGCGGGTCGCCTGGATTGGCCCGTTCGGGGCTGTATCCGCAGAAGAAGTCGCGATTGTAAACGAGAGACGTCCCACGCTGAAGCGCCGGGACGCAGACTTCCTCCGTCGCTCCCGGATAAACGGTCGACTCGAAAATGACTATCGCACCTTCGGTGAGATGCTTGGAAACCGTGTCACACGCACGCAGCAACGCGCTCATGTCGGGCCGTTTCGTCAGGTCGATCGGCGTTGGCACTGCCACAACAAACACGTTCGACCCGCTCAAATCCGCACTCGTCGAAGAGAAGCGAAGGTTGGAGCAGGACGTGAGCGTCCCTGCGTCCACCTCCCGTGTTCGATCAAATCCCGACAAGAGCTCTTCGATACGCTGACCGGCGATATCATAGCCAATGGTCGGCCACTTCTGAGAGAATGCCACAGCGAGCGGCAACCCGACATAGCCCAGCCCGACAACCGCGATACGTGCAGATGCAAGAGACAACATCAGGTCCCACCTCCAGCGTCCGGGCCGCGCCGTGACATCTGGAGCCGATCAATTCAGGCCCCGCCAGCCTCGTTTCCGTGCCCAACGGTCAATCGCCGCAAGCTCCAGTGTCAAGTACGCGTCCCCATCAAGTTGCGCAACGCACCCTCGAAAGCTATGAAGCGGTATGGATCACGTTCAGAATGTCGTCCGCGTTGGCAACCTCGCGATCGCCAACGACAGGCCGCTTGTGTTCATCGCCGGCCCCTGCGCCATGGAGAGCCGGGATCACGCGCTGGAGACGGCGGAGTTCCTGAAGGGCCTGTTCGCCAGGGCCGGGGCGGGCTTCATCTACAAGACGAGCTTCGACAAGGCCAACCGCTCCAGCCTCTCAGGCAAGCGCGGCGCGGGTCTCGCCTATGCCGGGCCGGTGTTCGAGGAAATCCGCGGCCGGCTGGGCGTCCCCGTGATCACCGACGTCCACCTGCCGGACCAGTGCGCGGACGTGGCCA
>JANRIM010000157.1:0-6371 GCA_033764865.1 Hyphomonadaceae bacterium
GGGCCGAGATGCGCCGGGCCGGGCGCGATGGGGGTGAGCGGCGGCGCATCGGCTGCGGCCGGCCGGCGCTGCGGCGCCTGACCGTACACATCGGAGGCCTTGCGCGCCGGCGGCACCACCGTGTGCATCGTCACCACCGCCTCGTCATCGATGCCCGTCGCGACGATGGAGACGCGCATGGTCCCGTGCATCGATTCGTCGAACGTGGAGCCGAGGATGATGTTGGCGTTGGGATCGACCTCCGCGCGGATCTCGTTGGCGGCGGTGTCGACCTCGTACAACGTCATGTCGAAGCCGCCGGTGATGTTGATGAGCACCCCCTTGGCGCCCTTCATCGACACGATGTCGAGCAGCGGATTGGTGATGGCGCCGTGGGCGGCGTCGAGCGCGCGGTTGGGGCCGGCGGCTTCGGCGGTGCCCATCATCGCGGTGCCCATTTCGGCCATCACGGTGCGGACGTCGGCGAAGTCGAGGTTGATCAGGCCGGGCATGACCATGAGATCCGTCACGCCGCGCACGCCGGAGTAGAGCACCTGGTCGGCCATCTGGAAGGCCTCGGCGAAGGTGGTGCGGTCGTTGGCGATCCGGAAGAGGTTCTGGTTCGGGATCACGATCAGCGTGTCGACGTGCTTGCGCAGCTCCTGCACGCCCGCTTCAGCCAGCGCCATCCGCCGCTGTCCTTCGAAGTGGAACGGCTTTGTGACGACCGCCACCGTGAGGATGCCGCGCTCCCGCGCCGCCCGCGCGATCACGGGGGCCGCGCCCGTTCCGGTGCCGCCGCCCATGCCGGCGGCGACGAACACCATGTGCGCGCCCTCCAGGAACTCCATGATCTCGGGCGTCGATTCCTGCGCCGCCGCCTGCCCCACTTCCGGGCGCGCGCCGGCGCCGAGACCCTCGGTGATCGACTGGCCGAGCTGGATGCGGTTGTCCGTGCGCGCGCGCAGCAGCGCCTGCGAATCCGTGTTCGCCACGACGAATTCCACGCCCTGCAGGCGGGCGTCGATCATGTTGTTGACGGCGTTGCCGCCCGCGCCGCCGACGCCGAACACGACGATGCGCGGCTTCAGTTCGTGGAGGGACGATGCGCTCGACTGGATCATGGACTGGTCGCCTTGAGGCCGCGGCGGGGGCCCATCGCCGCGCTGGCCCTGTTGCCTTTTTCACAGACTCGCACCGGGCGCGCCAGCGGGTGAAAGCAGCTTCAGAAGTTTTCTTTTAGCCACGTAAGGGCCCCGCCGACCTTGCGCGACACCGCGCGCGGATCGATCACCGGACCCGTGGCGGAGGCCGGCGTAGTGGCCCGCTCCAGCCCGCAGCGCACCAGCCCGGTCGCCACCGCGTATCCGCCGCCGGTCACCGAATCGTCAAACCCGCCGAACCCCAGGGGCTGGGCGATCCGCACGGGCCGCTGGAGCACGCGCGCCGCCACGGTGCGCAGCCCCGGCGTCTGGCTGACCCCGCCCGTGAGCGCGACGCCGAAGGCGGCGTCTTCCGGCCCGAAGTCGGCGGCGTCGAGCCGCCGGGCGACGCCGGCGAGAATTTCCTCCAAACGGGGCAGCAAGGCTTCCACAAACGCGCCGCGAAGGGCCATGCCGGGTTCCAGCCGCCCGTCGGCGCCGATCACGGGCACTTCGACGGCGTCCGTGGGGTCGCCTTCGCCGGTCAATCCGCCATGCAGCAGCTTGGCGCGCTCCGCCACGGCCACACTGGTGCGCAGCCGCGCCGCGAGGTCGCGGGTCAATCGCCCGCCGCCTCCCGAAAGCGTCGCCGCGTACCGGAGCACGCCATGCTGGAAGACGGCGACGCCGACCCCAGCTTCGCCCACATCGACGACGATCGCGCCGGTCTCCCGCTCCTCCGGGGTCAGAACGCCGTGGCCGGCCGCGAACGGCGCGGCGACGACGAACGAGGGCGCCGCGCCGGCGGCCTCCAGCGTCGCTTCCAGGGCGGCGACGGCCTCCGCGGGCGCATGGGCGAGGCAAACGTCGGCGAACAACATCTCGCCCTCAAGTCCCCGCGGGTCGGCGACCGGCTCCCCATCGTCCAGGCGATAACGCAAGGGGCTCGCGTGCAGCAGGCGCCGGCCCGCCAGCGGAATGGCGCTGCGCGCCGCGGCGATGGCGCCGGCGACGTCCCGCGGACCGACGGGCCCGCGCAGCCGCACGCCGCCCTCCGCGACGAAGGAGACGAGATCGGGCCCGCCGTAGGCGGCTGCGAACGGCGGCAGTCGATCTCCCGCCATGCGCGCGGCCTGGTCGATCGCCACGCGGGCAAGATAAACTTGGCTGTCCGGATCGGGGCCCCCGCCCTCTCCACGCCGCAACGGCACGGCGGCGACGCCAAGCACATCGATGGGCAAGGCGATCTCGGGCTCCGGCTTCGCGGCCGCAATCAGGCACACGATTTTGCCCGCGCCGACGTCGATCGCCGCGAAGGCCTGCCCGCCGATGCCCGCGTCCCGCGTAGCGAAACGTCCCTCGAAGACGCCCACCGGAACCTCACGCCCCCCGCGGCGCGGCGGCCGGCGCCGCCAGACGGGCCGGGGCGGCCGAGAACACCTGCCGCGCCTGCGCCACCAGTTGGCCCTCCACGCGCAGGTCGAGCCGCGCATACGGCTGGTCGAGCAGGCGATGCGCCTGATGCAGACGCTCCAGCCTGTGCAGCGCCGCCACGGGATCGTGCGCCGGCAGGAGGACGACCATCCCGTTGCGCATGTTCATGTTCCAGCGCCGATCGCCCACCCGCACGAACGCAGTGAGCCGGGCGCGCACACCGGGCAGATCCTCCACGGCGCGCAGCACCGGCTCGGCGGACGACCCCGCGCCGCGCCCGACGATGCGCGGCAAATGCACGTGATCGGATGGTCGCGCGCCATGCACGCGCTCTCCGGCTGCGTCGACGACGGAGAACGCGCCGTTCTCCTGCCAGATCGCGAAGGCGTCGCGGCGCGCTACCGTGATGCGGATGGTGGAGGGCCAGAGCCGCTCCACCGTGGCCTGGTCGACCCAGTCGAGGCTTTCCACGTTGTCCTTCACGCGGTCGGGACTGGCGGCCATGATGGACACCCGGCCCTCCGGGAGCGCGGCGGCCTCGACCTCGCGCTTTCGCTGGCCGTCCACGCCGCGCACCTCGATCGTGGCCCGCAGGCCGGCGGCCGTGGCCAGACCATCGGCGCCGGCGTAGACCGCTTCCCGCGCATCGAACAGCGAACCGCCGATCCAGGCGGCGCCCGCGATGGCGGCGCCGCCGATCAGCAGCGCGCCGGCCAGCGTGGTTCCCGGCTTGCGCCGCTTGCGCGCCTCGGCCATCTGCGCCCACTGCGCCCCGCCTTCCAGCTTGATGCGCGCCAGCCGCGACATCTTCCGCGGCGGCGGAGGCGGGGGCGCGCGCTTGCCGCCGCGGCGTTTCACCGAGGCCATGAGCAGTCCTCCAGGATCCACTGGACGAGCTGATCGTAGCTCATGCCGCAGTAGGCGGCCTGTTCGGGGGCGAGAGAGGTCGGTGTCATGCCAGGCTGCGTGTTCACCTCGATGAGGCAGACCTTGCCGGTCGCCTCATCCCATTTGAAATCCGATCGGGTCAGGCCGCGGCACCCGAGTGTCTCGTGCGCCAGGGCGGCCCAGCGCAGCATGCTGTCCGACATCTCTTGCGAAACCCTTGCGGGGAGTTCGTGACGCGAACCGCCGGCGGCGTACTTGGCGTTGTAGTCATACCAGTCGCCGGCGGGGATGATCTCGGTCACCGCCAACGCCCGCGGCCCGGTCTTCTCGCCCAGCACGGCGACGGTGTACTCCCGACCGCCGATGAACTCCTCAACCAGCACGTGTTCGCCATAGCGCCAGTCGGGGTCGAGCAACTGCTCGGGCGGGCGGTTGGCGCCGTCACGGACGATGAACACGCCCACCGAAGAGCCTTGCGCATTCGGCTTGACCACGTAGGGCGGCGTCATCGGGTGCTCCCGGGCGGCCTCGCGGCGATCCATCAAGCGGCCCTTCGCCACCGGAATCCCGGCCAGCGACAGCACGGCCTTCGCTTTGGCCTTGTCCATGGCGAGCGCGGAGGCGAGCAGGCCGGAATGGCTGTACGGCACGCGGAGGTAATCGAGCACGCCTTGCACCCGGCCGTCCTCGCCCCACTCTCCGTGCAGGACGTTGATCACGGCGTCCGGCGCGAACGCGCGGATCTGCTCCTGCCAGTCGGCGTCCTGCGGATCGACCGGGCGGACCTCGTGGCCCAGCCGCCCCAGCGCCGCCACGCAGCCGGCGCCCGTGGAGAGGCTCACCGGCCGCTCGGGGCTCAAGCCCCCCAGAAGCACCACCACCCGCGCCATGCCCGGCTCCCTGTTTCGAGACTGAAGAAAGCGCCTTCAGGTTAAGGATTAAGCCCCCAACGCGCCGCTGGTGATGTGGCTGGCGCTGCTTTTTTCGGGGCGCGTCCGAGGGGGCTGGGCGCCTACTTTCAAGGCGCCCAGCGCGCGGCGGCGGCGCCTGCCGCGCGGCGATCCGTCCCTTGACGATTTGCCATGCCCGCGCGCCCCTGCGCCGGGCTAACCACCGGGCGGAGGGAAATCGATGGGGCAGGTCCTCGTGGCCTTTGCGGACGGCGACGCCGATATCGGCGCGCAGGTGGCGGCGGCGCTCGCGGATGCGGGCGTGGCGGCCCAGACGCACGCCGGCGCGCCAAGCCTGAAGGCCGACAAGGACAGGTTCGATGCCGCATCGGCGGTCGTGCTGGTCTGGTCCCGCCATACCGCCGGTGAGGCGGCCCTGCGGCGGGAGGCGCTGGCGGCCGCGGGACGGGGCAAACTGGTCATCGCGCGCGCCGACGCTGGCCGGCCGCCCCCGTCCCTGCGCGTCGCGCGGAGCTGGCCGGTGACCCGGGCCAACGCCGTGGCCGGGGCGCGACGCCTCGCCAAGGCGCTCGCCGACGCGAACCCGCCGAAGACGTCGAGGCCGCAGGGACGGGCGGCGGCGCCCCCGTCCGCGGACGCTGGGAACCCCGGATCCACCTGGAAGGGCACGATCCTCATCGGCCTGATCGTGGCGGGCCTCGCCTGGGCGGCGGCGACGGTGGCGTTCGGCCCGCAGCCGCTTCCCGCGATCCGGGCGCTGCTTGGCGTCTAGGCCCGTGGCTCGGGCGGCGCCGTGCGCCCGATCCGCCGGATTTCCCAGTGGAGGTCGACGCCGCTGTGGACCAGCACCTTCGCGCGCACCTCCTCGCCGAGCCCTTCAATGTCGGCCGCGGTGGCGTCGCCGGTGTTGATCAGGAAGTTGCAGTGCTTTTCGCTCACCTGCGCCCCGCCGCGGCGATGGCCGCGCAGACCGGCTTCGTCCACCAGCTTCCAGGCGTTCATGCCCGGCGGATTCTGGAAGGTTGAGCCGCCTGTCTTCGCGCGGATCGGCTGGGCCGCTTCGCGCCTGGCGGTGATTTCCGCCATGCGGTCGGCGATGGCGGCGGGATCGTCCGGCGCGCCCTCGAAGGTGGCGGTTGTGAAGATCAGCCCCTCGGGGGCTTCACTGCGGCGATAGGAGAACCTGAAATCCCGCGCCGACAGCGTGACCGGCGCGCCCTCCCGCGTGATCGCGGTCGCCGACACGAGCACATCCTTGGTCTCGCGCCCGTAGCAGCCGGCGTTCATGGTCAGCGCGCCGCCGATGGCGCCCGGTATGCCGACGAAGAACTCCAGGCCCGCGACGCCCGCCTTCGCGGCCGCACGCGCCACCATCGCATCGAGCGCGCCGGCGCCGGCGGTCAGACGCGCGCCGTCGACGGCGATGTCCGCGAACGCCCTTCCCGCCAACCGGACGACGACGCCCGCAACGCCCCCGTCACGCACGATGAGGTTGGATCCCACGCCGATGGGGTACACGGGCACCGCAGGCGGCAGCGCGCGCAGGAAATCCGACAGGTCTTCCACGTCCGCCGGCAGGAACAGCGCGTCCGCGGGCCCGCCGACGCGAAACCACGTGTACGGCGCAAGCGTTTCGTCACGCAGCAGCTTTCCACGCACGGGAGGAAGATCAGGAAGGGACATGGAGGCTCGGTATCATCGCCGGCGCGCGGACGCCACGGATGGCGCGCAGCGGCGCGCCGATGGCGCCGGCGACGAGCGCGGCGAGGATCTGCGGCGCCGGAGGAACCTGCGAAAGCGGCCCCACGATCCGGTCGCGAAGGAACGGCAGCACGACGCCGTCGGATTGATAGACGGGTGTGAAGAGGTAACTCGCCGCCTGATAGAGCCGCACATGCCACCGTCTCATCCGCGCATAGGCGGCCAGCGCGTCGGCCCTTTCCGCATGCGCCGACAGCGCCGCCGACAAGGCGAACGCGTCAAGCAACGCCATGTTGGCCCCCTGCCCCAGCTGCGG
>JANRIM010000020.1:0-3082 GCA_033764865.1 Hyphomonadaceae bacterium
TCCCCCACAACCTCCAGCGCCCACGCCGCGAACGCCCACAGCCACCCGCGCATCGCGAGCGCGATGCGGTGGAGGCGGCAAGGATCGGGGGCGGGCGGGGCGTCGGTCATGGGAGGAGCGTCGCACGGCCCCTTGCCCCTCTGGATTTACTCAGGAGCGCGGGCCTCCGGCCCGCATAGATTGCGCTTGGGAAGCAAGGAAAAGAGCGGGCCGGAGGCCCGCGGTCCTGGGGGACAGCGCGCGGCGCTCTCCCCGCACTCTCAGCGCCAGGGGGCGAAGTGCTTGGACAGGCGCAAGCCCTGGCCCTGGTAGTTGGAGCCCGTCTCTCCGTAGAGTTTCTCGCACGGGCCGGCGAGCGGCTCGAACACAAGTTTGCCCACGGGCTGGCCGTCCTCGAGGATGAACGGCACGTCGCGGGAGCGCACCTCCAGCACGGCCTTGCCCTCGTGGGGCGCGACGCCGAAACCCGGATCGAAGAAGCCCGCATAGTGGGCGCGGAACTCGCCCAGCTCGGGGCGGATGGGCGCCATCTCGGCGGCCTCGTCGGGCGGGATGAGCACCGGCTGCTTGGACGCGAAGATGTAGAACTCGCCCGGATCGAGCACGAGCCGCCCGCGCCGCGCGGCCAGCGGCTCCCAGAAATCGCGCGGGTCGTAGTCGCCCAGCCGCTCCACGTCGAGCACGCCGGAGTAACGCTTGGCGCGGAAGCCCACCGGGCCCTCGCCGGCGAGATCGATGGAGAAATCCACGTCGCGGCGGGGATGGGGCGGCCCGCGCCGCAGGCGCAGCTGCGACAGCCGCGAGCCCGAGCGCACCAGCACCGAGAACGTGCACGGACTGATCTCGGCGTAGAGCGGGCCTTCGTAGCCGGCGGGCACGTGGTCGAAGGCGGATGCATGGTCCACGATCAGCCGGGTGAAGACGTCGATGCGTCCGGTGGAGCTTTTCGGGTTGGCCGCGCCGTGCAGGTGCGGCGGCAGCGCCGCGCGCTCCATCAGCGGGACGAGATAGACGCAACCCGTCTCCAGCACGGCGCCGTTGGAGAGGTCGATGCGGTGCATCACCAGCTCCTCGTCCAGCCGCTCGGCCACGGTGGCCGCGCCCGGCAGGAAGCTCGCGCGCAGGCGGTAGGCCACATCGCCGAGACGCAGGTCGAGGCTGGCGGGCTGGATCTGGTCGGGGTGGAGCGGCAGCGCGGGAAGGATGAATCCGCGCTCGATGGCGCGGCGGATGTCCGCGTCGGGGAGGACGCCGTGGGTCGCCATGGATGACTCCGCTTGGGCGCCACCTTGGGCCACGCCGGGCGGCGCTTGTCCAGTAACGGCAAGGGCGCGACGCGGCGTGCGGGCCTCCTCGCCCCCGCGCCCGATCTTGACGGCCCCACCCCCCCTCGTTCACGTAACCGTCGCGCCGATTTGAACCAGCTTGCGGGGCGCTCAAGAAATTCCGCTAAATCGGAGGCGTCCATGACCGACAAACAGTTCCCCCAGGCGGCGGGGCCGCAGGACGGCGGCCCGGGCCTGGCCACGCGCCTGGTGCGCGGGGGCCTTGCGCGCAGCCAGAACAAGGAAACGGCGGAGGCGATCTACCTCACGTCCGGCTTCGTCTACGACAGCGCCGAGGAGGCCGACGCCCGCTTCGCCGGCGCCGCGCCCGGCTATCTCTACGGCCGCTACGCCAACCCCACCGTGCGGATGCTGGAGGAGCGTCTGATGGGGCTTGAGGGGGCGGAGGAGTGTCTGGCCGTCGGCTCCGGCATGGCGGCGGTGACGGCGGCGGTGGTGGCGCCGCTGCGGGCGGGCGACCGGGTGGCGGCGCCGCGGGCGCTGTTCTCGTCGTGCCTGTGGCTGCTCGACACGTACCTGCCGCGCTTCGGCGTGGAGGTGGTTTTCGTCGACGGGGAGGATCTCGCGCAGTGGCGGGCGGCGGCGGAGAAGCCCCTGAAGCTCGTGCTGCTGGAGAGCCCGTCGAACCCGGTGCTGGGCGCGGTGGACCTTGCGGCCGTCGCCGCCATCGTGAAGCCTGCGGGCGCGCTGGTGGTGGTGGACAACGTGTTCGCCACGCCGCTGCTGCAGAAGCCCTTGCGCCTCGGCGCGGACGTGGTGGTGTACTCCACCACCAAGCACATGGACGGGCAGGGCCGCACGCTGGGCGGGGCGATCCTCACGTCGCGCGCGCTGATGGACGAACACTATCGCGATTTCCTGCGCCACACGGGCCCCGCGCTCTCGCCGTTCAACGCGTGGGTGATCCTGAAGGGCCTGGAGACCATCCACCTGCGCGTGCCCGCCCAGTGCGACAGCGCCGCGCGCATCGCCGACGCCCTGGCCGCGCACCCGAAGGTCACCCGCGTGCTCTATCCCGGCCGGGCCGACCACCCCCACCACGCCGTGCACAAGGCGCAGATGAGCGCCGGCGGCACGCTGATCGCGCTGGAGCTCGCGGGCGGGCGCGAGGGCGCGTTCCGCTTCCTCAACGCGCTCGATCTCATCGACATCTCCAACAACCTCGGCGACGCGAAATCGCTGGCCACCCATCCCGCCACCACCACCCACCGGCGGATCACCGAGGAGCAGCGCCTCCACATCGGCGTGACCCCCGGCACGGTGCGGATCAGCGTGGGCCTGGAGACGTGCGAGGACCTGCTGGCCGACATCGCCCAGGCGCTGGAGGCGGTGTGAGCGCGCCCTACGAAACAATCACCGAAGGCGTCGTCATCCGCGTGACCCCCACCTACCGGCCGCAGGAGAGCGATCCCGTCGCGGGGCGCTGGTTCTGGGCCTACACCGTCGAGGTGGAGAACCGCTCGCCGCATACGGTGCAGCTGCTGACGCGGCACTGGCGCATCACCGATGCGCACGGCGCCCGCCAGACGGTGGACGGCGACGGGGTGGTAGGCAAGCAGCCGGTGCTGCGCACCGGCGACGTGTTCCGCTACACGAGCGGCTGCCCGCTCGCCGCGCCCTCCGGCATGATGGGCGGGCGCTACGGCATGGTGGAGGTGGAGACGGGCCGCGCGTTCACCGTGGACATCCCCACCTTCGCGCTCGACAGCCCCGGCGGCCTCGGCCTCGCGAACTGA
>JANRIM010000034.1:0-9766 GCA_033764865.1 Hyphomonadaceae bacterium
CCTGGCCGCTTGCGCGCCACCACCGGCGCATCCGCGCCGGGCGTGGGCAGGCCAAGCGGGTGCTCCAGCACGGGGACCGGCTGCCGCGTGAGCTTCTCAATGGCCTTGAGGCACGCCCGTTCATCGGGCGCGCAGAAGGAAATCGCCTCCCCCGTGGCGCCGGCGCGCGCGGTGCGCCCGATGCGGTGGACGTATTGTTCGGGGACGTCCGGCAGGTCGAAGTTGATCACGTGGGTCACGTCGTCGACGTCGATGCCGCGCGCGGCGATCTCGGTGGCCACGAGCAGGCGCGTGCGCCCCTTCTTGAAGCCTTCGAGGGCGCGTTCGCGCTGGCCCTGGCTCTTGTTGCCATGGATGGCCTGGGCGTCGATGCCGGCGGCGTCAAGCCGCTTCACGACGCGATCGGCCCCATGCTTGGTGCGCGTGAACACCAGACCGCGTGCGATCTGGGGATTGCGGAGAATGTCCTCCAGCAGGTCCTGCTTGCGCGCCTGATCGACGTGGATGACGGCCTGCTCCACCCGCTGCGCCGTGGAGGCGATGGGCGTGACCGCGACCTGCACGGGATCGGTGATGAAGCGCTTGGCGAGCTCCGCGATGGGCGGCGGCATGGTGGCGGAGAAGAACACCGTCTGGCGCTGCGCGGGCACGAGTTGGGCGATGCGTTTCAGCGCATGGATGAAGCCCAGATCAAGCATGTGGTCGGCCTCGTCGAGAACGAGGATCTCCACGAGATCGAGCCGGCACTTCTTCTGTTCGATGAGATCGAGCAGACGCCCGGGCGTCGCCACCAGCACGTCGACGCCGCGCTCCAGCGCCTTGATCTGGCGGCCGATGGGCACGCCCCCGAACACCACCGCACACGTCAGCGCGGAGAATTTGCCATAGGCGCGGAAGCTGTCGCCGATCTGGGCGGCCAGCTCGCGCGTGGGCGCGAGCACGAGGACGCGCGCGGCGCGGGCTGCGGGCGTCTTCTTCGCCGCGGCGAGACGATCGATGATGGGCAGCGCAAACGCAGCGGTCTTGCCGGTGCCAGTTTGCGCGAGGCCCACGACGTCCTTGCCGGCGAGGACGTGGGGAATGGCCTGAGCCTGGATCGGGGTGGGCGTCGTGTAGCCTTCGGCGGCGAGCGCCTTGAGCACGGGCGCGCTGAGCCCGAGGTCAGTGAATTGGGTCAAGGGAGGGGATACTTTCGAAACGCGCGCCAGATTGCTCACAAAGGGAGACGGAGCGGGCGTGAACCGGTGCGCGGCGACGGCGATGAACGGCGGACCCAAGGCCTGCCAAACGTCGATGGTTGCGAACCGAAGGGGACCGCGTCCGAGCGAGCAAGACATAAACGCCATGCTGCAACTGCGAACGGTCGCGAAGATGGGTATGGGCGCTGAAGGTGAAGAAGTCAACAACACGCCCCCGGGATCATGGCGGCGCAGGCCGCGCGCCTTCCCCCTCTCCCTGCTGGAGACAACCGTTGGGACCGCATTGAATCTTAATGTCGAAGCCTCCAAACCCGCCACAGAGCAGGTTTGGCCCGTGGGAGCGGCATGCAAGACCGTCAGCAGCCGAACGACGCCGCAGCGCACAGATCGTCCGCGGCGCGAGGTTCCGCACTTGTCATCGGCAGCCTGGGGGTCGTGTTCGGCGACGTTGGGACGAGCCCCCTCTATGCGCTGCGCGAAGCGCTGCATCCGCTTCGCAGCGACGGACTCGAACGCGCCGAAGTGCTGGGCGTCGTTTCGCTCACGCTTTGGACGCTGCTGGTGCTGGTCACGATCAAGTACGTGTTCTTCATCATGCGGCTCGCCAACAAGGGCGAAGGCGGCATCCTCGCTCTGTTGGGGCTTGCGCAACGGGGATGGCGCGGCCCGACGCCGGGTCTGCTGATCTTCGCGGGGGTCATCGGTGCGGCCCTCTTTTACGGCGACGCAATCCTGACGCCGGCTATCTCGATCCTTTCTGCGGTGGAGGGATTGAAGGTCGCCGCCCCCGGCTTCGACGAGGTTTGGGTGATGCCGATTTCCCTCGCCATCATCGTCGGCCTGTTCGCGGTGCAGTCTCGGGGCACGGGCCCGCTCGCCCGCTGGTTCGGACCGGTCATGCTCGCCTGGTTCGTGGCGATCGGGGCCATCGCCGTTCCGCACATCGCGCGCGATCCAGCAATTCTGAACGCCTTCAATCCCGTTTACGGCGTCCAGTTCATGGCCGCCCACGGGTGGACGTCGTTCATGGTTCTCGGCTCGGTCTTTCTCTGCGTCACGGGTGCGGAGGCGTTGTACGCCGACCTTGGCCACTTCGGGCGCAAACCGATCACGGTCGCCTGGATGTGGATCGCCTTTCCCACGCTGGCGCTCAACTACCTGGGACAAGGCGCGTTGGTCGTCGCCGATGCGGAGGCGGCCGACAGCCCATTTTTCCTCATGGCCCCGCAGTGGTTCGTGCTGCCGCTTGTCGCGCTGGCGACGGCAGCCACCGTGATCGCAAGCCAGGCGATCATCACCGGGGCGTTTTCGCTGACACAACAGGCAGTCCAGCTGGGTCTGCTGCCGCGCCTGGAAATCCGCCATACGAGCCCCGACCAGCGGGGCCAGATTTTCGCGCCGGCCGTCAACACCCTGATCGCCGTGGGCGTGGTGCTGCTGGTTTTGGGCTTTCAGACCTCGAGCGCGCTGGCGTCCGCCTTCGGCCTCGCCGTGACCGGAACGATGCTGATGACGAGCTTTCTCGCCTTCGTCGTCGTTCGCCGGTTGTGGCGATGGTCTCTCTGGACAGCGCTCCTTGTGATGACGCCCATGATCGCGCTGGAAATCGTCTTTCTCGCCGCCAACGCCGCGAAGCTGCTGCACGGGGCCTGGTTTCCTCTGGCGTTCGGAGCGGTCCTGTGCCTGCTCATGATGACGTGGATGCGCGGCACCGCGATCCTTGCGGCGCAGGCCCGCGCCAATCAGCGGAGCCTCACGGAGGTGATCGAAGAGATCGCGCGCAGCGGCACGCCGACCACACCGGGCGTCGCCGTTTTTCTGACCAACGATCCCGAGACGGCGCCCGGCGGCTTGCTCGCGAACTTGAAGCACAACCGCGTGGTGCATGAACAAAACTTCGTCGTGTCCGTTCACATCGACGACGCCCCGACGGTGGACGTCAACGAGCGCGCCGTTGTGGACGCCCTCGCCCCGGGGTGGACGCGCATCGCGCTGCGCTTTGGGTTCATGGAGACACCCAACGTTCCAGCCGCCCTGGCGATGCTGCGAAAATCCAACCGCATCGACTTCGCCGTCATGCAAACCAGCTTCTTCCTTGCGCGGCGCACGATTCTTCCCTCGCCGGAGCGAGGGATGCCGCTTTGGCGCGACAACATCTACGTGGCGCTGACCCGGGTTGCGACGAATGCGGTCGACTACTTTTGCATTCCGCGCGAGCGCTCCATCGAAATCGGAGAGAAGCTCTCCCTGTAAAAGAATGCACCCGGCGCGCGACGGTCGCGGCGCCGGGTGCGGTGGGACGACTAGGCGCCCTCCCCCAACGCCGCGCGGAACGCCCGGCTGGCGGCGGTGACCCGCGCGAACGCCTCGTCGAGACGATCGGCCGTCACGGGATCGCCGGCGGTGGCCATGCGCTCCACGTCCGCGCGGATGGCGGCCAGCTTGGCGGCGAGATCGTCGATGTCGTCGGCCGACCGTTCGCCCAGCTTGAGAGCGGCGCCGACAAGATCGAACACCGATGCGATGCGCGCGCGGCCCGCCTGTGGGATCAGGGGCAGCAGCGCGCCGAGAGCGGCGAGCAGGAGCTGGAGTTGCAGGATGATGGCGTGCATGCGGGCCTCCTTCAGCGGGATTGCTTCAACGCGGCGGTGAACGCCGCAAACGGGTCGCGCGCGCGTGTGATGGCTTCGTCGAGCGCCTGCGCCGCCAGCACGAAGGCCGCAGCGGCGCGTTCACGCCGGGACGCGTCGGCGCCGATCTGGGCTTCGTAGTCCGCGCGGGCGCGCAGGTACGTTGCGAAGGCGACGCGCAGCATATCGGCGGCGGGCGTGGCGATCCGTTCGGCGCGCGCGAGCGCGGTCTTGACCGGCGGCGGCGTTTCAGGATCGGCGACGATGTCGGTCGCTTCCTCCAGCACCGCTGCGTAGCCGAGCAGCAGGGCGTAGGCCTTTTGATCGGCGGTCTCGGCCGCGGCGACCGTATTGACCGCGTCGGCGGCGCGGAACGCCGCACAAGCCGGCGTGACGGACAGGGCGATGGCGAGCAGCGCCGCGCGCAGGGGATGACGTCTCATTGTGTGTCTCCGGATTTCAGATGAGCGGGCCACGGGCGCGCGCGCGGCCGACGCCGACGGCAATGAGCCCGGCGTAAAAGACGAGCTCCGCGAGCGCGTCCGCGATGGCCTGGGGCGCGCCGTCCGGCAGCGTGACGCCAAGCTTGGACAGCCCGAACGCAATGGCCATGGACGCCGCGCCGCGCAGCGTCAGGGAACTGAGGGCGGGACGTACGGAGGAAGGTGGGGTGTCGGTCATGGGCTCCTCGCTGGTGATGCGAACAGCCTAAGCGGGCGGCGAGGCCCTCCGGATTGCGCAGCCGAAAGCCCTCGGCGCGATCGGCGCCGAGGGGTCAAAAATCCTTTGTTTGAAAGGCTTCCGGCGCGTCCGCGCGCTTACTCGGCGGCCACGCGCGCCGTGGACAGGCTGGCGGCCAATCCCCGCTTTCCCTCCAGGTACTCACGCTCCAGCCGATCCACGAGACCCGCCACGGTGGGAACATCTTTCACAGCGCCAATGCCCTGGCCGCAGCCCCAGATGTCCTTCCAGGCCTTCTTTTCCATGTTGCCACCGGAGCCGAAGTTCATCTTGGACGGATCGGAAACGGGCAGGTTGTCGGGGTCGAGCCCGGCCTTGACGATCGAGGGCTTCAGATAGTTGCCGTGCACCCCGGTGAAGAGGTTCGAGTAGACGATGTCCTCCGCCACGCTTTCCACGATCATGTCCTTGTAGGCCTGGTCGGCGTTCGCCTCCTGCGTGGCGATGAACGCGGAGCCCATGTAGGCGAGGTCGGCGCCCATGGCCTCGGCTGCGAGCACCGCGCGCCCGTTGGCGATCGCGCCCGACAGCAGCAGCGGCCCGTCGAAAAAGGCGCGAATCTCCTGCACGAGCGCGAACGGCGACAGCGCGCCCGCATGGCCGCCCGCCCCCGCACACACAGCGATCAGGCCGTCGGCCCCTTTTTCGAGCGCCTTGCGGGCGTGGGCGATGTTGATGATGTCGTGCAGCACGACGCCGCCATAGGAGTGGATCGCGTCGTTGAGCCACGTCTGTGCGCCGAGCGAGGTGATGACCACCGGCGCCTTGTACTTCACGCACATCTCGACGTCGTGCTCGAGCCGGTCGTTGGATTTGTGCACGATCTGGTTGACGGCGTACGGCGCGGCCTTGTGCGTGGGGTTCGATGCGTCATGGGCGGCGAGTTCGTCGGTGATCCGATCGAGCCACTCTCCCAGCACCGGCCCTGGCCGCGCGTTCAACGCCGGGAACGAGCCCACGACGCCCGCCTTGCATTGCGCAATCACCAGATCCGGTCCCGATACGATGAACAGCGGCGACCCCACCACTGGGATGCGAAGATTTTGAAGGACTGGTGGCAGCGCCATGATGCTCCCCGAATGGAAAAAGCCGTCGTGCCCCATGACCCTAGCCCGCGCCCGCGGGCCGAAGCAATTTCACGCTAAGGTAAGCCCCGCTGTTGACGCCGGGCCGCGGCGCCGCTAGCGCAGCGGTCCTCTTTGGGGAGTAGCCGCCCTCGCATCTCATGAGGGCTTTGCGTCAACACACTTGGCCCGACCGTCGCGCGGTCGGCCGTGGCGCAGGGTGGACCGGACAATCGCGCCGGCGATGGCGAGACCAACGGAACGGCGCCCCGTCGGCCGGCGGAGCGCGTTCCGTTGTGATCGCCGCCGGCCCGGAATGTCCCATGAGCGTCCTTCTCGTTTGCACACTCACGGTCGCGCTCGCCGAAATCGGCGACCGGACGCAGCTGCTCGCCATGGTGCTGGCCGCGCGCTGGCGTCGTCCGTGGACGATCCTCGCGGGCATTCTGGCGGCCACGTTGGCCAATCACGCCCTGGCCGCGGGCGCAGGCTTTCTCGTCACCGATCTGCTTGCCGGCCGGCCCGTCCGGGTGCTGATCGCGCTGGCGTTCATCGCCATGGCGGCATGGACCTTGATCCCCGACAAACTCGATGCGGCGCCGGATGGCGCACGTCCCGCCAAGGGCGTGTTTACGGGCACGCTCATTGCGTTCTTTCTGGTCGAGATGGGCGACAAGACCCAGATCGCCACCGTGGCGCTCGCGGCGCGCTTCCAGGACATCGCATGGGTCACGCTGGGGACCACGGCCGGCATGATGATCGCCAACGCGCCGGCTGTTTTCGCGGGACCGGCGCTGCTGAAGATCGCCCCGCTGAGGCTCGTGCGCTTCGGGGCCGCAGCCGTGTTCTTCCTGACAGGCGTGTGGGCGCTGCGCGAAGCGCTGGCCTGAATTGCGCGCGCCGTCAGCGGGCGCCGGCGCTGAGCAGGTCGTGCATGTGCACCACGCCCACCGGCTTGCCGGCGTCGACCACGAACAGGCTGGTGATCTTGGCGTCGTTCATGAGGGCGATGGCGTCGGCGAGCGGCGCGTCGGAGGCGATCGTCTTGGGGGCGGCGGTCATCAGCGCGCGCGCCGTCTTGTCGAAGGCCGCGGCGTTGAGACGCCGGCGCAAATCCCCGTCGGTCACCACCCCCACCAGCACCCCGCCCTCCACGAGCCCGATGGCGCCGATCCCGCCAGCCGTCATCGCAGCGAGCATTGCGGGCACCGGCGTCTCCGGCGGGCAGAGCGGCGCGTGGTCCGCCCCGCGCATCACGTCACGCACGCGCTTCAGCAACGCGCCGAGCTTGCCGCCCGGGTGGATGGCGCCGAAATGGTCGGCGGTGAATCCCTTGGCCTCCAGCAACGCGACCGCCAGCGCGTCGCCCATCGCCAGCGACATGGTGGTGGAGGTGGTGGGCGCGGGCGTATCGTCGTGGGCCTCGCCGCAATCGGGAAGGACGAGCGCCACGTCGGCGGCCTGCGCGAGGGTGGACGCCGCGCGAAACGTGATCGCCACGATGGGAATCTCCAGCCGCCGGCAATGAAACAGGAGATCCGAGAGTTCGCTGGTTTCGCCGGACCGCGACAGCGCAAGGACGCAATCCTCCTCCGTCACCATGCCGAGATCCCCGTGGCTGGCTTCGGCCGGATGGACGAACATCGCGGGCCGACCGGTGGAGGCCATGGTGGCGGCGATCTTGCGGGCGATGTGGCCGCTCTTGCCCATGCCGGTGACGATGACCCGGCCCCGCGTCGCGGAGAGCGCCCGCACCGCCTCTGCGAACGGGGCGCCTAGAGGGCCGTCCAGCGCGCGCGCAAGGGCGTGCAGCGCCTCGGCCTCCGCCTCGATGGTGCGACGGGCTGTGGCGAGCGCCGCATCGGCGTCGAAGTCTGCGGGGGGGATTGTCTTCATCGCCGGGGTCTTAGCGTGCGCACCCGCCCTTAACCAAGCGGTTTGACTTCGCGCTTCCGGCGCAGGAGGAACGGGCATGGCTGACGGCGCCCCTTCCCGATCCCCATCCCGCCCCGCCTTCGACGTGGACGCCGTCGTCATCGGCGCCGGCGCGGTGGGGCTTGCCTGCGCGGCGACGATCGCGCGATCGGGCCTTCACGTACTGGTCCTGGAGAGCGCGGGCGTCATCGGCTCGGGCACATCGTCGCGCAACAGCGAAGTGGTGCATGCCGGCATCTACTACCCCACCGGCAGCCTCAAGCATCGCCTGTGCGTCGCCGGCCGCCGCCTGCTCTATCCCTACATGGCCGCCCGCGGCGTGCGGCACTGGAAGGCCGAAAAACTCATCGTGGCGACCAACGACCGGGAAACGGCCAAGATCGCCCAGCTGCTCGATGTGGCGAGGGCCAACGAGGTGGAAGGCGTCCGGTTGATGGACGGCGCCGACGCCCGGCGCCTCGAGCCGAACCTCGCGTGCACCGCCGCGCTCATGTCCGCCGAGACGGGGGTGATGGACAGCCATGGCCTCATGCTGGCCTACCAGGGCGAACTGGAGGACCTCGGCGGGGCGGTGGTCTTCGAGACGCCGTTGGAGCGGGCGGAAATCCTCGCCGGCGGAGGTTTCGCCCTGTGGACGGGCGGGCGCGAACCGGCCCGCATCACCACCCGCGTGCTGGTGAACAGCGCCGGCCTCCACGCCCAGGCGGTCGCCGCGCGCCTGGACGGTTACGATCCCGCGCTCATCCCCGCGCAGACGCTGGCCAAGGGCTCCTACTTCGGATGCGCGGGCAAGCCCGCGTTCAAACGCCTGATCTATCCCGCGCCCGTCGATGGCGGTCTGGGCGTGCACCTCACCCTCGATCTCGCCGGGCGGATGCGGTTCGGCCCCGACGTGGAATGGCTGACGGAGACCGACCCCGACCGGGTGGACTATGCCGTGGACATCCGGCGCGCCGAGAGCTTCTACGCCGCCATCCGAACCTACTGGCCGGCGCTGCCGGACGGCGCGTTGACGCCGGATTACGCCGGCCTGCGTCCCAAACTGTCCGGCCCGGGCCAGCCTGCCGCGGACTTCCGGATCGATGGCCCGTCCACGCACGGGCATGAGGGCCTGGTGCACCTGTTCGGGATCGAATCGCCAGGGCTGACCTCTTCGCTGGCCATCGCCGCCGAAACGGCCGCGCACGCCGGCCTGCGCGCCACACTCGGCGCCTGACGTGGCGGGGGAAACCATCCTCGTGACGGGGGGCGCCGGCTACATCGGCTCCCACACCTGCCTCGCGCTGGCCGAGGCGGGCTACCGCGTGGTGGTGTACGACAGCCTTGTCCACGGCCACCGGGCCTTCGCCCGCTTTGGTCCGCTGGAAGCGGGCGACGTCCGCGACGGCGAGCGGCTGGGCGCGGCGCTCGCCACGCACCGGCCGGCGGCCATCATCCATTTCGCCGCGCTGATCGAGGCGGGCGTGTCCGTTCGGGACCCGGCGCCGTTCTACGACGTCAACGTCCGCGGCGTGGCGACGCTGCTGGAGGCCGCCCGGGCCAACGGCCAGCCGCCCATCGTCTTTTCGTCCACCTGCGCCACCTATGGCGCCCCCCGCCAGTCGCGGCTGGACGAGACGCACCCGCAGTGGCCGCTCAACCCGTACGGCTGGACCAAGCTGGCGGCGGAACGCATGTTCGCCGACCACGGCGCCGCCTACGGCCAGCGCTCCACGTGGCTGCGGTACTTCAACGCCGCCGGCGCAGCTCCGGAACACGGCCTGGGAGAGCATCACGACCCCGAAACGCACGCCATTCCACTGGCGATCTTCGCCCTGCTGGGCCGCCGCGAGGCGTTCATGCTGTTCGGCGAGGATTACGACACGCGCGACGGCTCGTGCATCCGCGACTACGTCCATGTGCTCGATCTGGCGGATGCGCACGTCCGGGCCGTGCGACGGCTTATCGACGGCGGGCCGGGAGACGTCTTCAACCTGGGCACCGGCGACGGGGCCAGCGTGAAGGAAGTGGTGGCCGCCATCGAACGCGTCACCGACCGTCGCATGCCGCTTTTGCGCGCCGACCGTCGCCCTGGCGACGCCGCCGCCCTCGTGGCGGATGCATCCAAGGCCCGGGACGGTCTTGGATGGTCGCCGCAGCGGGATCTGGACGCCATCATCGCCAGCGCCTGGACCTGGCACAGCGCTGTGGAGGCCCG